>JAEUGZ010000221.1 GCA_016794725.1 Opitutaceae bacterium | reverse complement strand
GCATTGCCGACCAGGTTGTTGAGGATCTGGCGGAGCCGGCCCGGGTCGCCGCGCAGACGCCCCGGCACCCCGGGCGCGGCGAAGCAGATCAGTTCGATCCTCTTTTCGTTGGCTCGCGTGGCAAATGTGGCCGCCACGTCGTCGATCATGCGGTGGAGGTCGAAGTCGATGGACTCCAGGCTGAGCTTGCCGGCCTCGATCTTGGAGAAGTCGAGGATGTCATTGAGCAGGGTGAGCAGCGCCTCTCCGCTGTTCTTGGCAATCTGGGCGTGACGCCGCTGGGCTGTGGAAAGGTCGGTATCCAGAATGGCCTCGACCATGCCGATGACGCCGTTCATCGGCGTGCGGATCTCGTGGCTCATGTTGGCGAGGAACTCGGACTTGGCGCGGTTGGCCTGCTGGGCCTCGGTGCTGGCCTCCTCGAGGCTGCGGGCCAGGGTCTGCAGTTCCGTCTGCCGGTGCGACAGCGCGCGAATCTGGCGGTACACGACGAGGGCGAGCGTGAGGGTGAGCCCGCACTGAAAGAGGGTGAGCAGCAGGCCCCAAAAGATCTGCCGGCGGATGGCGTCATTGTGGGAGGCAACCCGTTCAGCCTCCCGTTGCTGCGACTGCAGGGAGAAGTCGTGGAGCGACTCGCCGAGCGAATCGAGCACGTGGGCGAGGCGTTCCATCTCCCGGCTCATCTCCGTGGGCGGTCGTCCGGCCTTCAGCAGGCGGTCCATGTCATCGATGAAGGCGTGCAGGGTGGTGAACATCGCGGCGAAACGCGGCGCGAGCGGCGGCGCGTTCGGCGCCAGCTGGAAGGCGTCGAGGATGTCGACGCGACTGACCAGGATGTCACAGCGCAGACCCAAACGTTCCAGATCGGGGGTGGCATGGGCTGATTCGTCACGCAGGGTCTCCGCCATGCGCATCGCCTCGGACTCCAGCTGGAAACAGGACCAGGGTCCGTTGTCCTCGCTGAAGCGGAGGCTGTGGGTGAGCAGGTCGTACTGGCGCTTCTGCACCGAGAGAATCGCGGTGAAGGCCACCAGCAGCGACAGTCCCATCGCCACGACGGATCGTCGGTAGAGTCGCACGGGAGCGCTGGGAGAGGGTGACGAAGTATCCAAGAGGGATTACTTGACCTCGAGTTTGCGCAGCTGCCAGGCCGACCGATTGTAGTACAGCTCGGTGTTCAGTTCCTTCTTCGAATCAAAGGGATAAATGATGAAGAGAGGTCCCTTTTCCCGCACGGTCATCGGCTTTTCATCCAGCTTGAGGGCGATGATGACATCAAACTTCCGGGCGTCGTCGAAAGGGATCGATGTTTTGTAGTCATTCAGCGCACTGGCACCGAGGGATTCACCCTGGGCACCGACGGCAATGAGCACATCGCGAAGGCGCGGGCCGGAAAAGGTGCGTGCCGTCGGGTACCAGGGGGTGCGCGTGCTGAAACTGTGTTGCGGCAGGGCTTCGAGCATCGCGAGGTCGAAGTCGGCCCGTTCGACCCCATTGGTGAAAGCGATATTGCCAGTGATGGTCAGAACGATCTTGCCCGCGGGAGGACTCAGGGCTGCCAGTCGCGGGGCCAGCGCGAAGAGGAACATGCTGGCCACGAGGACCATGCGAACCAGCGGGACACGCGAACGCGCCGTGCGGGGCGCGGAGGCCAGAGGAGAGAGAGCGTAGGAGATCATGACGGAGTGCCGGCGGGGTGGACCCTGCGGGCACCTCCCTTCCTATCGACCCTTTCCGCAGCGACTGTTGTCAGGGAACCCGGCTTCGATGGGAGCACTTTTACGAGCCCTCTCCTTGGAGACTACTTAGAGGGGGCGTGAAGCGGGATGGCATGCCGTTTCATCCAAAGACCGCGATTCAACCACGGATGGACACGGATCAACACGGATACAAACGAGTTGTGCCAAAGCGGGCAGCCGTCATGCCGGGGCATTACGTGTGGGGCCCCGGATCCGTGCTTATCCGTGTCCAACCGTGGTTTATGAACGGATCGATTGGTTTCAACGGCCGAAAATAGGTTCAAGGATGCAGTGTGAGGGCGAAAATCCTGACGGGCTCCACCTTCCCCTTTACGGTCACCGATCCGAGTTCCCGCGTAGCCACGGGCGTGGCAAGGGCTTTGACGGTGGCCTCGCTGAGGATGACGGGGGTGGCGTAGGAGGGCTCGCGGGTCAATCCCTCCAGCCGCGAGGCAAGGTTCACGCCGTCACCGATCACGGTGTAGTTGAGCCGGGACTTCGAGCCCATGTTGCCGGCGACCACGCGGGCGGTGTTGATGCCAATGCCGAAGGAAAGCGTGGGTTGTCCCTCGGCCGACAGCTCCCGATTCAGGGTGGCGAGGGCGGCGACCATGTCCCGCGCGGTGGCCACGGCCTGATTCGCGGCGTGGGTGTTGCTGACGGGAGCACCGAACAACGCCATGATGGCGTCGCCGATGTACTTGTCGATCACCCCGCCGTGCGACTCGATGATCGTGCTCATGCGGTCCAGGTAACGGTTGAGCAGGCCGAGCGCGGCCTGAGGTTCCAGCCGTTCGGAAAGGCCGGTGAAATTGCGGAGGTCGCAAAACAGGACTGTCACGATCCGGTCCTCGCCACCGAGGGATACGCCGGAGTGGAGGAGCTGGGTTGCGATTTCCGGTGAGACGACCTTGCCCAGCAGGTCACGCACGCGGTCCCGCTCCGCCAAACCGGACGTCATGTCGTTGAAGGCGGTGGCGAGCTGGCCCAGTTCGTCCGCGCGGTTGAGGGTGATGCGGGTGGTGTAGTCGCCCCGGGCGACGCGACCGGTGTGGGCGGCCAGTTCCTGCACCGGACGGCTCACCCCCTGCGCGAGGGTCCAGGCAGCCACGCTGGCGGCGAGCAGGGCCGCGAGGGAGATGGCGAGCATGACGCGCTCAAGCTCCCGCGAGGGTGCCAGTTCGGCCTGAAGTGAACGCTGCAGCGCGATGCGGACCGGTTCGCCATCGAGCCGGGCGAGCGGTTCGAAGCGGGTGACGTAGGGTTCCCCGTCGAGTGTGACGACGGACGTCGATCCCTCAGCGGTGGACGGGGAGGCCTGCCCGAAGGCGTTGGACAGGTTGTTTCCGGCGGGCCCGGACACCGTGGTGGCAAGCACCCGGGGCAACTGTTGGGGCGGCCCGGAGAGGAAGGTCACCTCCAACTGGGAAACTTCGCGGATTTTCTGGGCGAAACTGCGGTCGATGGGGAACGCGAGCCCGAACCAGTAGGCGACATTGGGCTTGGGGGCGTAGAGCGGCACCACCACCAGCACCTGGAGCTGGTTGTGCAACAGGGCGTATCCACTGGTCCGTTCCAAATCCGCTTCGGTGGCGCGCTCGATCAGCCGGCGAAAGGGTGCAATTTGTTCGGGCCCCAGGGACTTGTCCGTTGAGGCGAGCAGCTCCGCCTCGGCGCTGAACAGGCAGATCACGTCGGCTCCGACCCGGGTGGTGAAGCTCTGCAGGGTTGAACGCAGGGTGCCGGCGTCGGGGTCGCGCATCAGCAGCGGCTTGATCGCGTAGTCCTCAGCCATGAGGCGGGCACCGGTCGAGAGGGTCTCGATCCGTTCGTTCAGCGATTGCTGGAAGATGCGCGCACCGATGCCGAGGTTCTGCCGGATGTGCGCGAGGGCGTTGCGTTCGCTGGCCTGGGACACCAGCACATAGACGGTTGCCTGCACGAGCGCGATCAGGCCGAGCAGCAACACCATCAGCTGCTGGCGAAAGTGACGAAAACGGGGGAACCGCAGGTGCACGCGATCAGCGGTAGGTGCCGGCCTTGGGGTCGGGGGCCCGGCGGATGCGACGATCGGCCTTGAGGGTGACGGTGAAGCTGCGGGCGAGCGTGCCCCCGTCGGTCAGCGCAACTTCTTCGCTGATCGAGGTTCCGAGACGCGGATGCATCAACTCCAGACGGTAGCGTCCCTGTGGCGCGGTCACCGAAGTCTCCCCGGTCCCAGCGGTCTGCGAAAAGTAAGGCGTGGGCACGACGTAGAGGTAGGCCAGCATCCAGTCGTGGATGTTGCAGCCGAGTGTGACGACCCCGGAGACGTCGAAGACCATGGACTCGGCCTGGCCGGGATTGTAGAGCGCGAGCTCGAACTTCTTGGCCTTGGAGAGTGAATACAGGTGATGCTGGACCGTGTCCCGATTGGGGAACTGGACCTGGGATCCCGCCTGCACCACCGTGACGTAGGACTGGAATTCCTGGTTCCTTTGCACGATCTCGTGGGGCGATGCGGCGAGCGGAGGAACGGGAGCGTCGAGCGGGATGAGGGCGACCACGGCATCGACCACGGCCGCGCCCTTGGCGTCCTTGACCGCGACCGTCAGCGTCGCGGCCGTCCCGCGCGCGACGGGTCCGACGAGGAGCAGCCCGAGCAGGTAGGCATGAACGAGGGCCGGAGGGCGAAACATGGTGGAAAGGGCGGATTTGTAGCGGTA
>JAEUGZ010000189.1 GCA_016794725.1 Opitutaceae bacterium | reverse complement strand
GGTGGCAGCGCTCGGCGGCGGCGACCGGGTCGTATCCGGGTCGCGTGGAAATCTGGGCGCTGACCTCGGCGACGACCGGGCCCCGGTAGCCGAGGCTCGTGAGCAGGCGGAAGTAGGCGCCGAAATCGGGCGTGCCCTCGCCAGGAAGCAGGAAGCGCACGGCCTGCGGCGTGCCGGTGGCCTCCTTGACATGCACGTAGCGCGTGAACGGCGCGAGCGGACGCAGGCTTTCCTCAATGGAGAAACCCGCGAGGGCAAAGTGACTGTGGTCGTAGACGACAGAAATCCGGGAGCCGGCGGTTTCGCGCAGCAGCGTGAGCAGGCGATCCGGGGTATTCACCGCGTGGTTCACGTGGGCCTTGATCGCGATCGAGAGCCCGGTGGCTTCGGCCACCCGGTTCCACTCCCCGAGACGGTCGACCATGAGGGAGCGCTGGGCCGGCCAATCGGCAGGTGTGCCTCCCAGCGTGGTTTGCAGGAGCGGCGGGGATGCGGTATTCAGTTCCTGGGTAAACTCGGCGATCCGGCGGAAAACTGCCAGCGTTTCGGCGTGGACCGCCGGGGCGGCGGCCAGCCCGAAGCTGCCGAGCAGCGCGCTCGCGGCCAGCCCGTGGTGGGACAGGCTTTGCCGGACCTGCTTCCGCAGTGCCGGGGTCAGCAGTTTGGGCTCCGTGGGAAAACCCGGGAGCAGGGAGAGCTCGACGTTGCGGTAGCCAATGCGGGCGCAGGTCGCGATCGCCTCCTCCACGGTCAGCGACTTCATGCCATAGAGACTGAAGCCGAGGCTCAGGGGGCCACCGTCCGAAGCCCGGATCAGCCGCGGAGAAGCGGTCAGGAGCGTGACGGCGGTGGCGGCGCGTTTGAGAAAACGGCGGCGGGTCGAGGGCATCGCGTGGGGTGGCGCGAACGGGTTTGGATCAGGCGGCGTTCTGCAATCGCTTTCGTTCCGCGTCGAGCAGGCTCATCCACGCGCCCATGTAGTGCCCGTGGTCGTGAAAGGTCCGGCCGCTCACCAGATTGCGGTCCACGACGCAGGGCTCGTTGACGTAGATTCCGCCGCAGACCTCGATGTCGAAGCGACACTTGGCGACCGCGGTGATGCGACGTCCCCGGATGCAGTCGGCCCGTGCCGGAATCTCGCAACCGTGACAGACACTGGCGACCGGCTTGTTGTGCTCGAAGAACCAGCGCGTCATCCGGATCAGGTCCGGATCGTCCCGGATGTATTCCGGTGCGCGGCCACCGCTGAAGAAGATACCGAGGTATTGCTCGGGATTGACGTCCTTGAAGGCGATGTCGGCGTCAATGGTGTAGCCCTCCCACTCCTTGGTGATGGTCCAGCCGGGTTTCACCTCGTGCAGCACCATCTGGTACTTTCGTTTTTCAGGAGCGGCGACCACCGGCACATAGCCGCCCTCCTGCAGGCGGAAGAACGGGTAGAGGGTGTCGACCGTTTCGGACGCGTCGCCGACGATGATGAGAACCTTGTTGTGCATGGAAAAGGAGGGGCCGAAACGGAGCGCCGAGCCAGAGGACAGGTGGTGAGGGGTAGGCCGGGCGATCCGGGGACGAGCGGAAGAGAGCTGAGGTGGAATGAACGGTCAAGAATTTAATGATCGATCAGGTAGTTCAAACAGATTGACAACGATCATTTACCTCCCATCCCAAGGATGCGTTGTCTTCGGAACCCCGTCCCCCCGGTTCCCTCACCCCATGTCATCTTCCCCCGTTTCTCCGGACCGTCGGTACCTCGTGCTCGTCGCTGCCTTTCTCGGCTGGATGTTCGATGGCATGGAGATGGGCATCTTCCCGCTCGTCGCCCGTCCGGCGTTGCTCGAGATGCAGGCGGCCACCGGGGTGGTGGACCCCGGGTACATCGGGCGCTGGATGGGAACGATCACGGCGCTATTCTTGTTGGGCGCCGCCTGTGGTGGACTCGTTTTTGGCTGGTTGGGAGACCGGATTGGGCGGGTGCGGGCGATGAGCCTGGCGATCCTCAGCTACTCGCTCTTCACCGGGGCCGCCTATTTCGCCCAGACCCCCCAACAACTGGGCGGCCTGCGTTTTCTCGCCGCCCTGGGCATGGGTGGGGAATGGTCGCTCGGGGTGGCGCTGGTGATGGAGGTCTGGCCGGAGAAGCACCGTCCCTGGCTCGCGGGCGTGATTGGGGCGGCGGCGAACGTGGGATTCGCGTTGATCGGGGTGTTGGGCATTTTCTTCTCGGTCACCCAGGACTCCTGGCGCTGGGTCATGCTGGTCGGCGCGGCGCCGGCGCTGCTGACCTTTGTCATCCGGCTTTTCGTTCCGGAGTCCGAACGTTGGATACAGGCCACGGCGCGGGCGGGCTCGAGTCCGGTGCGCGAAATGCTCGCGCCCGGTCTGCTGATGAAGACCGTGCTGGCGACCGTGTTTGCCAGTGTCGCCCTGATCGGTTCCTGGGGCTCCGTGCAGTGGCTGCCGCTCTGGGCGGACCAGATGGCGGGGGCGGGCGCGCCGCAGGCCAAGGCCTACACGCAGACCCTGACTGCCTTCGGCGCCATTCTCGGCTGCCTGGCTGGCTCCTGGCTCGGCGGGCGCCTCGGCCGGCGGCCGGCCTATTTCGGTCTGTGTCTCGCATCGCTGCTCAGCTGCGCCTGGTTGTTCCGTTTCATTGATACCTACGGTACGCTCTTCCTGCTCGCCAGCTTTGTCGTCGGCACGGCCACGGCGGCCTTTTACGGCTGGCTGCCGCTTTACCTGCCCGAGCTTTTTCCCACCCGGGTGCGCGCGACGGCCCAGGGCGTGGCGTTCAACACCGGCCGGATCTTTGCCGCGGCGGCGGCGGTGCAGATGGGCGCGCTCATGCGCGTCTTCGACGGCAGCTATGCCCGGGCCGGCGCGATCATCACCCTCGTTTACCTGATCGGCATGGCCGTCATCTGGCTGGCGCCCGAAACCCGAGGTCGACCTCTGCCGGAGTAGACCGCCTCGACCCCAAGCCCCGCCATGACTGACTCCACCTCTCTCCGGACCCGGCTGAGCCGGCGGGAAGCGATCGCCTGGGTACTGGCGGCGGCAGCGACCCTTTCCGCCCGCCTGCCCGCGGGCCCGAAACCCGCTCCGGGTGCGACGGGTTATGGCACCGATCCGGATCTGCTGAAAGTCTATCGCCCGGGCGAGGTCTGGCCCCTGACGCTGACCGAGACCCAACGCCGGACCACCGTGGCGCTGTGCGATCTCATCCTTCCTGCGGACGGCGAGGCCCCGCCGGCGTCGGCGGTCGGTGTGCCGGACTTCATCGACGAGTGGATCAGCGCCCCCTATCCGGCCCAGCGCGCGGACCGCGCACCCCTGCTCGAAGGTCTGGATTGGATCGACGGCGAGGCGCGGCGTCGTCACGGCCGGGCCTTTGCGGACCTCACGCTTGCGGAACAGTCCGCGTTCGCCGACGCGCTGTGTTCGGTGACCCGTGCGGCTCCCGCCGACCGGGCCGGCGCGCAGTTTTTCCGGCGCTTTCGGGATCTCGTCATGGGGGGCTACTACACGACCCCGGAGGGCATGAAGGACATCGGTTATGTCGGCAACGTGCCCCTGCCGCATTTTGAGGGACCTCCGCCGGAGGTGCTGCGCGCGCTCGGACTGGACTGAAAAGGATCCCCATGCCCCTCGTCACCCCCACCACGTTGCAGGCCGGTTACGATGTGATAGTCGTTGGCTCGGGGGCGGGAGGCGGCCAGTCCGCCTACACCCTGTGCATGGAGGGATTGCGCGTCCTGATGATTGAGTCGGGACGTCATTACGATCCGCAGGCCGAAACCGCGATGTTCCAGACTCCGGCGCAGGCGCCACTGCGCGGCGTCGCCACGCCG
>JAEUGZ010000183.1 GCA_016794725.1 Opitutaceae bacterium | reverse complement strand
GCTGACGACCGCGTTCTTGACGCCGATGCTGCCGCCGACGGTGGTGCCGACGTGGGCGATGATGGCGTCGGCGCCGGCCTTGGCCATTTCAGCGGCTTCCTCGGGCGTGGCGACATAGACGATGGAAAACAGGTCCATGCGTCGGGCGAGGGCGATCATCTCGTACTCCTTCTTCACGCTCATGCCGGTTTCCTCCAGCACCTGGCGGAAGTGGCCGTCCACGATGGTGTGGGTGGGAAAGTTGTTCACGCCCGAGAAGCCCATCTCCTTCACCTGGCCGAGCCAGTGCCACATACGGCGCCGCGGATCGGACGCGTGCACGCCGCAAATCACGGGCACCTCCTCGACGACGGGCAGCACCTCGTATTCGCCGATCTCCATGGCAATGGCGTTGGCGTCACCGTAGGCCATGAGACCGCAGGTGGAACCATGTCCCATCATGCGAAAGCGACCGCTGTTGTAGATGATGATGAGATCGGCGCCGCCCTTCTCGATGAACTTGGCGCTGATGCCGGTGCCGGCGCCGGCGGCGATGATGGCGTCGCCCTTGGCGAGCGTCGAACGGAGGCGCTCGCGCACCTCCTCGCGGGTGTAGGGGTTTCCTTTACCGGTCCAGGGATTGGGCATGGCAGAAGTGGGAAGAGTGAAGAGTGAAGGGCGAAGAGTGAAGGGCAGCATGCCCTGAGCCCGTCGAAGGGCGAAAGCGGAGTCGGGGTGGAGGGAGGGTGGAGAGTGGGGCGGTGGGGTAAAGGGCGGGGTTCACACGCCTGGCTGACGAATTTGCACCTCGGCGGAGGACGGAGTTAAGCGCGAAGACGCGGCGGGCGGATTGTTGATCGGTTGTAGGGCCGGGCCTCGCGCCCGCGCCTTGTCTGGCTGACCGGCCTGACGGGCTTTGGCTGGTTTTCTTTCACTCTTCACTCCGCGCCCTTCACACTTCGGCGCGCCACGCGCCGTTTTGCGCGTGCCAGGGGGCGGTGGAGGACCTTGACTCGGGGAGTGGCGCAGGTGGCATCCCCTTTTCCGTTGGTTGAGACGACGCTGGACGGTCCCCGTACGCGGCGGTGGGCGCTGGAGCAGAAGGAGTGTCCGGAGCTCATGGCGCACCACATCGCATGGCTGGGCTTGGACACGGTGTATGCTCCCTACCGGCGCGTGCGTCTGGCGCCGACGGGGAGCTTTCTGCTGGCGGCGTTGGAGGGCGAGGGACGCGTCCTTCTGGAGGGACGGTGGGAGCGGGTGACGGCGGGATCGCTTTGTCTCGCGCCGCCACGGGTGCTCAATGCGTTTCACGCCGTGCCAGGCAAACCGTGGAGGTTTGCCTGGGTGCGTTACCACGAGCCGCCCTGGCTCAAGCCGCTGGTCGGGGCGGCATCCCCTTTGCGCCTGCAGCAAGGCGCCGTCGAGCTGGGCCGCATGGTGGAGGGGCTGCGCGACGAGTGGACGGCGGCGCGCGATCCGGCCCAGGTGCACCACTGGGTCAGCCTCCTGCATGGCGCCGCCCGGCGGGTGGCCCGGCCCTGGCAGGGGGATTCCCGTATGAGCGCCCTGTGGGAGGCGGTGGTTCAGGAACTCGCCAACGATTGGAAACTCACTGCCCTGGCCGCGCGGGCCTGCGTCAGCGCCGAGCACCTGCGTCGCTTGTGCCTGCGTGAACTGGGACGCACCCCGATGGAGCATGTCACCTACATGCGTATCCAGCGTGCGCAGGATTTGCTCGAGACCACGGATGACAAGATCGACGTGATCGCCTCGCAGGTCGGTTACCACAGCGGCGTGGTGTTCGCGCGCGCGTTCGCCCGATGTGTCGGCATGACTCCGACCGACTACCGCGCGCGCAGGTAGGCGCACGCTGCGACATCCCGTTGGCCGCGCAACCCAACTGTCATCCCGCAGATGACACTTGGATCGGCGCAGCTGATCACTGCTCCGACGCAGTGTCATCTGGCGGATGACACTCAACTTCTGCTGGACTGAGCAGTGAGCAGGCCGTGGGATGCCGTTGGTGGGTATTCGATTGAGGAAGGGCGGGAATGGAAGGTTGCCGCTCTTCCAATCGCGCGTAGTTTCTGGTGTCGTGGCTAAAGGGATGATGGTTTTTCTTGGGCTTGTTTGCATGCTGGCGAATCTGCAGGCGCAGGTGACGTGGTCGACGGTCGGCACGCCCACAATGGAAACGCTGTGGGGAGTCACCTACGGCGGTGGCCAGTTTGTTGCGGTGGGAGAAAACGGGGCAATCCTCACGTCACCGGACGGACGCGTGTGGACCGCCCGAACGAGTGGCACCACGGCGTGGTTGCTCGGCGTGGCGCACGACAACGGACTCTTCGTGGTGGTGGGCGATCAAGCGACCGTGCTGGTGTCGCATGACGGGATCGAATGGAAACGGATTGGCACGACGCGCACCGTGGGCCCCTGGGAGCGATTGAACGGCGTGGGCATCTTCAATTCCGTCTATCTCGCGGTGGGTGAAGCCGGCGCGATGGCGCAGACCACCCAACCGCTGGCGCCCTGGACGTTGCAGAGCGCCACACCAGCGCGCGGATGGTGGCGTGGGGTCGCATTCGGCATGGGTCTGACGGTGCTGGCGGGGCAGGAAGGAATCGCCGTTTCCGGTGACAACCTCCCCGCTTACTCGGTGCGAAGCCCAGGAACGATTCGCAATGTCGAAGGCGTGGCCTTCGGCCGCGGGCGTTTTGTGGCGGTGGGCGAGGGAGGCGCCACGCTCACTTCGCAGGAGGGCGTGACATGGACCCCGGGTAGTGCCGGAACCGTGACGACGCTGCGCGGCGTGACGTTCTTCAACGGACTCTTTGTTGCCGTCGGTGACGCGGGTCGCGTGGTCACCTCGCCCGATGGCGTGACCTGGACGACCCGGGCCACGGCCCATCCGGCTGGGCTGCGGGCGGTGACGAGTTCGCCCGCGGCCGTGGTCGCGGTGGGCGAGCAGGGCATCGTTCAGACCTCCGCGCTCGCGTCCCTCCCTCCAACGGTGGTCAGCGCAATTGAACCTGTGACGGGGGAAGTCGGAGATGCGACCTACCTGCAGGTCGAGGTGTCTGGATCGGAGCCAATGACCTATCGTTGGCTTCGCGAGGGAGTGCCGGTGCCGGGTGGCGACGGTCCTGTCCTAGGGTTTCCCGAGCTGCAGGCGTCGCACACCGGCGACTACACCGTCGTTGTGGCCAACGCACACGGCACGACGACCAGCGCACCGGTACGCCTGACCGTGATGCCGCCGAGCACACCGGGCGTGGTGGACGAGACCTTTGATCCGCACGCGGCCGTGACGCGTCCGCCCACGGCGCTGCTGTCCCTCCCGGGCGATCGTGTGCTGGTGGCCGGTGGGCAGACTGGACGCCTGGTGCGCCTCCGGGCGGAGGGGGTGGAGGATCCGGGCTTTGCGGCGGTCACGGTGACGGCTGCTCCTTCGGAGTTCGCGGCGGCGGAAGTCGATGCCCTGGCTTTGCAACCGGACGGTCGCTTGCTGGCCGGAGGCCGGTTTTCGCAGGTCAACGGCCAGAATATCCCCCGGCTGGTGCGTCTGCGCGATGACGGTGGGATCGATCCCACATTTTCAGCGCCGGCCGTGATCGCGACGGGCGGAGGGATTCGCGACATCAAGGTGCAGGCGGATGGAAAGATTGTGGTGGCCAATGGGTCCAGCCGCATCTGGCGCCTGTTGCCCGACGGAACGGTGGATGCCGGTTTCTCAGGTCGCGAGGTGCCGGAGACGGCGGGCGTGGCGAGGGTGCTATTTCATACCCTGGCCCTGGCTCCGGATGGGAAGATCGTGGCGGGAGGGTCCTATGCCGGCCGTTCCGCGCAGGCGGGCCCGGTCCGGTTTCATTCCGACGGGAGCGTGGATCGCCAGCTCGCGGTGCCGCCTCTCGACGCCGAGCCCGGGTTCGGCACCCTTTCGCCCTATGAAACGGATGCGCTGCTGGTGCTGGCCGACGGCCGTATCATGGCAGCGGGTACGCGCAGCTATCAGGCGTTTCACCAAATCGAGCCGACGGTCCTCCAGTACTGCCAGCGTTACCTCGACACTGGCGACCCTGACCCCGCCTACCAGGCCGCCCCGCCGCCGGTCAGCGAAACGGGCGCGCGTTACTGGAGCCGGGCGTGGTTCTATCCGGATGGACGGACGCTGCTGGCCTGCCGGTTTGACGCGGTGGGCGGGCCGCAGTTCACCCGGCGGGCGCTGGTCCGGCTGACGGCAGGCGGTGCGACGGATCCGACGATCGGCGGAGCGGTGCTGGTGCGGAACGACGGTTCGACGGTGCGCCAGTTGCGGCTGACTTCCTCGGGGAGGATTCTGGTGGCTGGCGACATGACTTTCCGCAATCGGACCCTGCGACCGTTTCTGGCGCGTTTGAATGACGTCGCGACCGAAGGCACCCAGGCTCCGCGCGACGCGCGGTTGACCGCAAGCGCGGCGGTTTCGGAATTTGGAGCGGCATACCAGCTTCAGGCGAATGTTCGCGGATCGGGCCGGGTGAGCTACCTTTGGGGAGGGGCGGGGGTTCTTGGCGGGGAGCCGCGACCCGATCGGAGGGAGGTGAATTTTCCCGGCGTGCAGACCGTCGTGATGGTGAACGCCCGGGGTTCGATCACCGCCCGGGTCGTGGTCGAGGAGGCGCCTTTCGCCCGTCCGCCGCAGATTCTGAATCAGCCGCGCGCGATCTCGGCGCAGTCCGGCCGGGACATCGTGCTTGCGGTCACCGCGGGGACGGAGCGTTACGACACGCCCTCGTACGAATGGCGCAAGGATGGCGTGTTTCTCGCCTTTACCTATGGACCGCTCTTTCTGAACTCCGCGACGCCGGGTATGGCGGGCGCCTACACCGTGACGGTGCGCGACCGCTTCGGCAACGCCACCGTGGCCGAGCCCATGGTGGTGACGGTCGATGATACCTCCCGTTTCATCAATCTGAGCGCGCGGGCGTGGGTGGGGCCGGGGTCGCTCTATACGGCCGGGGAGCAGGGTCTGTTTGCCGGTTTTATTGTGCCTGGTCCCAACAAGCGCCGCCTCCTCATCCGTGGCCTTGGTCCGGCGTTGCGGCGTTTCGGGGTGCAGGCTCCCTTGACCGGGGTCCAGATCTCGGTGCTCACCGCGGATGGACGGTCCGTCGGTTACAATGATGGGTGGGATGCCTTTCCTTTCTCCTACCTTGCGGCCAAGGCGTCGGACTTTGTGGCGGCCGGCGCGTTTCCCCTCGATGCGGGGAGCAAGGATGCCGCGATGGTGATCGAACTGGACCCGGGGGCCTACACGGTTTCGCTCAACGGTGAGTTCGATTTCGCCAATCAGAAGCCGGGTGTCGGCGTCGGCCTGATCGAGCTTTATGAATACGACAACCGTGCGGATCGGCTGGTGAACCTTTCGGCGCGAGTAATGGTGGGGGTGGGTGGAGAAGCGGCGATCCCGGGTGTCGCGGTGCGCGGTCCCGTGCCCAAGCGCCTGCTCGTGCGAGCGGTCGGACCAGGCTTGGCGGCGTTTGGAGTGGGCGCGCCTCTGGCCAATCCGAGGCTTGAGGTAAGGGACGAGGCGGGGCGGGTGGTGGCGGAAAACGAGGATTGGAACCTCCAGCCCGACCCCGCGTCCGTGCGGCAGGCGGCGGCTTCCGCCGGCGCCTTTGCGCTCGCCGAGGGTAGTCGGGACGCGGCCCGTGTCATCACGGTGGTTCCCGGAAATTACACCCTGGTGGTGAACGGGCCCCTGGGCGCATCGGGCATTGCGCTGGTCGAAGTCTACGAATTGCCCTGATCCAAGTGTCATCCCGCGGATGACACCTGGATCGATGCAGCAGATCATTGCTCCGGGGAAGTGTCATCCGTCGGATGACATTCAACTTCTGCCATGCTGTGCATGACAATTGGCTTGAGTCGCGAGGGGCGGGGGGTGGAGGCTCGTGCCGGTTGGCGCTGCCCGGTCTGGTTCCGTGGTGATGCGTCTTGATCTTCTTTCTTATGCGTTCACCCCAGCGTTGGTTTTGCACCCTGATTCTTGCGAGCGGCGTTTCCCTTTTCGCCCAAACTCCGGCGACCCCGCCACCCGATACCTCCCGCATGGATCCAACCATGGCGGCGAGCAAGGCGGCGAAGGCGGCCGAGGATAACCTCGCCTGGCATGATGTGACGACGTGGGGGGTGGAGGGACGCGAGTGGACGGAGCGCAAGCGGTTGCGGTGGTTTGATCGGCTCCCGGCCGAGGCGGAGGGGCGCGTCACCACGAATGTCTGGAACCTCAGCCGCGATTCCGCGGGCATGATGGTGCGATTCAAGACCAACGCGTCGTCGATCCACGTGAACTACCGGTTGCTCAAGGACAGACTGGCCATGCCGCACATGCCGGCGACCGGGGTGAGCGGCGTTGATCTGTATGCCCGGGATGCCAAGGGTGTGTGGAAGTGGGTCGGGGTGACGCGGCCCGCCACGCAGGAGATGAAGGTGGAGATCATCAAGGACCTGGCCCCGGGCGAGCGCGAGTACGCGGCGTACCTGCCGCTCTACAACGGTGTTGATTCGCTCAGCATTGGCGTGCCGAAGGGGGCCACGTTTACGGGCCTGGCTCCGCGCGCCAAGCCGATTGTGTTCTATGGCACTTCGATCACGCATGGCGCCTGTGCGTCTCGTCCTGGCATGGTCCATACGGCCATCCTCGGCCGCCGGTTCGATCGACCGGTGGTGAACCTGGGATTCTCGGGGAATGGCCGGATGGACAAGGAAGTCGGCGACTTCCTGGTCGATATCGACGCGGCCGTGTACGTCATCGACTGCCTCCCGAACATGTCGGCCGACCAGGTCTCGGCCAAGTGCGCGCCGCTGGTGCGTCAGCTGCGCCAGGCGAAGCCGAAGACCCCGATTGTACTGGTTGAAGACCGCCGGTTCACCAACTCCTGGATCACGCCGGCGAAGGAGAAGTTCCACGATGACAACCACGCCGCGCTGAAGGCCGTGTATGCGGCGCTGCTCAAGGAGGGGGTGAAAGGCCTTTTCTACATCGAGGGCGACCACCTGTATGGCGATGACCATGAGGGGGCGACGGATGCCTCGCATGCCAGCGACCTCGGTTTCATGCGCCAGGCGGATGTGATGGAGCCGGTGCTACGCAAGGCGCTGGGCTCACGCTGAGGGGCGGAGTCGGAGGGGCTCACGCGAAGGCGCGGAGGCGCGAAGGGGGGACGAGGGAGATTTCGTGGGTGGTGGTCAGTAGAGATGAATCGAGCAGTAGGATCCGGGGTCTGGACTCGGAGATCGAATTCGCAACTTCGCGGCTTCGCGTGAAAATCTAGTGTTGGGATGGAGGAGGGAAAGCCCTTGGCTCACGCTGTGGGGGCGGAGTCGGAGGGGCTCACGCGAAGGCGCGGAGGCGCGAAGGGGGAGGCGGGAGTTGGATCAGGGGTCTGGTTTCGGGGACCGAATTCGCGACTTAGCGGCTTCGCGTGAACGGTCCGTCGTTTGGGTGTTGGTTCACGATGCGGTGTATGCCGTCTTTATAGCGTGCGTCTCCGAAATTGATGAGAAACCCAAGGGATAGGTTGAGAAGTCGGAGGTACGTGAGGACTTGTTTCGCATGCACGGGTGCGAGGGTCTCGACCGACTTTAGTTCAATCAGGACTTTGCCTTCGACCAGCAGGTCCGCGCGGAACCCCTCGTCAAAGCGCGTTCCGAAGAGTTCGATCGGAACGAGGATCTGACGTTCGACCTTGAGACCGCGCTGCTCGAGGAGATGGGCCATCGCGACCTCGTAGACCGTTTCCAGTAGGCCGGGACCCGTTTGTAGGTGAAGTTGGTACCCGCAATCCACCACTTCCGCCGCGATCTCTTCATTTCCCCACACCCTTCGCACCGCCACGCCTTGGCGTGCGACCTCCGTTTTGGAATGGGTCCGATTTTGAACCTGGGACGAAGGACTCGGTACTGGCTTAGCTTGTGCGCGATTGGCGGTGGGTTCGATGGGCATACCCACGAATTACCCCCTCGTTTTATTTATTGCAATAATAATGCATTAACTCCGCCGACTCTAGCTCCTCCGTTGGCTAGGCCAGTATCGGCCGGAAAAGGCGGTGCGGCAGGTAAGGACATGGAGAAGTAATTGTTGTAAAAATAATGCGTTAGTTTCGGGGAGGTGCTCCCTCCTGAACTTGCTGTGCGGATTGGCCCTTGTCCGGATGTAGTAGGATGGACGACGCC
This sequence comes from Opitutaceae bacterium, assembly GCA_016794725.1. Lineage (GTDB taxonomy): Bacteria > Verrucomicrobiota > Verrucomicrobiia > Opitutales > Opitutaceae > UBA6669. Next base: position 2,940 of record JAEUGZ010000183.1, on the reverse strand, counting down.
ATGAACGATGATTCCGACCTGCTGCGCGACTATCTCGAATCGGGTTCCCAGGCTGCGTTCACGCGTCTCGTCGAGCGTCATATCAATGCGGTCTATGCCACGGCGCTGCGTCGCAGCCAGGGTGACGTGCATCGGGCGAAGGAGATAACCCAGATGGTGTTCATTGACGCGGCGAGAAAGGCGCGCCAGTTGGCGCGACATCCGGCTTTGGCCGCCTGGCTTCACAGCAGCACCCGCTGGGCAGCGTCGAACCTGCGCCGCGCGGAACAGCGTCGCTCCGCGCGAGAAGCCTCTGCGGCCGCCGAAGGGGGAACGTTTTCGGAGGGCGGTGCCTCGGTGGTGGTACCTGAGATTTATCCCCTACTGGACGAGGCACTGGATGACCTGCGCGACGCTGACCGCGCGGCGATCGTTCAGCGTTACTTTGAGGACCGCAGTTTTTCGGACATTGCTCGTCAGATCGGCCTGAGTGAGAACGCGGCGCGGATGCGCGTTGAACGAGCGCTGAGTCGGCTCCAAGGCATCCTGCGACGAAGGGGTGTGGGCGTTTCGGCCGGCTCCCTTGGGCTCTCGATCGCCCAAAATGCCCGTGCGGCGGCACCGACCGAACTTGTCGCGAGTGTGTCCCAAGGAGCAGCGGTGGCGGGGGCGACCATGACAGGTGTTACTGCCTGGATGGCGTCATTTTTTATGAACAAGCTCGCCACTTCTGCAGCTGTGGCCGCAGGACTGACCCTGGCGGTCACCGCGGTTCAATGGCGCTCGTACGCAGCAGCGAGAAGCCAACTCGCACGGCAATCGAGCGAAAGAGAGAACCAGGAAACACGCCTTGGATCGTCCGTATCCACCGGAACACGCGTCTCTCCGGTCGCCCCGCCCCGGTCACCCATGCAGGCGGGAGCAGGGAATGAAGATCCGTTCGCGGCCGAACGCCAGCGAGGAGATGCGTTCCTCGCGGCCCACCCCGACGTGCACGCAGCGCTGGTCGGAGCGGAATTGGCCAGGATACGCGGGACCTACGGACCGCTCTTCCGTGAACTGGGACTGAGTGCATCACAAATCGCCGCCGTGGAGTCGTTGCTTTTGGGATCGCAGGGAAAACACGTTCCCGGAGTGGGCCTGTTACACGCGGGCGAGTTCATGACGAAATCGGAACGCGAAGCAGCCTTGTTGCCTCTGATCGGAGAACGAGGGCTGGCCCGGATGCGGGAGACCGCTCGCATCGGGGGAGGAGAGCCGATGACCCAGTCGCTGGCGAGTCGGGCCGCGTCTCTCGGTGACGCCCTTCGACCGGAGCAGGCTGTGCTGGTGCAGGATGCGCTCCGGGACGCCCTGAAAGACAGGGACGGAGCAGCCGTCTGGGGACGTGTGGAATCCCGGCTCCGCGGGGTGCTTTCGTCACTGCAGATGCGCGAGCTTCAGGACGTTGTCGCCCTGGAAGTGCTGCGGCGGGCGCAGGAGCTTGGAAAGGGCGGAGTATTGCCATGACGGAGTGCAAAGCAACGTTACTCCGCTTCGAACTCGTGAATTCAATCATCAGATACAGGGTGGCGATGGCTAGAATTCGTGAACGATCTGCCTTGCGGAATCTGGGCCTCTGTCGCAGCGGGCCGTCGCCGGAGGAGTCGCCATGAAGCTGCGCCTGCTTGCCGGAGTTCTTTGGGGTGTGACCCTGATAGCCGGCTTCACTGCCGGCCAACTTTGGATGAGTGCGCGTGAACTCCGTGCTCGGCTGCAGCATTCGCTCGCGCGTCCGGAGGGAACTGGACGCACTTCGCCATCCGCCAATCCCAGTGCGGCGGGTGGCTCGGGAACGACCCGGGTGCCAAACTCAGTCCCAGTACTTCCTGGGAGCGACTCGGCTTCGTTCAAACACCTGGCTGACCAGGCCCGGGCGTCGCAAGAGCGACGGAAGGAGCTCTTGGAAAGCATCCCCAGCCTGCAGGTTCTTCACGAACAGCGGCGACGGTTGCAGCACCGGGCGGACTACGCGTCCTTTTTCCGCAAGCGCACGCTCTCGTTCGATCAGGAGGAGGCGTTCATCGATGAGATGGTGAAGTGGGACATGGAGATGCTCGACCTCAGTGCCGTCGCAAAGAAACAGGGGTTTGCCCGCGGCGATGCGGCCTGGAAGGCGCGTCGCGATGAGGCCGAAAAGGCATTTATCGGAGCGTTGAAGTCACTTCTGGGCCCTGATGCGGTGTCGGTCCTGCAGGACTACAACCGCCTGGGCGACGCCCGCTCTTACGTCGCCAGCTATGCAGGATTCGCGTCGCGGGTCGGTCAGCCCCTGACCCTTGCGCAGGTGGAGGGGGTGGTGGCGCTGTTTGATGCCGTCGTTGCCGACGGTAAAGCGGTGCAGACTTCTCTCCTGACGTCCTCGCAATGGCAGCAGGTTCTTGATCGGGCCCGTCCCCTGCTCTCTGCCTCGCAGTGGGAGAATTTTGCGACGATAGCACCGCCGGGTCCGGGTGTGAGCGGCAATCGCTTTCAGAGCACCTACGATCGGGCGTTGCAGCAGGCTCTTGCTCGCCCGAAATGATGCCTTGGCGTCACGCGGAGGGGCGGTGGACGGAGGGGCTCACGCGAAGGCGCGGAGGCGCGAAGGGGGAGGAGGAGTTCGTGAGTGGTGGGTGGCGGAGTTTAATCGAGCAGTAGAATCAGGGGCTGGTTTAGGAGATCGAATTCGCGACTTAGCGTGAGAATCCGGGGTTGGGGCGAAGGAGGGAAAGCGGTGGGCTCACGCTGAGGGGCGGAGTCGGAGGCGCTCACGCGAAGGCGCGGAGGCGCGAAGGGGGAGGAGGAGTTCGTGGGTGGTGGGTGGCGGAGTTTAATCGAGCAGTAGGATCAGGGGCTGGTTTTGGAGATCGAATTCGCGACTTAGCGGCTTCGCGTGAACATCCGTGGTTGGGGTGGAGGAGGGAAAGTAGTGGGCTCACG
>JAEUGZ010000182.1 GCA_016794725.1 Opitutaceae bacterium | reverse complement strand
AGTGGCAGGTCGGCACGGTGCGTGATCCAGTCGAGCACCCAGTGGCTCACGGTCAGCAGGGTCACCGCGACGGCACCGGCGCGATCCCGGGTCCACGCCAGGTAGCAAAGACCGGCCGCGAGCCCCCATGCGGTCACCATGAGAAGGCTGTGCGACCACGGGTAGGACGTGAAATCCAAGGGATTAAAGGCGGTGATCCCTGGAGCTATGGCAACGTGCTCCAGCCCGGTCAGCACGCAGCCCGGCCAGACCAGGTCGGGCAGCTGAGTGGCGGCGAACAACACGCCCAGCGAGGCTTTCGGGGCGGCACGTTTGGCGGCCAGGGCGACCGCATAGTGTCCGATGAACATGAAGGGACGCGGGCCAGATTCGGCCCGCGAGAGGAACGGATTTCTGGGTTAAGCCGTTGATCCGTGCATTCAAGCCCGTTTCCTCGAGCGGATGCTAGGCGCGATCATCGGCCGGACGGGAGGGAACAGCGGACTCCGGATCCGCGACCAGCCGGCCGCCGCGGACCACGGCACCGAGGACAAGGCCAGCGCTGAGCAGAACGATGTTCTTGATGATGTACTGGCCTTCCAGTGTCGGAGCGAAGGGGAAGGCGTTGAACGTCTCGTGCGGAAAAAAGAACAGCGGCGTCACCGTGCCGAGCATTTGCCCCGCCATCAGCAGGACCGTCACCCGCAAGCACCGGCCGGCGAGGAAGCCGATCCCGATCGTAACCTCCCAGATAGCAAGCAGGGGCAGCGACACGGAAGCCGGAATGAATCCGAATGTCATCATCGCGATGGTCCGACCTGCCAGGTCTTCGGCCGGGCTCAGGCCGGGAAAGAACTTGAGTCCGCCGAACCAGAGAAACACGAGACCCATGCTGAGACGGAGGAATTGCACGCCATGGCGCGCCATCCAGCGGGTGAGTATCAGATCGAGGCGGGTGAAAGGAATGGCCGTGGTTTGCATGCGTGGAAGGGAACGTGAGTTGAGCTTCTGGGCAGGGACGATCGTTTTACGGAGGCGGGCTTGGCAGGAGCCTGATCTGGTGCCGGACGCAAGCGGCCATGACCTCGGCGATTTCGGCTTCCGAGGGTGGGCCGCCGGCGGGTGCCTGACGACGACCGAGGTCGCGAAAGAACTCCACCATGGAACGGTCGAGCACCACGGTCATCGCGGCCGCCTGGCTGCCGGTGTTCCGGTAGTTGTGGGCCGCGTGGGGGGGGACCGTGACGACGGTGCCGGCCCGGGCCACCACCTCATGTGGAGGCGTCGTGGCGAAGATCCCGAAGGTCACTTCGCCACTGAGTACGCGGAAGAGCTCCGGTGAGGCGTGGGTGTGGGGAGGGGTGCCGGACCCGGGCGGGACCTCGACCTCAAGCAGGGAAAGGGCGGTGCCAGGCACCTCGCCCAGAAATGTGATGCGATCGCCGACCACCCAGACGGAATCAGCCTGGGCGGGAGTGGTGACAGTGACGGATGACATGTTAGGTTTCCTCCAAAGAAGGGGTTGCGGTGGCGGACGGATGGCGCTTCCCATCGGTGGGCGAGGCGCCCGAGCGGACCGCGTTGGCCAGAATGGTCAGCGCCCAAGACACGGCGCCGCCAGCCTCGGCGCCGGTCGCACCGGCGTAGTCGCGCATCGTTTCCCAAGCCGCCGCACTGTAGAGAACGTGGGCGATGCATTCCAAATTCCGGCGCTCGGCGGCGGTTGCCGAACGGGTGACTTCGCTGAGAGCCTCGCTAAAGGCCTGTTGCCGCGCCGGGACGCTTGCCAGACGCATCTCGCGCCCTGCGCGGGTGTGCAGGCTGGCCCGAATCAGTCCCTCCTCTGCATCGAACCGGGCAAAGGTGTCACGCGGTGCCTCCAGCAATTCACTCAACGACGTAGGCAGGGTTTTCGCGGTGACCTTGTGATTGATCCAGACCCAAAAGGCCCCGAGCAGGGCCTCTTTGGTGGGAAAGTGCCGGAAGACCGTGCGGCGCTCGATACCGGCCAGCTTCGCGATGCCGGCGAGCGTGAACTCCTCCTCGGGCCTGCGCTCCATCCACGTGGCCACGCCCTGCAGGATATTCTCCTGCGTCTCACGGGCCTGGGCGGCACGCAGCGGACTGTGATAGGAGCGCGCGGTGGAATTATTCATGTCACAGAGAGTGACATGAATTTATGCCAAGTCAAGCCTGGAGCTGGTGGGGTGGGCGAGTCACGTGAAGGGATCGAGCAAGGGATCCGCACCTTCTTGGCGAGGTGCTCGCTCTCCTAACGACCTCATGCGTCTGCGAGTTCCGTGGTTCAATCGCGGTTCTTGGGTTCCTTGGCGTGGGTACGGGTCGATTCGCGTAGAATTGGATACGCCGGCCTCGACTCTGGACTGCTTCCCTGGCGAGCGAAGGATCAGGTTGCTTTCTTCCGCGAACCGCGGCGCCACAGCAGCCAGGCCAGAAACGCGGACGCCGTGTGTCGTAACTCACGCAGGAGTCCGGCCACCAGACGGGCACGCCCGGATTGGTGATGACGTGGCCGTGGAAGAAATCAAAGATGCCATGCGCAAACAGCCCTGCGACCAGAAGCCATTGGCTGAACTTGAATCCGAGGGACGAAAGCAGCACGAACCCCGCGATGAAGATGGATACAAGGAGCAGCGCCTGGGTGGAGCCGCCTATGACCGCAAACAGCCGCGGAGCATCGTCCCGCGTCCGGAACCACCGGGTGGCCCGGAGCGAACCCTACAGCAGTTGCACGAACCCGCGGCGGAGGCCCTCGCGCACCGCTTCGGTGCGGTCCGAGACGTCCAGCTTACGGAAGAGACTCTTGAGGTGGGTCTTGACGGTGTCCTCCGAGATGCCGAGCACGCGTCCGAGTTCGCGGTTGCTCAGCCCTTTTCCCAGAAGGTCGAACAGTTCCGTTTCGCGGCGGGTGAGTGGCGCTCGGTCTCGACCCTCGTGCAAACGGGCGGTGACGACCTGGGGGAGATAGCGCCGGCCGGCGTGCACCTCGCGGATGGCGTGAAGCAGCTCCTCCTCGGCGACGGTTTTGAACAGATAACTCATCGCCCCCGCTTGCAGGGCCTGGTGAATCGACTCGTCCCCATCGTCGCTCGACACGATCACCACTCGGGCCTCGGGAAATTCATCCAGGAGCGCCTGCGTCAGGCGGGACCCATTTAGGTCGGGAAGCCTCAACTCCATCAGGACAAGGTCGGGACGGTGCCGGCGGAAGAGCAGGCGAGCACGCGCTGCGGTCTCCGCCATGGCCGCCACCCGCATGTCCGGTTGGCGTGAAACGGCGGTCGACAGGCCGAGACGCACCAGCGGATGGCCATCCACGATGAGCACAGAGAGAGACGGCATCGGCAGGGGCGGAGACGCGTACATGGCATTCCGAAAGGCAGAGATTTCCCGAAAGGGAGCTGCTGGTTTCAAGCCACGGACGCATCAATTGGGTTACATTGCCGCGTCGGTCATGTGCCGGGATCCGACACGAAATCGTGACACCTTCCCACCCCGCCGGGTGATGGTTAAAACGCCCGGTTTGGGGGAAACTGGCATCCGCTCAGTTTGGTCGCGTCGCAAGGCGTCGGGGTCCGAGTCCCCGAGCCGTGGGCCGCCTCCGAACCTTGATTCCTTCCATCACCCGGAAACCTACGCCTGACCATGACCTCCCTTGCTTCCTTCTTCCGCAGCCTCCGCCGAGTGGCGCGCCTGGCGGTGCTCGTGCCTCTGTTTGCGGGAGGACTGCCTGCCCAGCCCGCCACCGGTATGATCACCGGTCGCGTCTTTGACGAATCCAGCGGCCGTTCACTCCAGGGAGCGATTGTCGCGGTGCGCGGCACGAACCTGTCAGACTATACCGATCAGGACGGCCGTTTTTCGCTCCCGTCGGTACAGGTCGGCGTTGTCAACCTGCAGGTCGACTATGTCGGCCTCGACTCGGCCACCCGCGAAGTGACCACCGTACCAGGAGGAAGCGTGACGGTGAACGTCGGCCTCGGCAGCCGTGTGCTGCAACTCGCCGCATTCGAGGTGAAGGAGGCGGCGCGTGGCCAGGCGCTGGCGATCAACCAGCAGAAAACCGCCTCCGGTATCGTGAACATCGTGTCCGAGGAGACCTTCGGCAACATGATCGGTGGAAATCCTGGATACGCCCTGCAACGGCTGCCGGGCATCAGCGTCGACGAGGACCAGGACGGGTCCCCCAGCGACGTAAATCTTCGCGGCGTGCCCGGCGCGCTCAACTCGTTCCAAATTGATGGCGTTCGCCTGCCTAACCGAGGGGGAACCGACCGCTCCGCTGACATGAAGCAGCTCGTGGGTGACGGCATCACCAACATCGAGGTGATCAAGGCCGCCACGCCGGACCGCGACGGTGACGCGGTGGGCGGCATCATCAATGTGATTTCGCGCAGCGCGTTCCAGCGGGATGGCCGTGAGTACCGGATCGTCGGCGCCGGTTCCTACAATGACCTTTCCGGCAAGTGGGGGAACAATCTCCGCGCCACCTTTTCGGACCTCTTCAGCGTCCTCGGCCGGGAGAAGAACCTTGGCATCAGTTTCACCGCGACCCGCTACGAGACCAACCGGTATTCGGAAAATGCGGATGTGGACTGGGTGGTGGTAACCCCGGCGACCAATCCCTCGCTCAACCTGACGCAGCCGACAAAGTTCCTTGAAGCCAGTCACATGGAGCGCAGCTACCGCGACACGCGCGCCTGGGGCTTCGACGGTTCGGTGGATTTCCGATTCGACGAGCACAACTCCTTCTACTTCCGGCCCTACTTCAGCCACTACGACCAGACGTCGCAAACCTACGAGACGGACTGGGACATCGACACCCGGTTTCAGGACGAGGCCGGCGGACGCAAGACCTATGCCTCGCTCAGCCCTGACGGCTCGCGCGGCCGCGGCACTCCCGGCTCCAGCGGCAGCCGTTCCACGCTTGGCTACATCGGCACGCTGGACGACTCCCACAATGACCTCTGGTCATGGGCGTTTGGCGGACGGCATGAACGCGACACCTCCGTCCTGTCCTACGCTCTCAACTACGCCACGAGCACGAACGTGACGCCGAACTTCAATGAGTTCAACATCCGCCTCGATCCGGTGACCGCCGGCTACTACGTGATGGAGTACGACGCCAGCAACCGGCTGCAGCCTCATATCTCGATCATCAACGGCCTGAGCCCGACCGACTTCTCCTACGCGCGCCAGGGTCCGACGAACCTCATCCTGAGGGCGCAGACCAAGGAGGAGGATGTCTATGGCGCCCAGGTCGACTACGAAAAGACGTTCATTGGCGACCGCGCCACGCATGCGCTTAAGTTTGGCGTCAAGTACCGCAGCAGCGAACCGACCTTCGAGCGCGAGCAGGTCAGCTACCAGATCACGGCCAACTCGGCGGCGGCTCAGTCGTTTCCATTCGATCGGGTGACCCGGCTGATTCCGGACTCCAACAAGATCGAGTCATTCCCGTCCCAGCAGCGTCACCTTGAGGTCGACCCGACTGCGGCGCGGGCCACCCTCGGCACGGTCAACTGGAACACGGTGCAGCCCGGTTCATTCAACAGTGCCAATCTCGCGGACTATTCCGCGAAGGAGGAGACGACGGCGGGCTATGTCATGGATACATTCCGGTTCGGCCGGCACACCGTCATCGGCGGGGTGCGCTGGGAGCAGAACGAATTCAGCCGCACCAACAAGCGAGTGGTCACGACCGCCACCTCGAGCGGCAATGTCTATTCCACCGTCCCGCGCACGAGTGGTGCCAAGTACGACGTGTTCCTGCCCGGTCTCCACCTGCGCCATGAGCTGGCGCCCAACCTCATCCTGCGCGAGAGCTACAACCGCAGCTATGGTCGTCCGAGCTTGAACGACATCTCGCGCGGCCGGCAGGAGAGTGTCTCGGTCGCCGGCGTCATCACCATCAGCGACGGCAATCCCAATCTCCAGCCGATGGAGTCCGAGAATTTCGATGTGCAACTGGAGTGGTACAACCAAAACGGCGGGCTTTACTCCGTTGGGCTCTTTGCCAAGGAGATCAAGAACTTCACCTTTACGCAGACCACGCGCTTCAACACCCTCGATGCCGAAGGCAATCCCATCCCCGTCACCGGCGGAGCCAACATCTACAACCAGCCGCTGAACGGCCCGAGTGCGAAGAACAAGGGTATCGAGTTGATCGCGCGGCAGCGCCTCGTCTTCCTGCCTGGTCCGTTCAAGGGCCTGGCCGTCGACCTCAGCGCCACCTTCACCGACAGCAAGGCGGAGGTGCCGGGGCGCGAGGCGGACGATCTTCCCCTGGAGGGCTTTTCCGACTACCTGTTCACCAGTTCGCTCTCGTATGCGTGGGGGAGATTCCGCGCCCGTCTCGATTACCGCTACCGCGCGGAGTACATTGAGGGGCTCGATGATTCAGTCGACACCGACGAGTGGTTTTCCGCCCGCGAAGCGGTGGATGCGGAGATTGGCTACCGGTTCACCCAGAACCTGAGCATCTCCATCACCGGCGCCAACCTCACCAACCGGCCCCAGGTGTCGTACACGGGCTCGAAGCTCTTCCCGGAGGACATCAGCTACAGCGGTGCCAAATACACCGTCGGCCTTGACTACCGCTTCTAGAGGGTCGCACCCTTCCCGCCGCCCCGGTCGGCTAGCCGCTCCGGGGCGTATCCTTTTCTCGGAACTGCTCGAACACCCATGGTTTCCCTTACCCGCGCGGCCGGCCTCGCCGCCATGCTTCCGCTCGCCGTTGGCGCCGCCGTCCTTCGCGTGCCCCAGGACCATGCCACCCTGCAGACCGCCATCGACGCCGCAGTCACCGGTGACACCGTGTTGGTTTCACCGGGCACCTACCGGGAATCGCTCCACATCGAGGGCAAGGACATCACGCTCGCGTCCGAGTTTTTCACCACCGGCGACCTGGGGATGATCGAACGCACCGTCCTTCTGGGAGGCTCGACCGACGGAAAGAAGGGTTCCGGCCCGATTCTCTCCATCGCCAAGGGTGTCACCTTCGCAACCAAGGTCGTCGGCTTCACCTTCCGGCAAGGAGATCACGGTGTGCTCACCCGCGGACAGGTGCAGGTCCTGAACAACCACTTCCGGGAGAATCGGGACGCGCTGAGCTGCGAGAGCGGCGGAGCGATCGTGCGGGGGAATCGCTTTGAACAGAACCGTGACGACGGCATCGACATGGATGGGGCAAGCTACGCGGTCGTGGAGGACAACGTGATCCGCGACAATCGGGACGACGGGCTCGAGTTACGCCTCCATCCGTATTCGACGGGTGAAGTGCTGGAGATCGTGATCCGCGGCAACACCTTCATCGGCAATGGCGGCGACGGGGTGCAGTTGATCGACTACCCCGGAAGGACCGGGCGCACGATTCGGATCGAACGAAACCTCTTCCGTCAGAATGCCATGTCCGCGATCGGAGCGACGGCGGACGGGCGGACCCGCCAGGACTTCCAGGGTTCTCCGTTGATCGAGCCGGTGCTCATTCTCAACAACACGGTGATCGACTCCCCCTACGGTGTCGTTGGCGGCGAAGCCATGCTGCTCCTGAACAATGTTTTCGCCCGCATCTCGAAAGTCGCGCTGTTGCACCTCGGCGGTGACTCGGTCGCGGGCGTGAACCTGATCTGGCAGGCCGGGACGGAATGTGAGGACTGTGACCTCGATCAGAGTCAGTTTGTGCGGAGCGATCCCCGGCTGGACGCTGACGACCGGCCCCTGCCGGGCAGTCCCTGCCTGGAGGCCGGAGCGGCAACCATCGACTTCAATGGCACGACGGTCTCGGTCTCGCCCGAACGTTCCTCGGGAAAAGCTCCGGAGCTTGGCTGCAAAGAGGACGTGTCGCCCTCAACACCCTCCAAGGCTGAGCCTGGGACCTCAGGTCGTGACCGTTGACTCGACCGGCCCAAGCGTCTCACGACCCCAACCGATTCTGTGCCCGTGCGGCTGCGCTGGCGTGTCAAGGGTCGGGCGCGCAGCCTCTTCCGTTTGCCACTTTGATTGCGGCCTCGGTGACGGCGCGGGGGGAGGGGAAGTGAGAATGTCGGAGCGCCGAAGCTAGGGAGCGGACGCTCCCTGGCTGCTCCGTGATGCCTGACCATCCGTCCGGTAACGCGCCGCCCGGTCAGGATCGGTGCGAATAAATGCATTCACTTTGGTCGCCTGTTCCGGCGTCAGGGCCCAGCCTTGGGCCGCCGTTCCTTGGATTTGCCTCTTTTGATCTGCGACCGGAGCGGCGCGATAGCTCGAATCCAAGAGTCCCACCCGACGCCCGGCGGCGACGGTTTCGGCGGACGACTTGTCATTCGGCGTGGCAGCGTAGATTCGATCCGCACAGTCCCGGGCCAGCGCCGCCTTGACCAAATCGGGCAGGGAGACCCGTTGCGCATCGTACTCCACCAGGGTGACTTCGCGGCCGTCGAAAAAGCCGGCCTCGGTGCGCTCGACTCCGTCGATCTGCCCCAGTTGCATTTCCCCAACCCAGAAACAGGCCTGGGCGAAGGCGATTTTTTTCCGGGGAGAAGGTGCGACCGCCGATCGTCCGGCTAGAAGCTGCAATGCCTCCGAGGCAGGCACCCCGGCCTTTTCCAGACTGCTTACCATCCGTCGGGCGAGGGCAGGCACTGTCCAGACTTTGTCCTCGCGCGGGATCAGGTCCCTGCCGTCCGCCGACAGGAAACGCACGACCTGAAAATTCCACGCCGGTTCGCCGTAGCGCTTGAGCACCTCCGCCGCCTTGCCCGGCTGATTGTTGGGAATGAAGACGGGCACAAAATGGGTTTCGATTGCGGTGACCATCCTCGGATCCGCCAGCACCTCGCGTCCGAATTGCTGGCAACCAGAGCAGCCGGGCACTTCCTGGAAAAGGAGAAAGACCGGCTTGCCCGTCGCCTTCGCGCGCGACAGGCCGTCGTCCAAGTCACGCACCCACGACACCCGCCCGATCTCGATTGGCGCTGCCGACGCTTCACCGGCCCTCACCCCCTGCGGCCACCCAGCCGCGAGGACACCCCAGCACGAGAACAACCCGACGCGGATCCTTGTTTTCATTCATAGGTGAGAGCCAGCACCCGGCGATTTATTCCATGGGGGGCGTCGTCTCTCAGTCACTTTTGGACGCCCCGGCGTCGACGACCGCGCCCGGGCGCTGCCAGCCACATTCAGCCTGAGGCGAGCTTGAGCAGCGCGGCCGCGGTCGCCCGCGCCGACCGCGCCGAGCCGGTCTCGCGTGTGCCGTGCGCGGCGACGATCGCGCCGTCGATCAACAGGCTCAGCGTCTCCGCCAGTGCCGCTGGATTCCTGGCCCCGGCTTCCTCGCCGAGCTGGGCGAGCATCTGCTTCACCGCCTCCTTGTGGTTCCAGGCGGTGCGATGGATCGCATGCGTGGCCTCCGGATACTCGCTCAACGCGCGGATGAAGATGCACCCGTTGAAGTCCGCGCTGCCGAACCAGGCCTCCAGCCAATCAAACACCGCCAGCAGGCGCTTCGCCGGCGACTTGCCCGCCGCGTCGACCGTCGCGACGATCGACGCGCGGAGTTCCCGGTCCCGTTTCTCCAGCAGCGCCACGATCAGTTCCTCTTTGGAGGCAAAGTGATGGTAGAGCGTCATCTTCGCCACGCCCGCCTCGGCGAGGATCGTGTCGATGCCCACCGCACGGAAGCCGTCCCGGTAGAACAACCGCCACGCGGTGGCCATCAGATGCTCGCGTTTGGGGGACGAAACTTCCGGTTCCAGCATGGTTCCAGTCTGCACCCGCCCCGGGTGGTCGCAAGAGAATAGACAGATCAGTCTATTTTGTGCTTGCGATGAGGTAGACAGGTCTGTCTACATTTCTGCATTCCCATGGCCCACCATTTCCTGAGCACCACGTTCACCCCCGATGTCCTGCGCGCCCAGGAGGCGTCGTATGGCCGGTCCCAGAAGATCCCTCCCGCGCCCGGTCCGGACGAGTTGGGAGCGCAGGAGGAGGTCTTCATCCAGCGCCGCGACAGTTTCTATCTGGCGTCCGTCAACTCCGACGGCTGGCCCTACCTCCAGCATCGCGGAGGCCCGCGCGGCTTTCTGAAGGTGCTGGATCCGCACACGCTGGGTTTCGCCGATCTCTCGGGCAACCGTCAGCTCCTCACCACCGGCAATGTCGCGGCCAACGACCGCGTCGCGCTCTTCCTGATGGACTACGCGCGCCGGGAGCGCCTCAAACTCCTCGGCCATGCGACGATCCTCCCCGCGAAGGAGGACCCGGCGCTGGCCGCCGAGCTCGCTCCTGATGGCGTGCCGGTGAGGCTGATCGAGCGGCTGTTTCGCGTGCGCGTCACCGGTTTCGACTGGAACTGCCCGAAGTACATCACGCCCCGATTCACCGCCGAGGAGGTCGAGCGCGCCGCCGCGCCGCTCCGGCAGCGCATCGCCGAACTCGAGGCTGCGCTTGCCGCCAAGCAGCCATGATCCCGGTCCTCGAAACGTTCTGCGGTCAGCGCGTCCCGTTGCCGCCTCGCCTGCCGATGCATCAGATCGTCCGGGCGAGCCTCGGCGCCGCGCTCGCCATCGCCTTCGTGGGCGTGCTGGCGCAGGCGACGCGCCAGCCGTTGCTCCTCGGCTCGTTGGGCGCGAGCTGCGTCTTTCTCTTCGGGCTGCCCGAGGCGCCGTTCTCCCAGCCGCGCAATGTGATCGCGGGCCACGTGATCAGCTCGCTTGTCGGACTCGTCCTGCTCAAGGCCTTCGGCCCTCACACCTGGGCCCTGGGCCTTGCGCTCGGATTCGCCGTCTTTGCGATGTTTGCCACGCGCACGGTCCACGCGCCGGCGGGTTCAAACCCGGTGATCGTTTTCCTCACGCAGCCCGACTGGGGCTTCCTGCTCGCGCCCACGCTGCTGGGCGCGCTCGGAGTCGTTCTTGTGGCGCTGGTGTTTCACCGCATCACCCGCCCCGGCCGCTACCCGCTCTACTGGATCGGCCACGACGCGCCGCGCGCCTGAGCTCAGTCACTTTCGGCCGGATACCTCGGCCGGATCTCCAACCCACAACAAAAAAGAAGTCCGTCTCCCTCATGAAAACCGCACTCATCGTCCTCTCCGATCCCAACACGGGCTCTGAAGAAGCCCTCGGCCGCGTCTTCAACGCCCTCGCCGTCGCCCACGAGTTCAAGCAAGCGGGCGCGACCGTGCAGGTGCTGTTCGCCGGCGCCGGCACGCGCTGGCCCGCGGTGCTGAACAAGGCCGGTCATCCCGCCCATGCGCTCTACAAGCAGGTGCTCGACACCGTGGTCGGCGTCTCGTGCGGCTGCGCCGACGTCTTCGGCGCGGACGATCAGGGACTCGCCCGCATCACCACCAACGCCGTGCCCGGCACCACCGGACTGCCCAGCGTGCTCGCCCTCCAGCGCGAAGGCTACCAGGTGATCACGTTCTAGTCCGGGCCGCGACCGCCGCTGCGGTACGATGGGACGAAATGGTTTGGATATTGCAGGACGACCCCGACGTCGACGGCCGTTTTCAACCCTGGTGCCCAATCGCCATGCTCCTCAGTCCACGGTCAGATCTTCACGCAACCGGGCGGGCAGATTCATGCTCCCATGCAGCACGGTGATGACGCCGATCCGCCCCTTCGAGAGCCGCCGAAAGAACACGGTGTGATGTTCCTGGCGAAAATAGAAGATGCCCGGCAACGCCTAGTCCCTCAGGGGCCGCCAGCGGCGAGGCTCGTCCTGGGGTTCGACGACAAGCACCGGCTCGGTTACCCGTCGTGGATCAATCGCAAGACGTCAGGTTGATGTCTTCGTCCTCGGCCAGCGAAGGCTGGAGCAAGCGAATCGAGCCAGCGAGCGCGGAACCCGGGTCCTCCCGCGGAACACACAGCCCCCAAAGGTGAAGCCCGGTTTCGCCTTGCCAAGCGAATCCAACGCGTAAGATTATCTTACCATGACAACGGTCCTCTCCCAGAAAGGCCAGCTGGTTCTCCCCGCATTGGTCCGCGAGAGGCTCAACCTGGCACCCGGCGACGACTTCGAAGTGACGATCGAAGACGAGGACACCCTGTCGCTTCGCCGCGTCACCCGCCCGGCGAATCGGGGACTGGTGGATCTCCTCCTCGGCTGCCCGGGCTCCTTCACGGTTCCGCCCCGGGAGCGAGACGACTCGCGGCCGCTCTCACTGTGAGCTTTTTGGTCGATACCAATGTTTTCAGCGAGCCAGCCAAACCCAGGCCGGAAAAGCGTGTGGTCGCATGGCTCCGGCAACACGAGAGCGAGCTCTACATCAGCGCCATCACGATCGGAGAACTCCGTCGGGGCATCGAGCGACTCTCCGACGGTAAACGCAAAGCGCAGCTGCGGGCCTGGCTGGTTGGCCTCTGCGATTGCATGAAAGGACGCGTGCTGAGTTACAACACGAGCACGGCCCACATCTGGGGACAGCTCAAAGCGAAATGGGACCGGCAGGGGGTTGTTCTCCCCTCGCTGGACAGCCAGATCGCGGCCACGGCTCATCGTCATGGTCTGACCCTGGTCACCCGAAACACCGCCGATTTTGAAAAGTCAGGCGTGAACGTGCTCAATCCCTTCGCGTAAAATCGGGCGCACGGGCTACGAGCAATGCGAAGTCGTCAGGTCCCGACTCTTCCTTAGGCCGTCTGCCGCCGATGCGCGGACAGAGGAGAGTAACCGGCGGAGGGGAGGAGCGAGTCGTTTCCGCGGAGCACGATCCGTGCATCGTGTTCGCTTTGGCTCGGTTGCGTAAGGGAGAGACGGGCTGGTTGTTGCAAACCGGAGTGTTCATCAGAAATTTCCGCTGGCGTTGGCCGTTTCACTGGCGAATCTCGCTTTGAACCAGTGGCAGGGCAGGCGATGAACCGCGCCGGTCCTTTTCGCCACTCCACATTCCCACACCGTCAGCCGCGTCTTCTAGGACATGGGCACGCCACGGCCATTCCATCGCAGAACCGGACGGAGCCTCAGGGCTCCCCGGCGACGCCATCGCTTGCATGAATGATGCCACCCTCCTGCTCGCGGCGGTCGGCAACGGAGAGCCGGAGGCGGCGGAGCGATTTCTTGTCGTCGTGTATCAGGAACTAAGGGCCCTGGCTTCCAATCGCATGGCGCGGGAAAGGGCCCCCCAGACCCTGCAGCCCACGGCGCTGGTGCATGAAGCCTGGCTGCGGCTGATCGCTTCGCGCAACCCGCGCTTTGCCAATCGGGCCCACTTTTTTGCTGCGGCGGCCGAAGCCATGAGGCGCATCCTGATCGACCGGGCCCGGCGGCGGATGGCACAACGGCATGGGGGTGGACAGGAGACGGCCGAACTCGACGTCGAGGGAATCGTTGCCACACAGCCCGACGAACAGATGATCGCGGTCCACGAGTCGCTGGACGCCATGGCGCAGCTCTATCCCCGCCAGGCTGAACTCGTGAAACTCCGCTACTTTGCGGGTCTGACCCTCGAGGAAACGGCGGAACTCCTGGGAGTTTCGCTTTCGACGGCCAAGAACGACTGGATGTTCGCCCGCACCTGGCTGTTCCGGGAACTCGAACGCAAGTGACTGGCCCATGCAGGACGCGCGCGCACGTGAGATTGAGATCTTTGCCGAGGTACTGCAACTGCCGCCGGGTGAACGCACCGGTTTTCTGACCCAGGTTTGCGGAACGGATACAGCGCTCCGCGGGCGGATCGAAGACTTGCTGAGCGTGCAAGGAAGAATGGCCGACTTTCTGGAGGATCCCCACCAAACCCCCGGCTTCAGTTTTGGCATTGCGGGGCCGATCGGGGGACACTCTCGGGTCGGGCGCTATCGAGTGCTCGAACGAATTGGAGAAGGCGGATGCGGGGTGGTGTACCTTGCCGAGCAAGACGAGCCGATCCGGCGCCAGGTTGCGTTGAAGATCATCAAGCCGGGCATGGACACCCGGGAGGTGATCGCGCGGTTCGAAGCGGAGCGCCAGGCGCTGGCGATGATGGATCATCCGGGCATCGCAAAAGTGCTCGATGCCGGGCAAACGGAGTCGGGCCGTCCCTACTTTGTGATGGAACTGATCCGCGGCATCCGGATCACCGACTACTGCGACCAGCAGTCACTCGCAACGGAGGAACGGCTGCGACTCTTCGTGCAGGTCTGTCATGCCATTCAGCACGCCCATCAGAAGGGCGTGATTCACCGTGACATCAAGCCGTCCAACATTCTGGTGACCACGAGCGCCGAAGGCGTGCTCCAGCCGGTCGTCATCGACTTTGGAATCGCGAAGGCGACGGTCGGCGTCAACCTGACCGACAAGACGCTGTTCACCGCGGTGGATATGCTGATCGGGACGCCAACCTACATGAGTCCCGAGCAAACCACGGCTTCCCGGTCCGATGTGGATACGCGGGCGGACATCTACAGCCTGGGAGTCCTGCTGTACGAGTTGCTGACCGGCACGACACCGTTCGACGCGGGCGAGTTGCTGCAACTCGGTATCGACGAGGTCCGCCGGGCGATCCGCGAGCGGGAACCGTTGCGACCTTCCTCACGTCTGAGCCGGATGACGAGGAACGACCTCACGGGCGTCGCCCACCAGCGCAGGTCCGTGCCGCCGACCTTGATCCGCGCCGTCCGCGGCGATCTCGACTGGATCACCATGAAGGCCCTGGAGAAGGACCGGAGGCGCCGCTATGAAACGGTGAACGGGATGGCGCAGGACGTGAATCGCTTCCTCGCCAACGAGATGATTTCAGCTCGTCCGGTGAGTACGGCCTACCGACTCCGGAAGACGGTGGCGAGGAACAAGCTCCTGTTTGGTGGCCTGGCGGTGACGGGAGGTCTGCTGGTGGGCAGCCTGGTCGCAATTTCCAGCTCTCTCGCCAAGGAGCGACAGGCGCACGCCGAGGCCGAACTGGCACGCAGGCAGGCGGAGGCGGACCGCGCGCGGGCGGTGGCGGACTCCACCAGCAACCGCCAGTTGACCAAGTTCTTTCAGGACATGCTGCGGGCCGTTGGACCCGCGTCGGCACGGGGACGCGATACCGCGGTGCTGCACGAGATTCTCGAGTTGACGGTGAAACGGGTCACCACCGAACTTGCGGATCAGCCGGCGATCCGGGCGGAACTCCAAACGGCCATTGGCAATGTGTATCAGGAAGCCCAGTTCTGGCCGACGGCTGAACACCTGTATCGGCAGGCGCTGCAGGGCTTCCGTGAGGGGTTGACCGAGGAGAATGAGCAGCTCGCGGCGGCGCTGGGTCACCTCGGATTCGTGCTCATGCAGATGCGCCAATTGACTGAGTCGGAGTCGCTTTACCGCGAGGCGTTGAACCTGCGCCGCCGTTTGGGAGGGGCCGAGCATCCTGCCGTTGCCACGGCGATCAACGATCTGGCGCGCGTGGTGTGGCATGCGGGGCGCACGGAAGAGGCGCACGCCCTGTTCCGCGATGCGCTGGAAATGCGCCGAAGGCTTCTTCCCGCCGACCATCATGATATCACCGACTCGCTGGCCCTGCTGGGATGGGTGATGGAAACGCAGGAGCAAACACTCTCCGAAGCCGAGCAGCTGCAACGCACCGTGTTGAATCGTTGGCGAAGTGCCGATCGGCCGCCTGGCGCCGCGACCTATACCGGGGCGATCGCGCTGGGCCAGACGTTGCGACGGATGGCGAAGTTCACCGAGGCGGAGGCGATATTGAGGGAAGCCGTCGGGTTGGGCCGCGAGATCTATGGCGAGAGGCACCCCAATGTGAGCAACAGTCTGGCCGGACTTGGGCAGGTCCTGCTCCAGCAAGGCAAGGTCGAGGAGGCGGAGAGGATGTACCGCGAGGCGACGACGCTCGCTCCCCGAATCAAGATGTCACTCCTGCAGTCGCCGATCTTTGACGCCATTTCCGGACTCTGTACGCTCAGCGAAATCCGCGGAGACTTCGCCGACGCGGAGAGCTCGGGTCGCGATTTGATCAAGGTTTCCACGGTCTGGTTTGGAGCCGACAGCCCCTTCACTGCGGCGGCGCTCGGGCGTCTGTCGAGCGTCCTGATTTCGTCCGGGCGGATGGCTGACTCCGATCAACTCCTTGCTGACCTTCCACGCCCTGAGTTATCGGATACGCCTGCCGGAGGCCACTTCCTCAAGGCGCGGGCAACTTGCCGGGGACGCCAAGGGAGATGGGCGGAGGCCGAGGCCGATGCGATCGCAGCGACGAAGGTGCTCACCAAGGATTTCGAGAGTCATCATCTGCTTGCAGCACTGTTCGTCGCTCGGGGAAAGCGCGAGGAACTCAGGTCGCACTGCCAGACCATGCTCGATCGCTTTGGTGGAACCTCCACCGCGACTGTCGCCAGCCGACTGGCGCTGGATTGCCTGATGGCGTCTTCGACGGCGGAGAATCTCGGGCTGGTTGATAGGCTGGTTGAAACGGGGATACTCGGAAAAATGGAGGGACCCAGAGCGCACTATGCGCAGGTGGCCAAGGCGCTCGCTGAGTACCGGCGGGGGCGCTTCGCGGGTGCCATCGAGTGGGCGCAACGTTCGCTCCAGAGCCGGAATCTGGATGTTCGGGTCATGTCGCTCTCCCTGCTGGCGATGGCTCATGCCCGGATGGGGCGGAACGCCGCCGCCCGGGCGTTCGCGGATGACGTCTCCGGGCTGGTGGCGAAGTCGTATCCAGACCGTCGTAGCGGCGATCTCGGTGCAGATTGGAAGGAATGGATCGCCGCCGAGGTGGGGTCCGAATGGAAAGGCGGGGTGTTTGCACGCGCTTTGCTCGAGGAGGCGCAGGCGGTGATCGAATCGAAGCCGAACATGACCGTGAACGCAGGTGACTCAGACCATGGATAACGCGAGAGCACGTGAGACCGAAATCTTCGCCGAGGCGCTTGGCCTTCCGCCTGACGAGCGGGTGGCTTATCTGACCCGCGCCTGTGGTGAAGACCTGGCGTTGCGTCAGCGGGTCGAAGACTTGCTTGCGGTGCAGGGCAGGGTGGGGGACTTCCTCGAAACGCCCGGTCCGGACTCCGGCTTCAGCCTCGCGGCGGCGCCGGAGGAGCGGAGCGGACGGGTGGGGCGGTACCGGCTGATCGAGAAGATCGGCGAGGGCGGATGTGGGGTGGTCTACCGGGCCGAACAGCAGGAACCGGTCCGGCGCGAAGTGGCGCTCAAGATCATCAAGCCCGGGATGGATACCAAGGAGGTGATCGGGCGCTTTGAGGCGGAGCGTCAGGCGCTGGCCATGATGGACCATCCCGGAATCGCGAAAGTGTTCGATGCCGGACAGACCGAGTCGGGCCGGCCGTTCTTCGTGATGGAACTGATCCGCGGGGTGAAAATCACCCGGCACTGCGACCAGCATGCCCTTTCGATGGAGGAGCGGCTGCGGCTCTTTGTGCAGGTTTGCCACGCGATCCAGCACGCCCACCAAAAGGGTGTCATCCATCGTGACATCAAGCCCTCCAATGTTCTCGTTACTGTCACCGCGGAACACACCTTGCAGCCGGTGGTGATCGACTTCGGCATTGCGAAGGCGACCGTCGACACGCGGCTCACGGACAAGACCCTCTACACGGCCGTCGACATGCTGCTCGGCACGCCGACGTACATGAGTCCGGAGCAGAATGCGCTTTCCCTGGCCGATGTGGATACGCGCTCGGACATCTACAGTCTGGGGGTGCTGCTCTACGAGTTGCTGACCGGCACCACGCCGTTCGACGCGGGTGAATTGCTGCAGCTCGGCGTCGACGAAGTCCGCCGCGCCATCCGCGAGCGGGAGCCGCTGCGTCCCTCCGCGCGCCTGAGCAAGATGACGGGCGAGGAGCTGACCGCCATTGCGAAGCGGCGACGTGCGGAACCACCGACCTTGGTGCGGACAGTTCGTGGCGACCTCGACTGGATTGCGATGAAGGCGTTGGAAAAGGAGCGCGCGCGTCGCTATCCGACAGCCAATGACTTGGCGGCCGATGTTGCGCGCTTCCTCGTGGACGAGCCGATTTCGGCCCGCCCGGCCACCGCGCTCTATCGGCTCCGGAAGACAGTC
>JAEUGZ010000179.1 GCA_016794725.1 Opitutaceae bacterium | reverse complement strand
ATCGTCTCCCGGGCCGAACTCCGTCCCCCACCATTCGGGTCCCGCAGCCCGTACTTCATCTGGTAGGTGTAATCTGCATGCGACGGCCGAAACTTGTCCACCATTTCGCTGTATGCACTCGAACGCTGATCGGTGTTCCGCACCCAGAGCGCCAGGGGCGTGCCGGTCGTGCGACCTTGGTAGACTCCCGAAAGTACTTCCACCACATCGGCTTCCTTGCGTGGCGTAACAATGTCGCTCTGCCCCGGGCGACGCCGGTCGAGCTCCGCCTGGATCTCCTCGGCCGTGATCGGCAGGCCCGGGGGACAGCCGTCGATGACGACCCCAATGCCGGGACCGTGGCTTTCTCCCCAGGTGCTGATCGTAAAGAGTTTTCCGAAGCTGTTCGGCATCGTAGCCAAAAACCGTGCCTCCGAGATTCTTGCCCGGCAAGTGAGAACTCCGGGCAACATTTCCGCAGCGCGGCGCTCTCACTTGATATCACCGTTTACAATCGGCGGCGTTATCCTTCAACTCCTTTACTTTCAGCCTCAATGTCCGATGGCTGATCAACTCCCGACTGCATGATTCTGCGTCCCCTGTTTATCGCCGGCCTAGTGCTGAGTTCACCCGTCGTGTTCAGCCAGACTCCCCCCGTGCCCTCGGCCGCCACGGCTCCGGCAGAGGAGATGATCGACCAGATCAAGCTCGCCGACCAGCCACTTGACGCCGTTTTGCAACTACTCGAGATGCTTACCGGCAAAACGGTGCTTCGACCGGCAGCGCTTCCCACTGCGACCACCAATCTGATCATCAACCGGCCGATGCCGAAGTCAGAAGCGATTCTGGCCTTGGAGACGGTGCTCGCCATGAACCAGATCGGAGTTGCTCCGATGGGCGACAAGTTCCTCAAGGTCGTGGCTCTCCCCAGCCTGCGCACCGAGTCGCCCCGCATGCTGGTCGGCTCCGCGCTCGATCTTCCCGCCAGCGGTTCAATCATGGCGAAGGTCTTTCAGTTGAATTTTCTGCGCGCCAACGAATTTGTCCCCCAATTGGCCCAATTGCTCAATCCGCAGCTCGGTGGACCCATCCTCTTCGACAAGACCAATGCGGTCATGATCACCGATTCGGTGAGCACCCTGCAACGAATCGAGTCGCTCATCCTGCAGTTGGACAAACCCGTCACCGCCAATCTGACGCCCAAATTCTACCCGCTACAGTTCGCCAAAGCCTCCGTGCTGGTGAACCAGCTCAAGACTATTCTTCAGGGGCCGGTTCAAGCCCAGCTGGGCTCAGCGACGACCTACTCCTCCGACGACCGCACCAATCAGGTCATCCTGCTGGCCGACTCTCGTCAGCATGAGTTTTTCGACGCCCTGATCACTAAGCTGGACGTCAAGGCCGACCCGAATACGCGCAATGAGGTCATCTATCTGAAGCATGCTGCAGCCAAGGACGTGGCCGCCCTCATCAGTCAGTTGGTCAGCGGGCAGAATAAGGCCGTTTCGTCGTCTTCCCAGCAATCCGTGCGACCCGGCCAGGTCACGCCGGTGGTGAACGCCACGACCCCAGCTGCTCCTGCCGCCGGCACCCCGCCTGCACCCAACATCGTCAACATCGTCGGTCCCAACTTACTCGAAGGCACGGCCGAATTCAGCTCCCTCGTCACCATCCTGCCGGACGAGCGCTCCAATGCCGTGGTCATTTCCGGCACGGTCGACGACATTCGTATCATCCGGGAACTCGTCGAGAAGGTCGACGTTTTGCTGGCCCAGGTTCGCATCGAGGTGGTCATCGCGGAAGTGACCATCAGCGACGAGGCCTCAACCGGAATCGAAACCCTTGGGCTCAAGGTCGCAGGCGACAAACTGGTCGGATTTTCGGGTGCTCTCGCTGGACCGAGCCTTTCAATCGCTAATGGCACGGTGACGCGGGGCGACGGAGTCAGTGGCGTGCGCGATCTCGCCGCCGAGATCTCCATCCAGACCACACCACGCAAGGGCAATACCAACATCCTGTCGGTGCCCGCCATCGTCACGACCCACAACAAGGAAGCCCGTTTCTTCGTCGGTGAATCCCGGCCAGTCATCAGCAGCTACCTGGCCGACAACAGCGGCACGGGAAACAGCGCCACCGTGGGCGGCTACCGTAGCACGGTGAGTCAGCAGGAAATCGGTATCGAGTTGAAGGTGAAACCGCTCATCGGCAACGACGGCTCCGTCCAATTGGACATCAAGCAAAAGGTCGAAGACGTGCTCGGGACCATCACCATCGACAACAATCCGCAGCCACGGATCGGAAAGCGCGAAACGGAGTCGTTCGTCAGCATCCAGAGCGGCGAAATCGTCGTGCTGGGCGGTCTGCAACGGGACTCACAGAGCAAAACGACCAACCGGCTCGGGCCGATCCCAATCCTTGGCGACCTCTTTGGCAGCCGGCGGCGGGAGAAGGGTCGTACCGACCTAGTGTTCTTTGTCCGACCCTACGTGCTTACCAACAGCAGCGTCGACAATGCCGAGACGATGTCCCGACTCGAGGGCAACCCGCAGAAGGACGCGGTGCTGCGGGCGCTCGCGCCTCCGGTCGCGGACACGCCCGCCTCCACGGAAACGAGCCCGTCCCTCCGTCGACCGAAGTAACCCGCCACCGCCGCCCGCCGTCAGGGCCTCCTCGCTTGGCTCGCCTTCCGTCCCGTTCCTGCTGACACGACATGCCTTCGCTTTCGCTGCTCTCCGATCCCATTCCGGCCTCCCTCGCTGAGCGCCTGACACCCGAGCAACGGCAGGCGCTGGCTGAAGCCTCGCGCAGCCAGCGGGTGAGTCTGCTCGCGACCGCGCTTGGTCAGGGCGAGCCCGAGACCCTGGCCCTGCTGTCCCAGGTCACGGGCCTCCCCATCGCCACCAATCTCGAAACTGATCCCCAGGCACGTGGACTGCTCCCGGCGCGCCTGGTGCATGACTACCAGGTCATTCCCATTCACAAGGCCTCCACGTCAGGCGACCCAACAAGAGAGTCCGCGACCGTCGAGGAACTTGCCACCACCTCCCTCCATCTCGCCGCCGCCTGGCCGCCGGACGAGACGATGATCGACTGGCTGCGGACGTTCACGCCCCGTCCGCTGGTCTGGCACCTCGCTGTGCCGGAGCGTATCCATCAACTCATCATCGAGAACTTCGGCGTGGGTTCGGGTTCGCTGGATGACAGTGACGACAGCTACCTCGCTCCCGAGGCCGTGGCCGCCGTCCAGATCGAGGAGACGGTCGACGAGGACGCCGCCGTGGTGCGCTTCGTCACCGATGTCATCAGCCAGGCCGTCGCTGACAGCGCCACCGACATCCACTTTGAGCCGCAGGAAGGTCAGCTGCGCATCCGCTACCGCGTCGACGGCCTGTTGGTGCCCGTGCCCGTGCCGGAAAACCTGCTGCGTTTCCAGGACGCCATCATCTCGCGCCTGAAGATCATGGCGCGGCTGAACATCTCGGAAAAGCGCCTGCCCCAGGACGGCCGCATCAACTTCAAGGCCAACGGCACCACGCTCGACATCCGCGTCTCGACCATTCCCACGATCTACGCCGAGTCGATATCGCTGCGTTTGCTCAACCAGAAGAAAGAGGCCTATAGCATGGAGCGCCTCGGCATGAGCGCAGACGAGCAGACCCAGATCGGTCACGTGCTCGACTACCCGCACGGCATTGTGCTGGTGACCGGGCCCACCGGTTCCGGCAAGTCCACCTCGCTGAACGCGTTTCTGCGCAAGATCAACTCGACGGACCTGCGCATCGTCACGATCGAGGACCCGATCGAATACGAGGTCCCCGGGGTCAACCAGATGCAGGTCCGGCCGGAAATCGGCCTCTCCTTCGCCGGCGCCCTGCGGCATGTGCTCCGCCAGGATCCCGATGTCATCATGGTCGGCGAAATCCGCGACCGGGAAACCGCCGACATCGCCATCCGCGCCTCCCTGACCGGTCACTTGGTGTTCTCCACGCTGCACACCAACGACGCCCCCGGCGCGATCACGCGTTTGATCGACATGGGCATCGAGCCTTTCCTGGTCGCCTCCGCCATCGAGCTGGTCATCGCCCAGCGTCTGGTGCGACGCCTTTGCCCGGAGTGCTCCCGGCCGGAACCGATTCCCAAGCTCAAGCTGCGCGACACCCTCGCGATCCTGGGTGTCGACCCGGCCGAGGCGGACTCGGTGGCCATGCTCAAGGCCCCGGTCGGCTGCGATCGCTGCCGTGGCACCGGATACCGGGGCCGTATCGGAATTTTTGAGATCCTCAAGCCGAGTGACGAACTGCACGACCTCGTGCTCAAGCGCGAAAGCACCCGCGCCCTGCGCACCTGCGCGCGCCACCACGGCATGCGCACCCTGGAGCAGAGCGGCTGGGAAAAGGTGCGCGACGGGCACACGACGCTGGAGGAAGTCCTGCGCGTCATCACGGTGACGGAGAAGTAACCTTCGCGCCATGCCCCGCTTCAGCTACACCGCCCGGGACCGCGCCGGCGCCACCTCGAGTTCTTCGCTCGACGCGCCCTCCCGCAAGGAGGCGCTTCGCCTGCTGGCGGCCCGCGGCCTGTCTCCCGTACGGATCGACGAAGAGGTGGCTACAGCCAAGAAGCCCGCCGCCGCGGCCGGCAAGCGGCAGCGGTCCGCCGGTGCTGAACGGCAGATGCAGCTGCCTCCCTCGGCCCGACGCCGGCCGTCGGCCCAGGCCCCGTCGCGGCGGGAACGTCTCGCTTTTCTCACCGCCCTGGAGGACCTGACGTCGTCCGGCCTGTCGGCCGGCGAAGCCATCCGTCTGCTCTCGATCCGGGTCAAGGAGCCTCGCCTCCGTTCGCTCTGCGCAGGTCTCTGGGAACGCATTGGCGAAGGCGCGTCGCTCTCCGCCGCGATGACGTCGTATCCAGAGGTATTCGACACGTCTTCGGTCAATCTGATTCAGGCCGGCGAGGCCACGGGGTCGCTCAACGACGTCCTCAAGCGCCTCATCGCGCACCTCACGGAGCAGCGGGAGCTGCAGCGCCAACTCGCCTCCGCCCTCGCCTATCCGATCTTCATGATGGTGGTGGCCGGCGGGGTCATTCTCTTCTTCCTCTTTTTTCTTCTCCCACGGCTGCAGACGCTGCTGACCTCCCTGGGCGGCAAACTGCCGACGTCGACCGCCATCCTCGTGTCGATCTCCGACTTTGCCCTGCGCTATGGCGTGATCCTTGTCGCCGGGGCCGTGTTCGGCGTGATCGCCGCGTGGCGTTGGTACAAGTCGGAACCAGGGCGGGTTTCCTCGGACGCGCTCCTGCTGCGAATTCCGTTCACCGCTCCGTTCGCGGTGTCTCAGACAGTGCTGGCCATCGCGCAGACCCTCAGCGTGCTCCTGGAAAACGGCATTACCACCGCCGAGGCGCTGAAAATGACCGCCCGCCAGATTTCCAACCGGATCCACCGCCGTGCCTTTGAGGATGCCACCAGCCGCATCCTGGAAGGGGAGTCGCTCTCCTCAGCCTGGGTTCGCACTGCCTGTTTCCCTGACCTGGTGCTCGACCAGCTGGCCGTCGGTGAGAACACGGGCAACATTGTCCCGGCGCTGAAGAAAGTCGCCGTCACCTATCAGGCGCGCATCAGCCAGCAGCTCAACCTGGCCACCAAAGTCATTGCCAGCGCGGTCCTGCTCGGGGTCTTCACCTTCGTGGGCTTCATCGCCTACTCGATCGTCAGCGCGGTGTTCGCGCTGAGCGCATCGTTCAGCCGCTGATCCCGCGCGCGCAGGCGGCGGCGGCGCAGACGCAAAATCCGACGGATCCGACCGATCAGTCCGATCCGTCGGATCAAAGGAGGCCACACGCCCGCCCGGGCCCAGGCGCTCAGGGGTACTCGTAGACTTCCACCAGCACGACACCCGCGGCGCCGCCGATGCCGCTCACCCACACGGTGTATCCACCGGCCGGGAGTGTCATCGCCAGCGCCGCATCCTTGCTGGCGGGCTCGAGGCCGAAGGCTCCGACCGCCGCCGCCGCCGCCGTCAGCGCCGGCGTGCCGCCCCAGTTGTCGTTCTCCATGATCTTGGTGCCCGAGCTATTGTAGACCTCGATCTTCGGGTCGCTCAACACACCACCCACCCCAAAATCGGCCAGCTTGGGGCCGACCGCGCGAATGAGCAGGGTCTTGTTCGCACCCGCGCTGACCGAAACACCGGCGATGAGAATCTGGCCGGCGTCGAGCTGGGTGCGGGCCGAGAGGTTGACGAAACTGCTGGAGGGGTCGGCGGTGGCGGCATCATAAACTTCAACCAACGCATTGCCGGTCGCCCCGCCGGATCCGCGGACCTGGGCGGTGTAGCCGCCGACGGCGAGCGGACTGACCAGCACCGAGTCCTTGCTGCCGGCGTTGAGGGGAAAGCCGCCGTAGTTGCGGCCATCGTCGCCGGTCCAGTTGTCATTGGTCCCCACGACCGGAGTCCCGGCGCCGGTGCTGCGCAATTCCAGGCTGGGATCATCCAGCACCGCCGTCACCCCGTAGGCCAGCAGGGCCGGCCCAATGCCACGGACTGCCAGCGGCTTGCTGCCCGCCCCCCGGGTGACGAATCCGGCAATGAGTGCCTTTTCGCCGGCACCGGCGAACGAACGCACCGCCAGATTGGTCAGGCGGCTGGCCGCGGCACCGGCCGCGACCGTGACTGCTGCGCTTTGGCTGTTGATCGATCCCCCCCCATTGCTGACCGAGCAGAAATAGGAACCCGACTGGTTCACCTGGGCATTGCTCAGCACCAGCGACGCGGTGGTGGCTCCCGCAACGTCGCTCGCCAGGTTGGGCGAGTCATCCACGCGCTTCCACTGGTAGCTCAACCCCTCGCCCGCCGCGACCACATTGAGCACCACGGTTTGGCCCACGCCGGCCGCAATGCTGCTCGGCGGTTGCTGACTGATCGTCGGAGCGGGAATGGGGGACGTGACCTCGGCGGTAAACGTCGACTCGATGAAGTTGGCGTTGGAATCGGTCGACCGCACGGTGACTGTCGTCGATCCCGACGCCACCGGCGTCAGCGTCAACGTGCTGGCGGAGATCGTCGCCGTGACAATGCCCGCGGTCCCGGTGGAAACGCTATAGGTGAAGACCGAACCCTGGCCACCAGCGACGGGGTGAATGGGAACCACGCGAACGGAGGTGAGGGCAACGAAATTTGCGACAACCGGTTGATTGGCACTGTTGTAGTTGCGCAGCGGTAACGAATCGAACGGACTTCCGAAATTGTAGATTGGGAGCGCTGCAATTGCATCGGCTACCAGCATACCTGTTCCCAGCACTCGGGCAAAAACTGTGAAGCCGCCATTTTGGTTGTCCAGATTGGCTGCGTTGTTCGCGAGGTTGACAAACCACTGATTGGTCGCCGTATCCGGCCCTGTGCCCAGTTTAGCCATCGCCAAGGTACCGCGGATGTTCGAACGCTTGAACTCATTCTTCACCGTCGGCCCCGAAGTGATGTTGCCCACTGGGGAAGTCGCAATAAATCCACCCGTCTGGATCACAAAACCCGGCACCGAACGGTGAATCAGCGCGTTGTTGTACGACCCGGCATTCACATAACCCAGAAAATTGGCGACGGTGAGCGGGGCGTCATCGGCGAGGAGTTCAATGTTGAATCGGCCATAGGCCGTCGCCACCTGCACAACCTGCCCGGTGACACCGGGAAGCCCAAAGTACTGGGTCAAATCCACGGTTGCAGCCGGCGCCCCCGTGGAAAGGGACACGGCCGGCAAGGGCTGCGTCACCGTCGGTGTCTGCGCGTGAAGCGCACCCAAACCGAACCCCAGGCACAAGAGCACCGAACAGCGAAACGAAGTCATAGGAATAAAGAAATAGCTTTGAAACCAGAGACGCCGCCGCCAAGCCGCAAGTTCCTCCAATTTTCCGAGAGCGGGTCCCGCGGGTCGGCTCTGGAGCCGCATCGAATGCGCTAGCGGCTGATTCAGAGCAGGTTACCTGCCGTCGCGCCAGGGCGCGGGCAGGCGCAGGGGCCGAAGACAAATCCGACGGATCCGACCGATCGGACCGATCTGTCGGATTTCCCTCTTCCCCAGCGGTTAGGGCAGCGCGTACACCTCGACAATGAGCACCCCTGCGGCCCCCGGCGGTCCC
>JAEUGZ010000178.1 GCA_016794725.1 Opitutaceae bacterium | reverse complement strand
TCGATGGCCGCGGGACCGAATGGAATACCACGTTGGCCCGGGCCGACAAGCGCTCAGCACTCCTGCGGGTACGTTCGCGCCACTCCGCCACTCCCCTGCCTCACGCCATCACCCTGGCTCAGGCGCTGCCCAAGGGCACCTCCATGGATGCGATTGTCCGCAAAGCCACCGAGCTCGGCACGGCCCGCATCGTGCCACTGGAAAGCGACCGCACCCAGGTCCACCTCGATGGCGACCGGCAGGATCGCAAGGTGGAAAAGTGGCAGATTGCCTCGCTCGAGGCCGCCAAACAATGTGGTAACCCGTGGTTGCCGGAGATCACCGCCGTGCAACCGGCCAGGGCGTTCCTGCAGTCAGCCACCGGATACGATCTCAAACTCATCGCCTCCCTGCAACCCGGCGCCCGTCATCTCAAGTCTGTCTTGGCCGCTCACCGCTCGACCCATGCGGTCGCACCGCACTCGGTCCTGTGGGTCATCGGTCCCGAAGGGGATTTTTCACCGGAAGAAATGCAGCTCAGCGAAGCGTCCGGCTTTGTGCCCGTCACCCTCGGTCCGCTCGTGCTCCGCTGTGAGACGGCCGCGATCTACGCGCTGAGCGTGCTGAGTCACGAGCTGCAGGCCTAGCTCGCGCACTCCCGGTTGACGCGAGGCGAGGCGTCCGTCGGTCACCACACCAGCAGGCCGCCGGCAAAGGTCAGTCCGGCGCCCACGCTGCAGAAAATAATCCGGTCTCCCGGCTGGAAGATGCCCTCCTGCGCGGCCCAGCCCAAAGCCATCGAAACCGAGGCGCCACTGGTGTTGCCGTACCGGGAGATCGTCATCACGACCTTTTCAAACGGAATGCCGACGCGTTTGCTGACCGCGCGGAGGATGCGTTCGTTGGCCTGGTGTGGCACCACCCAGGAGATGTCGGTGGGAGTGAGGTGGTGACGGAGTAACGTGGCCTCGATCTGATCGGCAAAGGCCACGACCGCACTTTTGAACACCGAGGCACCGTTCATCTGGAGGTAAAAGTCCGCCTGATCGGCGCCGCCCGGGGCGGGAAACGGGCGGGTCGCACCACCGCCGGGTCTTTGAATCGCCGCAAATTGCGTCGCATCTCCCGACAGCGCCATCCGGTGGAGCCGATGTCCGCCTTCTGCATTGCTCAGGATGGCCGCACCCGCACCATCCCCAAAGAGGAAGGCCGTCTCGTGGTCCTTCGGATTGGTGATGCGCGAGAGCAGCTCTGCGGTCACCACGATCAGGTTCCTCGCTGTCCCTCCACGAATCAACGCCCGGCCCACTTCCAAGGCATAGAGCCATCCGGAACAGGCGGCATTGAGGTCGAAAGCAAAGACTCGAGGAATACCGAGGTGACGCGCAAGCGCGCTGGCCATGGCCGGGACAGGCTGGTCCGGGAGAATCGTCGCCATGAGGATGCCGTCGATCTGATCCAGACGCAGCCCGGCCTGGTCGAGGGCATGGCGCACGGCGGTGGCGGCGAGGCTGGTGGCCGTCTCGTCACCATCCGCATATCGGCGCTCCTTGATGCCGGTCAGTTTGATCATTTCCGCTTCCGTACGATCAGGAAAGGCGCGCAGGATCTCGCTCGTCGGGCGGATGTTCTTGGGAACGGCGTATCCAACTCCGGCAATGCACACCGTTTCAACCGCCGGTGTCGCCACCACCACGGGAGCGACGAGGGCCAACGGCTGAACGGCCGCTGCCTCTCTCCGGGCGAGGAACTGGGTCACGTCGTCGCCCGAAACCCGGCCTCCCGGGCCTGTCGCCGGCATCCCCACCACCGTTTGCGGATCCAAACCGGCATCTTGCGCGAGTTTGAGCGCACGGGGAGTCCAGACCAACGCCGGGGTCGTCGATGCCGGACTCGCGACCGGTGCGGGCGCCACGGCGCGGGCCGCTGTGGAAGCCGCGGAATCCGCAGAGACGGGTGGAACCGCGGCGGCCGGCGGCCGCGTGACCGGCCGCGGCACGGTCACCGGTTTGGTTTCAATCGGTGCATCCGAGGTCACCCGAAGGTGGAGCAGTCCAACATCAGCTGTCTTGATGCGAAGAAAGGGACCACCGCTGGGTACAATGTCACCGGCCCGGCACTGGACGGCTGCAATCACCCCATCGCAAGGCGCCTCATACTCAAAAACGGACTTGTCGCTTTCGAGCTCCGCAATTTTCTGCCCCTTCGAGATGGGCGTTCCGGGTTCGATCTTCAGATCGATGATCGTCAGCTCGCTGACTGTTGCGCCCATCGAGGGCATCGGAACGTCGATGAGATATGTGTCCATGCGCTAGTGTATGCGGCGGCAGACTTGCCCGAAGTTGCCGGTCGGTCAATGCCGCGAGACGGCCCCCGGTTTCTGCGTTTCCACCTAACCCCGCACCGCCCGCCAGACCGCGAGCGCGCGATCCAACAAAGCCGGCAAGTCTTTCGTCGCAATCATGTTGGGCCCATCGCTGATCGCCTGCGCCGGGTCAGAATGGGTCTCTATGAACAATCCATTGGCGCCGGCCGCCAAGGCCGCCAGCGCCAGCGGGGGCACGAACTCGCGCTGCCCGCCACTCTTTCCCCCGGCCGCCCCCGGCAGTTGCACGGCATGGGTGGCGTCGAAGACCGTGGGATAGCCATTCTGGCGGAGAATCGAAAAGGAGCGCATGTCCACAACCAGGTTCTGGTAACCAAAGGTGGTGCCCCGCTCCGTCTGCCAAATCTCCGCGGCTCCTCCCTCCCGCAGCTTGCCGGTGACATGCACCATCTCTTGCGGCGAAAGAAACTGTCCCTTCTTCACATTGACCACCCGGGGCGTTGCCGCCGCGGCCAGCAGAAGGTCCGTTTGCCGGCATAGAAAAGCCGGGATCTGCACCACGTCGCACACCTCCGCCACCGCCGCCACCTGATGGGATTCGTGCACATCGGTGAGCACCGGAAATCCAAATTCACGCCGCACCCAGGCGAGCAGGCGCAGCCCTTCTTCCAGGCCCGTTCCCCTCGCCCCCGCGAGCGAGGTACGGTTGGCCTTGTCGTAGGAACCCTTGAAGACGATGTTGAATTCCGGCAGACGGGTGCGCACCTCCACCAGCGTCTCCGCCACCGCCCGGCAGACGGCTTCACTTTCGAGCGAACAGGGCCCGGCAATCAGGAGGAGTCGGGTGGGATCGTAAAGCATGGCAAAATCAACCGGATCACGGGAAAAACACGCGATCAGCCCGCTTTCTTCCGTGCAGCAGGTTTCTGCTTCTTCTTGCGACGCTGTTTCAGGGCCGCGCCGATGAAGGCGGCAAACAACGGGTGCGGCGCACTCGGTTTGGACTGAAACTCGGGATGAAACTGAACCCCCACAAACCACGGGTGTGACTTCAGCTCGACGATTTCCACCAGGTTTCGACGAGGGTTGATTCCACTCACCGTCATGCCTGCCCGCTGCAGTTGTCCGACATAAGCATTGTTGACCTCAAACCGATGCCGGTGCCGCTCGCGCACCGATTCCCTGCCGTAGGCCTTGTGCGCCAGCGTGCCTGGGGTGAGGGCGCACTCATAGCTGCCAAGCCGCATGGTGGCACCCTTGTCGATGACTTTCTTTTGTTCCTCCATCATGTTGATGACAGGATGGGGCGATTTCTCGTCGAACTCGGTCGAGTTGGCTCCGGCCAGTTTCAGGACATTGCGCGAAAACTCGATCACCGCGATCTGCAGCCCGAGACACAGACCATAGTACGGAATCTTGGCTTCGCGGGCGTACTTCGCCGCGGCAATCTTCCCTTCGGTGCCACGGTCGCCAAAGCCGCCCGGCACGAGGATTCCGTCGAGGCCTTTCAGGTGAACCAACCCGCCTTTCTTTTCCAGGTCTTCCGCATCGATTCTCACGATGGCCACGCGCGTGTTGTTCGCGATGCCCGCATGAGTCAGCGACTCGTAAACCGATTTGTAGGCGTCTTGGAGCTCGATGTACTTTCCCACCACGCCAATTTTTACCTCGTGCGCCGGAGAAACCACCCGTCGCACAATCTCGTCCCACACGTTTTTCGGCGGCAATGGGTGCTTCAATCCAAAGAGGCTGAGCACCAGATCATCCATGCCCTCCTTCTGCAGCGCCAGGGGGAGCTCGTAGATGGAGTGCGGAACGTCGCGGCATTCAATCACCGCCTTGACCGGTACATTGCAAAACATCGACAGCTTGTCGCGAAGCCCATGGTCCAACGGATGATCGCACCGGCAGACCAGCACATCCGGCTGAATGCCGATTTCGCGCAGTTTCGCCACCGACTGCTGGGTCGGCTTCGTCTTCAACTCACCCGCCGCCTTGAGGTAAGGAACCAGGGTGACGTGAATGAAGATGGTGTCGCTCGGCCCCACCTCCAGAGCAAACTGCCGCATCGCCTCGAGGAACGGCAGGCCCTCGATATCTCCCGTGGTCCCGCCGATTTCGGTGATGAGCACATCGACATCCTTCGCACCGGAGTAAATGCGCTCCTTGATCTCGTTGGTGACGTGAGGAATAACCTGCACCGTCTTGCCCAGGTAGTCTCCACGGCGCTCTTTCTGAATGACACTCTCATACACCTGTCCAGACGTCAGGTTGTTGAGGCGTGACAGCTTGCCGCTGGTGAAGCGTTCGTAGTGTCCCAGGTCGAGATCGGTCTCAGCGCCGTCTTCCAGCACATACACCTCGCCATGTTGGAAGGGACTCATGGTCCCTGGATCCACATTCAGGTACGGATCAAATTTCTGAATGCGCACGGTCAGCCCGCGCAATTCCAGCAGCGCGCCCAGCGCCGCAGCCGTGAGCCCCTTGCCCAACGACGAAACCACCCCGCCCGTCACGAAGATGTACTTCATCGAACAGGGTTAACCGGTCGGGTCTTTGGCGCGCAAGAAAAGACCGGCAAAGACCGCCGACCGCCGGCCAAATGTCAACGGATGCACATCCGGCCAACGCCACGGCCGTCTGGAACGAAATCCGCACCCATGCACCTGGCGGACGAAAGGGCGCTTCCTATGCCTCCCTAGGTGACGAGCAGGGCCAGGACCAAGCCCCCGCCCGCCACCAACACGAGGATTGCCAGCAGGTACAGGCTCCACTTGAGCACCTTGGCCAGAAACCACAGCGCCGCAGCCGCCAGCACAGTCACACAGGCGAGGACCAGCCAGCGCGGATAACCGGCCAGCGAATCAAAGGAGGATTCCCACCATGTCATTGCTTCCGGGTAAACCAGTCGACGCACCCAGGTGCGAGCCATTTGAGGACCTGCCCCCGTCCATTCCCCGCTTGCTCCACCCGGGACGATTGCGCCACGGTGCTCCCTTCATGCAGTCCATGCTGTCCAAACCTCAGCTCCTCGCCTGGATCACCTGCGACGGGGCCCATATCGACCCGAGCTCCGGCAAACACACCCTCCTGGGTGTCTTCAGCAACACCC
>JAEUGZ010000038.1 GCA_016794725.1 Opitutaceae bacterium | reverse complement strand
CCGTCCGGACTCGTGGCGATGAGCAGGATGGCGGTTTGGGCGCGTTCCAGCGGCGTGGCGGCGGCACTCAGGGTGCTGAGGGAGGTGGTGACACGGGAGCGGGTCGCCGGCGTGAGCTGGCCACCGGTCATGACCAGGGAGAGATGGTCGAGCAGGGCGGTGGGGGTTCCGACCAGCGCCTGTTCGGCGGTTAGGTTGAGCGTGAACGTGGATTGTCCGGCCACGCTGTTGGGATTCGAGGTGGCGAAAATCAATCCGCCGAGAAAATTCGGCACCAGGATTGCCGTTGTGTCGTCGGTGATTTGAAACTCAGGCGCAACCAGGCCGGCGGCCGCCAGCGTGCCGGGTTGTACGTAGCCGGGTTCGAAGAAGTTGAACACGCTCGGGGATTTCTGGGGCGCCTGGTAGAGGTTGTCGTAGGCATTGACCAGGTTGTTCCTGCCATTGAGCGTGGTGGCGCCAAAGCTGCGCAGCAGGGCGGTGTAGCGCAGCAGGGGTTCGCGCAGCTTGCCGAAACCCGGGGCCGCGGCGGCCGTGAGGGAACGGGCTTCGTAGTCCGTGAGGATGGCACGCACCACCGCGGCGAGGTCCCCCCGCACTCCACTGCCATTGTTCACGAACTTCTGCGCCACGCGGTAGACATAGCCGGGGCTCGGGTTGTCGGTTACCAGCCGCTGGATCAGCTGGCGGCAGATGAACGGCGGCGTGTTGTCGTGGTTGAAGAGGGCGTCGAGGGTGCGCTTGAGGTCCTCGGTGCCGCCGAGATTGGCGGGGATGACGAGGTTGTTGATGATCGTCTTCTGGCCGGGCTCATGGAAGGCCGGATACAACATCATGGGATCGATGTGGTTGATCGGGGCGCGGCGGAAGTTCGGATTGGGGAGCGTGGAGAAGTAACTCCAGCCCGTGAAGACCTTCGCGGTTTCCGTGATGGTGATCTGATTGTACGTCGCAATTGGAAGGCCGGCGGCGTCGAGCTTCAGGGTGCCGTCGGGTTGAAGCTGTATCAGCCCCACGGTGAAGAGCTGCATGATTTCCCGGGCGAAATTCTCGTCGGGATTGGTGCCAGCCACGGGATCCGCCTTGGCGTTTTTCAGGGACGACAGGTAGCTGCCCATGATGGGATTGAGGCTCACCTGCTCCAGCAGGGTTCGGAAGTTGCCAAAGGCATTCTTCGCGAGGATGTCCCAGTAGTAGGCGGCGCCCTCGGTCTGCCCGGAGTTGAGTCCATCGTCGCCGATGACGAAAATCTGGCTCAGTGCAAAGGCCATGCGTTGTCGCAGCTGGTCGGGCGCGAAGGGAATGCTGCGGAACCAGGCGCGCTGCTTGAAGGGCTGGAAGTTGTCGTTGGGCTGCAAGTCCGGATTGATGCTCTTCTGGTAGTTGAATTCGTCGAGTTCGGCGGCGCGAAAGTCGGTGGCAGGCACTGCGATCTGGGCTGTGATCCAGGCGTCGACGGAGGTGTTGACCAAGGCGTCAATCTCGCTGCGCTTGGGACCGAACGTGCCCTGAAGGAGCAACCGCGCCGCGTCGGCTGCGGTCAGGCTGGACGTGTTGATCGCGGGCGGTGCCGCGGGCGCGACAAACGTCTGCGAGCCGGCGGCGGTCAGGAAAGCGCCCCGCAGTTCACCCGCCGGGTGCAGCGACGTGTCGATGCCGACGTAGATTCGGCCGGACTTGATGGCGTCCACGATCTGTGCCGCGGTGGCGGTGGCCGTGGCGTAGATGTTCCATTGATAACCGGTGACCTGTCCGAGCGGAAGGTTCAGCACGTAGTCGCCTTCGGAGGTGCTGTCGCCGAGAAAGAGGTGGGACCCCACCTGGCCGGAGCCGAGGTTGGAGAAGGAAACATTGACCGTGGCCAGGGATCCATCCGCGCTCAACACAATGCTGGCCAGTCCGCTGGCCACGGAGCCGGCTGCTCCGGTGGCGGGACGGAGCGTGGAGACAAAGAGGGTGCCGGGGGTGTCGGCAATGGAAACCGTGGCCCCGGTGGAGGAACCCACGGCGTAGCCGGTGCCGGCGAGCAGGGTGAGCGTCACCGTCTCCGTGCTCTCCACGGACGTGTCGACGTAGGGCCGCACCTCCACCACGACGCTCGTGGCGCCGGAGGGCAGCGTCACCGTGCCGCCCAGTCCCTGGTAGTCGATGCCATTGGTGGCCGTACCCCCCACACTGTAGTTGATGAGGAGCGCGGTGGAGGTGTCGCCGGTGCGGGTGAACGTGACATTGCCCACGGACTGGCCCGACTCGTCGGTGGAGGCCTGGGTGGAGGCAATCGACACCGTGGTGGTTCCCGCCGGGGTGACGTCGTAGAGTTCCACCAGGCTGACGCCAGTGGTGGCGTTGACCCCCGAGACCTGGACCGTGTAGGAGCCCGGCGCCAGATCGACGAGGACGGCGGCGTCCTTGCTGTCGGCCGGCAGGGCGAAGGCGCCGGCCTGTCCGGAGACGAGGGCCAGCGCGGCCCCGCTGGCGGCGGAGCCGATCGGAACGCCCCAGTTGTCATTGCTCGCGAGGGTGGCCCCGGCGGCGTCCTTTACGACCAGGGTCGGGTCGGCAAGGGTGCCGGTGACGCCGAAGCCCGCCAGGGTGGGTCCGACCGCCCGCACCAGAAGCCGGCGGGTTCCCGAGCCGGGGTTGATGACCACCCCGGGGATGAGCACGTGATCGCCCGTGCCGACGACGGCCCGGGTGGACAGATTGGTCATCCGCGGGCCCGTGCTGCCGACCTCGTAGACTTCGACCAAGGCTACGCCGACGCCGCCGCCGACACCGCTGACCTGGGCGGTGTAGCCGCCCGGCGCGAGGGTGGCCACCAAGGCGGCATCCTTGGAACCGGCGGGTAACGAGAATGCACCTACACTGGCAAAGGTCGCACCATCGGCAGCAGCCCAGTTGTCGTTCGATTGAATCAGGGTGTTGTTGGAATAGAGCTCAAGGCGGGGGTCTGCCAGTGCTCCGGACACCCCGAAACCGGACAGGGTCGGGCCAACGGCGCGGATCAGCACCGTTTTGTTGGCGCCCGGCGCAATGGTGAAGCCGCAGAACAGGATGTTTCCCCCGGTACCGACGTCGGCGCGGCTGGCCAGGTTGATCAGGCGTGCGTCCTGGGCCGGGAGGGAAGTGACCAGTGAGCCGGCCGCAAGGACCAGGAGGAGGCGGACAAATCGCAGGAGGTGCATGCTCGAAGGAGGGAATCGAATCGGGGCGGATAGGCAGGAAATGCCGGGTTCGTTGTGCCCGGGAGACTGCGGGACAACGTGACACGGCGTTCAAGGACGGTTTGCCCTGCGGGGTCAGGCAGATGGACCGACGAAGCTATCGGTTCTGCCGGAGTACAAGGTGTGGGACTGAATCCAACGATGATCTTGAGGTGAAGACGCCGCCAACGGGCGGGCGTTACAGGAAAAGTGGCGTGTTGGGATGTTTCTGGCGAGCCGGACCTTGCAAATCTTGTATCAAAAAGCCTGCAGCGGGCCCGGCAGGTTCACGGGATCTGCAACTCGCCTGGGGTGCCTTTGGCCAGCAGGTTCTTCACCACGTCGCGGTGGACGCGATTGCCGAGCCCGGCCAAATGGAGGCGCATGGTTTCGACGATTCCGTTGGTGTCGCGACGATCGAGCAGCCGGACGATCAGCCGGTGCGATTCGATCACGCCCTGCACGAGCGTGAGCATGAGCGGGTGTTCCCGGCTGGGAGCCGGAAGCATGGTCGAAGGGAGCCGGTAAAAGACGTAGTTGCACTCAAACATGAGCAGGTCGAAGTCATTGATGAACCTCTCGTTTCCGCTCGCTTCCACCAGTGTCTGGTGGAATTGCCAATCGAGTTCAAACCAGCGTGCCGAAGGCGCGGTGGGAGCGGCCTCCTGCATCTGGTCGCAGAGGCCCTCCAGAGTTGTGAGGTCGGCGGCGGTGCGGTGGTGGCAGGCGGCTCGGGCTGCCGCCAGCTCCACTGCCTCGCGGTACTCGTGAAGGTGGGCCACCTCGGCGGGAGTGTAGTCGCGAAGCCGGAGACCTTTGTTCACCTCGTCCTTGAGCAGGATTCCCTTTGACACCAGTTTCAACAATCCCTCCCGCACGGGGATACGGCTCAGGTTGAGTCGCTGGGCCAGGTCGCGTTCGACCAGTCGATCACCCGGCAGAAAGGCTTCGGAGAAAATCAGCCGGACCAGCTTTTGCAGATTGGGCGGCGTCCGGTCTATCTTCGGCTCGAATACGCGGCGTTTGGGCATCGCGGTCCGAGCTAACAGGTCGCCGGGCCGCGAGGAAAGCACGGAGTCGCCTTCCCGTCCGACCCGCACCACCCCGGGCTGCGGCTGGAGCGGGTTTTGCGGGTTGACACGCCGAAGTGGCGCAAAAATGGTATACCTAAATTTCGGCCCCACGACTCCCGGTTTCGCCCCTTGAATCTCACAACCCTAGACTGGCTGGTGCTCGGCGCTTACCTGGTCGGCATCCTGGTCACGGCCCACGGCTCCAAAGGGGGGCGATCCACGCTGGCCCAGTACTTTCTGGCGGACCGCAGCCTGTCGTGGTTCACGGTGGGATTGTGCCTGTATGCGACGCTTTTCAGCACGGTGAGCTTCGTGGCGATCCCGGGTGAGGCCTACAAGAATGGCGTGTTGTTCAGTCTCAATTCGATTGGCTATGCCCTGTTCACGCCCCTGGCGGTCTGGATGTTTCTGAGGTTCTTTTACCGAACCTCGAGTTTCACCGCCTACGAGTACCTGGAGCGGCGATTTGATCGGGGGGTGCGAATCTGGGGAGCCGGAGTGTTTCTGATCGCACGGCTGCTCTACCTCGCCGTCGTGTTCTATTCGGCGGCGAGCATCTTTGAAACCCTGCTGGGCTGGCCTCAATGGCTCACGGTGGTCGCGGTCGGGCTCTTTACGGTCTACTATGCCTACCATGGGGGCATGAAGGCCATCGCCCTGACCGATGTGGTGCAAAGCCTGATCATCTTCGGCGCGATCGCTTTCATTCTGGTTAAGCTCAGCCTGCTGGTGGACTTCAACTATGCCGGGCTCTGGACGGCGGTGCAGCAGGGGGGCCGTGGCTTCGGCACCCTGGCCACCCCCGAGTTCTACAGTTTTGATCCACGGGCCCGATACACGGCCTGGACGGCGCTCGCCCTGGCGTTGATCGGACCGCTCACCAACTACGGCACCGACCAGCTGTTCGTGCAGCGCATGCTGTCAACCAAGACCTACGCCGCGGCCAAACAAGCC
Organism: Opitutaceae bacterium; assembly: GCA_016794725.1. GTDB lineage: Bacteria > Verrucomicrobiota > Verrucomicrobiia > Opitutales > Opitutaceae > UBA6669. Next base: position 16,793 of record JAEUGZ010000038.1, on the reverse strand, counting down.
ATCTGGCTGAAGACGCTGGTGGCGCTGCCGGTGTCGCTGTCGCTCTACGCGATCGGATTGCTGCTCTATTTCTACTATGACCATGTCGTGAAGGCGCCGCTGACGGTGCCGGGCGACCAGTTGCTCGGGTTCTTCATTCGCGAGCACATGCCGGCGCCGATGCCTGGAATCGTCGCGGCCGCGCTGCTCGCGGCCCTGATGTCGACCGTCAGTTCGACCGCGGCGACCCTCGCGACGGTGACGACGGTGGACCTGCTGGCGTTTGTGCCCGGATGGAAAGGACGGACGGAGCTGGGCTCCGTGGCCTGGGGCCGACGGCTCACCGTGCTGTGGGGGCTTGCGGCGATGGGACTTGCACTGGTGCTGACCTACGCCGGGCGGACGGTGGAGTCGACCGTGCTGGAGGTGGCCCAGGTCTGGAGTGGACTCTGGTTGATCCTGCTGGTGGTCGTATTGTATGGAATCTTCACCCGCTGGGCCACCGCCCGCGGCGCCCGGGTGGCGCTGATGGTCGGAATCGTGTGCAACCTGGCGGCTCCCTACCTGCTCTACTACCGGGTGCCCGCCGCGGAGCGGATCAGCTTCGTGTGGGTAGGCCTGCCGGGGTTCCTGATCGCGGCCGTGTTGCTCGGGGTGGTGAGTGCGTTTGACCGCCGCAAGACGCGCGATCTCGCTGGATTGACTTTTCAGACCGTGACCACCCCACCCAAGTTGAAGTGACGGGTGGAAGCTGTCCCTCGTTGGAGGTGGCCTCGCCGAGGCCGTGGCTGGACCGACCGGAACCGCTGTTCGGCCTCCGATGGATCCACCCGACACTCCGCTCAGTCCCGCCTGGTCGGCGACTCACCTCAAATGGACGCAACCCCGCTTGCGCGCGCATGGATGCCGTTGTGTGGTTACGGGAATCGTGACTTCTCCATGGCGTAGATCCAGCGATCAGGGAACCGACGGTTGCGGGTTGAATATCCCCGGCAACTTGGGTGCGAACGGAAGTGAAGTCAGTCAGGAATGTGGCACGGGTTTCCATCTCCGACTCCGTTGCCGGTGAGATCCCGAGAGCTCGCGATGGGGCGGAACCGCCCCGCCGGATTGGATCCCCGGGAGCGCCGACGTCCCCGTCGGCCTTCCGAGCGCAGAGGCCGACGAGGACGTCAGCGCTCCTGGATCCGAACAACGAGCGTCGAACCGGTTCAGCGGACACGTGAACCAAGGTGGAAGTGGCATCCTGCCAACTCTCTCCTCAACCCCCACGGGCCGGATGCCCGTGCCACGCCCTGACTTCACTTCCAGTTGCACCCCGGCAACTTTCCTTGACCTGTGTGGAATGACGAGGTGGATCCCACTCCTCCTCAACGAGCACGGTAAACCGTGACGGCCCTGGGGCCCGTCTAGTGGATACGCGTGCGACGTCCATGACTGCTTTGTGTTACCCATACGGGCGTCGTGTAGACCGTCTGGACGCCAGTGCTAGTGGCTTGGGTTGATCCTAACGCCTGAGTTCGCGCAGTCCTTCGCACTGAATCGCGGACCGTAGAACGAGCTAACGGTAAAGTCACCCAACCGCATATTTCTCCACGATTCATACTTGTTGTTCGCTCTCCACTCCGCCGTGAGTTCACCGCGGTGGGCGGCGGCGATGAGTTCGGCGCGGCCATGGAGGGAGCAAACGAGCACGTCGATTCTCGTGGCGCAGGCCCGCACTGCCTCCCAGCCGGGTTCGGGACGGTAGAGTTTGAGCAGGTAGGCCGTATCAAAGTACGCGGCGATCATCGCTTCTCGCGGGGCGCGGAGACGGCCCTGCCGCGAGAACGCCGACGCGCGGACCGAGGTTGGGCGCGGGAGGGGTTTCAGGATTACTCGAGATCTGGATTCTCCCGCACGAAGGTGTCGATCATCGCCTCGTAGGAGGGATCGAAGGTCACGCCGGGCAGGGCAAATCCGGGGAAGTCGACCAGGCCGCGCTGCACGAGGGGACGCTTCAGCGTGAGCAGGAAATGGAAAAAGGACTGCCTCACCTCGGGCTTGAGGAAGAGGGACCAGAGCGCCGTGACCCGGCCCTGCAGACTCTCGGCCCGGGCATGGTCACCTGCCTGCCAGGCGTCCAGAAGCGCGCGGAACAGTCGCGGAGCGATGCACGCCTGGGCCAGCACGCAGCCGCGGGCGCCTGCGGCGAGGCTGGAGAGGGTGAGTTTTTCCACACCCTGGTAGAAGAAGAACGGGCATCCCTCGGTGGCCGCCTTGATCTCGGCGCAGCGGTCGTGGTCTCCCCCCGAGGTGTCTTTGATGCCAATGATGTTGGGATGGGCCGCCAGTCGGGCCACGGTCGGCACGAGAAACGGGGTGGGCATGCGCAGGTGATGGTAGAGGGCAACGGGCAGGGGGCTTTCGTCCGCCACGCGGATGCAATAGTCGGCCAGTTGATCCTGGCTGAGTGCGATGAAGTAGGGGCTCATCAACACCGCCACGTCGGCCCCTTCCCGGGCGACGAGGCGGGATACCCGCGCCGCCTGGCGATGGCCCGCTCCGCTGATGCCCACGTAGAGCCGGGCTCCGGGAGCGGCGGCGCGAGCGGACGCGACGAGTGCGAGCCGCTCCGGTTCGTCGAGCAAGGGCGACTCGCCGGTTGAACCGGCGAGGAAATACTCGTGGACTCCATCCTGATCGAGGGAGCGCAGGAGTCGTCCCAGACTTTCCGTATCCAGGGATCCATTCGCAGTGAAGGGAGTCACCAGGGCGGCGATGAGGTGGAGCGGGTCGGAAGGCGATGGGGAGCTCATGGCGGAGAAAGGGACGCGTCGGAAAGCAGGCCCGACACCGTTTCGCGAAATCGCTGAAACCCCGCTTCGCTCGCGCCGACGTAAGGCGGGGCGAGACGCAGGGAAAAGTCGGGCCAGACGAGGCGCGCGTAGAGTTTGTCGTAGGCACCATCGATCACGGTGCGCCCCTCCATCGCCTGCTTGACCGCCGCATGTACGGCACGGAGCAACGCCTCCGCCTCGGGTGCGCGTTCACGGGGAGCTTCGAATATCCAGGCCGGCAAGCGCGGCGAACAGGCACTGAGCGCGCTGAGCAGGCCGCAGCCGCATGTGTCCGCCAAACGCAGGTAGGCGAACTCGGTGAAGAAACACCGCAGGGCGGGTGCGGCGCGAGCCACGTCCGCCAGGGTGTCGAGGGACTCCCCTCCCATTTTCACCGCGACCAGGTTCGGATGACGCGCCGCGAGCCGCGCGTAGTCCCTCCCGGTCAGGACCGGCTGGGCCCGCGCCAGATTATAGTGCAGGAAACGGACGTCGGGAAAACGGTCGCAGAGATGGGCAAAGAAGGCGTCCACTTCGGCTGGCAGCAGAGCGCCCCAGGAGGGAAAGGAGATTTGAAAGGCGGTGACACCGAGGTCCCGGGCGAAGGCGATGCGTTCCTGCACGCTCCCGAGCGAGGTACCGATGACGCCGACCATGGGGAATGCTCCCAGGCTCGCCATCGTCGTGGTGAAGCAGCGGGTGACGGCGCGAAACTGATCGTCGGTCACGGCATACCCCTCGCCGGCGGTGCCAAAGAGGTAGAGATGCGGCGTGACGTGAGTGACCAGGTCCTCGATGCAGCCGCGCAACCGCGGTTCGTCCCAGGTGCCGTCCTCACGCCAGGGCACGAGGCAGGTGGCAAGGATCACACGGGGGAATCGAGGGGTGTCGGGTGACAAGGAAATCGGGCGGCGGAAGCACGGACCGGAAACGCGTCGGCCGTCGGGCCGCGGCGCGATCCGGGGGCGCGCCGGGTCCGTCCGCAGGCTGGCAAATTGGTATACCAGAGCAAGCCGTTTTCCCTCGCTCCGGGACTGTGCCTGAAGTTTTCGAGGCTGGGAACCGATGGCTTGCCCTTGACGCTGGTATACCGAAAAGCCGATTCTGGGGATGGCCCGGGATTCCCGGCCGGGCCTTTACCTGTCCCATGAATCTCCCTGCCGAGCATGTTCTGGAGTGCGACCTGCTGGTGGCGGGAGGAGGCATGGCGGGTGTCTGCTGTGCCCTGGCGGCGGCGCGGCTGGGGACCCGGGTGATCCTCTGTCAGGACCGGCCTGTGCTGGGGGGCAACGCCTCCAGCGAGATTCGCATGCACATCGTGGGCGCCACCGGCCTGCATGCGGGCGTGCCCTTGCAGATCGAGCCGAGAGAGGGCGGCCTGATCGAGGAGATGCGGCTGGAGCAATGCGTGCGCAACCCGCAGCGCTCGCCGTCGATGATGGACCTGATGCTCTATGACCTCTGCCGGTCTGAACCGCTCCTGACGCTGATGCTCAATACCCACGTCACCGGTGCGCGCGTTGAAGCGGGGCGCGTCACCGCGGCCACGGCGGAGCGTCCCTCGACCGAAGATCGATTCGTCATCCGGGCGCGTTCGTTTGTGGACTGCACCGGCGACGGGCGACTCGGGGTGGAAGCCGGCGTGGCCTATCGCCAGGGCCGGGAGGGCAGGGACGAGTTCGGCGAGTCGCTGGCCGAACCCCTTGGCGATCGCAAGACGCTGGGGTCCACCCTGCTGTTCCAGGCGAAAAAACACGATCGACCGATGCCCTTTGTGCCGCCGTCGTGGGCCCGACGCTTCACCGCGGACGACTTCCGACTCCGTCCCTTTGGGAAATCCGGTTCAGACCTCGGCCTGGAATACGGGTACTGGTGGATCGAGTGGGGGGGATGTCTGGATACACTCAAGGACAATGAGGCGATCCGGGATGAACTCCTCTCCATCACCCTGGGGGTCTGGGCCTACATCAAGAACGAGTCCGGACTGGATGTCTCCACCTGGGCGCTCGACTGGGTGGGTTGTGTGCCGGGCAAGCGGGAGACCCGGCGGTTTGTCGGCCAGCATGTGCTGACGGAGTCGGACGTGCTGACCGCCCGGACGTTTCCCGACGCGATCGCTTTCGGAGGCTGGCCGATCGACACCCATCCACCGGAGGGCGTGGACGCCCCGGACCAGGCGCCGTGCTCGCAGAACCATGTTCCCCACCTCTACGAGATTCCGCTGCGCTGTTGCGTGGCCCCGACCCTGCGCAATCTGTACTTCGCCGGCCGCAACCTGTCGGCCACCCATATCGCCTTCGCGTCCACCCGGGTCATGGCCACCTGCGCCGTGGTGGGGCAGGGCGTGGGCACGGCGGCGGCGCTCGGTTTGCGGGACGGTGTCGATGCGGTGGACATCGCGTCGCGTCCCGACCTGATGCACCGCATCCAGCAGCGGCTCCTGCGCGACGACGCCTACCTGGTGGGCATCCTGAACCAGGACGGGGACGACCGGGCGCGAGTGGCGCGAGCCACCGCCTCGTCCCACCAGCCCGGGGCAGGCCCGGAGCAAGTCCGGTCGGGGCAAACGCGTTCAGTGCACGGCCGCGGCGCGGGGGTCGACTCTGCCGCGGGCAATCTTTGGGAGGAGGTGCTCGATGAACTGAACACCGGCGTGGCCCGAGGGCGCCACGCCTCCGCGCCGCCGGATCGCGCCCATCCGGGGCTGCACCGCTGGATGAGCGATCCCAAGGGTGGATTTCCGGCCTGGATCGAACTGCGCTGGGAGAAGCCGGTGGAGGTGTCCGAGATACAGGTCATTTTCGACACGGGGTTGCATCGCTTTCTCACCCTGTCACAAGCGGATGGTTACACGCGCAAGATGGAATGGGGCCGGCCCCAGCCCGAGACCGTGCGCGACTATTGTCTCGAGGGCGAGACGCCGGCCGGCTGGGTGACCCTCGCGACCGCGGCCGGCAACCACCAGCGCCGGCGGGTGCACCGCCTGCCCGCTGCACGAAGCTGCACGGCGCTCCGGTTGACCGTGCTGGCCACCCAGGGCATCGACCACGCCCGGGTCTGCGAGATTCGTGTCTATGGACCCTGACGCCATTTTGACCGGCTTTTCACGGACAGCGGGACGTGCTCCGGCGTTTGCAGCCATGGAAGGGTGGAGTTGGCCCCCGACTTGGCCGCGCATCCGCCGATGTGCCCCAGCGAATGCTGCGATCCAAAGGACGCCTCGGTTGGAGGTGGGTTCGACGACCCCGCGAGGATGGGCACCGCGTGAAGAAAGCGGACGACCGGGGCGGGACCTGCCGGTCCCGTCGCGGCCTCGCCGAGGCCACCTCCAAGGGTCGGGCGCCCGGTTGCGAGAAAACGGTTGCGATGGATCCGGCCCGCCGCTGGCTTGACGGGATGAGTCTCACTCTGGTCATTCTGGCGGCGGGCATGGGAAGCCGTTATGGCGGGCTGAAGCAGCTCGACGCCGTCGGTCCCTCCGGGGAGACGGTCCTGGACTATGCCGTGTACGATGCCTGCCGCTCCGGTTTCACGCGTATCCTTTTTGTCATTCGCCGTGACTTCGAAGAGGCGTTCCGGACCCAGATCGGCGCCCGCTACGCCGACCGGGTGGTGGTCGACTACGCATTCCAGTCCCTCGACGCCCTGCCGGAAGGCCGGAGCGTGCCGGAAGGAAGGGTCAAGCCCTGGGGCACGGGTCATGCGCTCTGGTGCGCGCGCGAGGCGTTGCCGGGGCCGTTTGCGGTGATCAATGCCGATGACTTTTACGGTCGGGATTCGTTCATCCGACTGGCGGAGTTCCTTTCCGGGGCGAGTACCCGGCCGCCCGCGGCGTTTGCCATGGTGGGATTCCGGCTTGCGGCCACGCTCTCCGAACACGGGGCGGTTTCGCGCGGCGTGTGCGGGATGGAGCACGGGATCCTGCGGCGGATCACGGAGCAGACCGGCATCCTTGCGGCGGAGGTCGGGCCGGGGGGCAAGTTCTCCGGAGAGGAGATCGTCTCGCTGAACTGCTGGGGCTTCACGCCCGCGCTCTTCCCCGCCCTGGATCGGCGGTGGCTTGAGTTCCTGGCCGCGCGCGGAAACGACACCAAGGCGGAATTCTATTTGCCGGAAGCGGTGTCCGGCATGATTGCGGACGGAGAGGCGATTGTGGCCGTGCTGCCGACGCGCTCGGTCTGGTTTGGTGTCACCTACCGGGAGGACAAACCCCGGGTCGAAGCGGCCCTCCGCCGACTGGTCGCGTCGGGCGAGTATCCGCCCGCATTGCGCTCCTGAGCCCTTTGCTTCATGTCGACTTCCACCGCCCTGCCTGACCTGCGGACCACGGCCTCTGCCTTTGCGTTGTATGGTCACTATGTGACGGGCGCGTCGCATGGGAGTGGTCATATCAACGACACCTACGTGGTGGAGTTTGACCAGGCCGGAGTCCGGGTGAGGTACCACCTGCAGCGCGTCAATCATCGCATCTTCAAGAACGTGCCGGACCTGATGGACAACATCCGGCGGGTGTGCGTCCATGCTGCGACCAAGGCCGAGAGCGGCGGCGGGCGGGCCGACTCGCGACGGTGTCTCGTGCTGGTGCCGACGCGGCAGGGGCTGCCGTGTCACCAGGACGAGGCCGGATCCTGGTGGCGTTGCTACCTGTTCATCGAAGGTGCGCGCACCCACGACCTGATTGAGCACCCGGGGCAGGCCCGGGAAGCGGCCCGGGCCTTCGGTGCCTTTCAAAACCTGCTGGCCGATCTGCCGGGCGCCCGCCTGCACGAGACCATCCCGGATTTTCACCACACCCGGCGGCGGTTTGACACCCTGCGCGCGGCGATCGCCTCCGACCGAAACAATCGCGCGGCCCGCGCCCGCAGCGAGATCGCCTTTGCCCTGGCCCAGGAGGACCTGGTCGACGTGCTGCTCGACCTGCAGGCGCGGGGCGAGATCCCGGAGAGGGTGACGCACAACGACACCAAGCTGAACAACGTCATGATCGACGATACCACCGGCGAGGGCCTGTGTGTGATCGATCTTGATACGGTCATGCCGGGACTCGCGCTCTATGATTTTGGCGACATGGTGAGATCGGCCACCAACTCCGCCGTCGAGGACGATCCCGATCCGGCGCAGGTCAAGGCGCGCCTGCCGGTGTTCGAGGCCCTCGTCGAGGGGTACCTCGCGTCCGCGGGCGCGTTTCTCACGGATGCGGAGCGCGCCCACCTCGCCTTCTCCGGGAGACTGATCACCTTTGAAATCGGCATCCGCTTCCTGACGGATTTCCTGGAGGGCGACGTCTACTTCAAGACCAAGCGCCCCGAGCACAACCTTGACCGGGCGCGCAACCAGTTCGCCCTCGTCCACAGCCTGGAGGCGCAGCAGTCCGTGATGGAAGCCTTTGTCCAGCGCCAGCCCCGGCCATGAACGTGCTCATCACCGGAGGCGCCGGCTTCATTGGCAGCCATCTGGCCGCGGCCCTGCAGGGCCGGGCGCGCGTGCGGGTGCTGGACAACCTGCGCACCGGTCACCGCCGCAACCTGGCGGGCCTCGACGTGGAGTGGATCGAAGGTTCCATCCTCGACCGTGACGCGGTGGCGCGGGCGGTGTCCGGGGTGGACGTGGTGTTTCACCTCGCGGCCCTGGTCAGTGTGCCCGAGTCGGTGAGCAATCCCCAGCTCTGTGTGGATCTGAATGTAACCGGGCTGCTCAATGTCCTCGAAGCCTCGGCCGCGGCGGGGGTGCGCAAGCTGTGTTTCAGCAGCTCGGCCGCGGTGTATGGCAACAATCCGGCGGTCCCAAAACGAGAGGACATGCGCCCGGAGCCCCGCAGTCCCTATGCCGTGACCAAACTCGACGGCGAGTATTACTGTCAGCAGTACACGGACAGCGGACGGCTGGAAACGGCCGCGCTTCGATTCTTCAATGTCTTTGGCCCGCGCCAGGATCCGGCCGGCGCCTATGCCGCGGCGATCCCGATCTTCCTGCAGCGCGCGCTTGCGAACCAGCCTCTGCTGATTTTCGGCGACGGCGGACAGACTCGCGATTTCATCTTTGTGCAGGACGTGGTGGGTGCGCTCCTCTTCGCTGCCGAAGCCCGGGGCCTGACCGGAGTGTTCAATGTCGGGTATGGCGGCCAGATCACGCTCCTCGAAGTCGCCCAACGCATTCTCGCCCTGGCCGGGTCGAATTCTCCGATTCAGTATCTTGCTGAACGTCCGGGGGATGTGAGACACTCCCGCGCCGATGTGGAGAAACTCCGCGGCGCCGGCTTCCGACCGCGCGGCACGCTGGAAGAGGGATTGGCAGCAACCCTGGCTTCGCTAAGATCCTCCGTTTCCCAGCCATGAACGCCCACACCCTCGAATCCCAACAACGAGAGCGCATCCCGACCGAGATCTTTGGAAGTGCCGATGAAGCGTGCGTCCGCCTGGCGGCGGAGATCGCGGCGCTGATCCGCCGCAATCAGCAGGCGGGACGCAACACGGTGCTGGGATTGGCCACGGGATCGACTCCGGTGCGGCTCTACCGGCAGCTCATCCGGCTGCACCGCGAGGAGGGGCTGAGTTTCAAGACGGTCCTGACGTTCAATCTCGACGAGTACTACGGACTGCCGCGCACCCACCCGGAGAGCTACTGGCGTTTCATGCACGACCAGTTGTTTGACCACATCGACCTCCCGGCCGCCAACATCCACCTGCCGGACGGTACGGTGGCGCGCGCCGATGTGTTTGCTTCCTGTCGGGCCTATGAGGAGAAAATCAAGGCGGCGGGCGGCCTCGATCTGCAGATCCTCGGTATTGGACGGACCGGACACATCGGCTTCAATGAACCCGGATCGACGCGCGAATCCCGCACGCGTCTGGTCACGCTCGATGGCCTGACGCGCCGCGACGCGGCCCGCGACTTTCTGGGGGAGGCCAATGTTCCCCGCCATGCCATCACCATGGGCGTGGGAACCATCCTTGACGCCCGGTCCATCGTGCTGCTCGCATGGGGTGAGGCGAAGGCGGGGGTGATCGCGCAGGCCGTGGAGCAGGTGCCGACCGAAACCCTCCCGGCCAGCTTCCTGCAGGGCCACGCCCAGGTGCGCTTTTTCGTCGACCAGGCGGCGGCCTCCGCATTGACGCGGGTGCGCCACCCGTGGCTCGTCGGTTCGGTGTCATGGACGTCGACGCTGATGCGTCAGGCGGTGGTCTGGCTCTCCCAACAGGTTCAGAAGCCGGTGCTCAAACTCCTCGATGAAGACTACAGCGAGCATGGCATGGCGGACCTCCTGACTGAACGCGGGCCGGCCTACGGTCTGAATATCCAGATTTTCAACGACCTTCAGCACACCATCACCGGCTGGCCGGGGGGCAAACCCAATGCCGATGACTCCTGCCGGCCGGAACGCGCGGCGCCCCATCCGAAACGCGTGGTCGTCTTCAGTCCCGAGCCCTCCCATGATGTGCTCGGCATGGGCGGCACCCTGCGGCGCCTGGTGGAACAGGGGCACGAGGTCACGGTGGTCTACCAGACCTCCGGCAATCTGGCGGTGCCGGATGACGAGGCGATCATGGCGGTCGATCTGGTGGGGGAACTGGCTGCGGCCTTCGAAATGAACGGCGGTCCGGCGGCGATCTTTGCCCGGGAGACCGGCGGAGAACTGACGACCAAGTCCGCCTTCGACGGGGACACGGCCAAGATCCGCCGACTGAAGGGGCTCCTGCGCCGAGGCGAGGCCCGGGCCGCGCTCAAGGGCTGTGGCGTCACGGCCACTCAGATACAGTTTGCCGACCTCGCGTTCTATGAGCGCGGACGCTACCGCCAGTTTTCCCCGGATCGGGCGGACGTTGCGTCGGTCGCCTCCATTCTCCGCGCCCTGCGCCCGCACCAGATCTTCGCCACGGGCGATCGCGACGATCCCTCGTCCATCACGGCGGTGTGTTTTGAGGTGATCCGAAAGGCCTGCGTCGAGATCGCGGGTGATGATTGGTTTGCCGAGTGCCGAGTGTGGCTCTACCGCGGGGTGGAGACGCCGTGGGATGCCTCGGAAATCGATATGGCGGTGCCGTTCAGCCCGCGCGAGCTGGCGCAGAAGACCCAGGCGGTGTTTCACCACAAGAGTCAGCGCAGCCAGACGCCCGTGGCCGTCGGACTGCGCGAACCGTGGCAGCAGGCCGAGCAGCACAATCGGGCACTGGCTGCGACCTATGATGGCCTCGGCCTGGCCAACTATGAGGCGATCGAGGCCTTTCAGCGCTGGCGTCCCAAGGCCGCAGCGGGAAAAGCCTGAGTTCGATGTGCGTGCGAGCATTCCCGCCCGCCGGCCCTCCCCGGCCGGCGGAGGGCTGCCAGCCTACAGTTGAATCACCCGTCCCTCCTGGGCGGACTGTTCGGCGGCAATGACCACGCGCAAGCTGTCGATCGCGCTCTCCCAGTGAGCGGTCAGGTCAACGTCCTCGCGAATGGCGCGGAGCAGCACCTCCTGCTCGCGACGGCACAATTCGTCGTGGTTGGGTTCATCCGAGACGTCGATCCACTCGTCCTGGCGAACGAACGCGCCGGAGGCGTCCAGCTCCGCGTGGTGCACCAGCAGGGACTCCGTCTTTGAGTGGGAGTCTACGTCGGCGGACTTGCCGGCACTGCTGGCGTTGCGGGCGGAGATGCTGACGCTGCCCTTCGGGCCGATCACGTCCTTCACGAAAAAAGCGGTCTCGCTCATCATCGGCCCCCAGCCGGCCTCATACCAGCCCACCGAGCCGTCCTCGAAGGTGACCTGCAACTGGCCATAGTTGACCTGGCCGGCGGGCAGCACATCCGTCAGGCGGGCCCGGATGCCGCTGACGCGGATGGGGCGGGACCGGGTCATGCGGCACATCACTTCAATGTAGTGCACACCGCAGTCCACGATCGGCGAAAGGGACTTCAGCAGATTCTGGTGGGTTTCCCAGTTTGAACCGGAGCTCTGCTGGTTGAGATTCATCCGCATGACCAGCGGCTTGCCCAGGGTGTGGGTCAGCTCGACGAACCGCTTCCAGGACGGATGCACCTGGAGCACGTAGCCGACGACCAGCTTGCGCTGCATGCGCCGGGCGGTATCGATGACGCGACGACATTCCTCGACCGTTTCCGCGACCGGTTTTTCGAGGAAGACATGGGCGCCGGCCTCCAGGGCGGCAATCGCGTAGGCGGCGTGCGTGTCGGGGTAGGTGCTGATGCACACCAGGTCGGGTTTGGTGGCGGCGAGGGCATCCTCGAAGCGGGAAAACTCGGCATAGGTGCCGCCGAGGTCACGGTTGACCGCCTGACGCGAGGCGGCACCGCGGCTGACCAGGCCGACGATCTCAAAGGCGTCACGCATGGCATGGTAGGCGCGGGCGTGGGAGAGGCCCATATGGCCGCAGCCGACAACGAGGGTGCGAAGGGGACGAGTCATGGAAGGGTGAAGGGCGAAGAGTGAAGCGTGAAAGCTGGAATCCGGAGAAGAAATGAACCTACAACCCGCGATTGAACCACGGATGGACACTGATCCACACGGATTCAAACGAGTTATGCCCAAGTTGGCATTCACCGGGTGGGTGAAGAACGCTACACGCTCCGAATCCGCGTTTATCTGTGTCCATCCGTGGTTTATGAGCGGAACGATTCATTTTGACGGCGGAGAATAGGAGTGAAGTCATCGATCAAACACCAGAAAGTGGCTGCGGCTCTTGCTGCAAAATGCCTTTGAGCACGGAGAGCCTTAGCCAGTCTCTATGACTTCTGCACCGTGGTGCAGCGAAGGGGGAAAAGCGACCGCAGGGCGGGGCCAGACCGAAATCGCCGCGGCGAAAAAGGGAGCATCAATGCGGAGCTGAGTTGGCGCCGACGGCGACCGGACCATGAGTCGGTGGCTTGAAGAAGAGCAGCAGCAGCAGAATTCCGCCGATGGCGATCGCGGTCGGGACAAGGAAGAGTTTGTGGTAGTCAATCACCCCCGTGGTGGAGGAAAACGCGGCGACGAGCCGCGGGAAGAGCTGGCTGGCCACCACCATGCCGAGGCCGAGAATGATGAAGTTGGCGCCGCCCTGGGCGCTGGACCGGACGTCCTTGGGGAAGACGGCGTCGACAAAGATGTAAACCGTGGCGAAGAAGAAGGCGTAACAGATGCCGTGCAACACCTGCACGGCGATGATCAGCCAGGTCATGCCGGAGTCCGCGAACATCGTGAACACCCCGTAGCGCACGGCGTGACCGAGGATGCCGATGATCATGGTCCATTTCCAGCCGAGGCGTTTCAACACCGCGCCGAGGGCGAGCATGGTGACGATTTCGGCCACCTGACCGATGCTGCTCACCACCATCGTCATCTTGGCGGAGATGCCGACATGGGTGAGAAAGCTGTCGATGACGACAAAGTAGCCGTTGTGAATGACGGCATCGAGGAATGTCACCAGGAACAGAATGGCCACGAACGGCATGCGCAGCAGCTTCGCGGCGCGCAGCCAGGCGAAACGATCGAGTCCCTCGGCATCCTTGCGTGGCGGGGTGTGCGGCAGCGTCAGGCTGTAGGCGGCCAGCACCAGGGAAAGGATGCCGGCCACAATGAAGACCCAGCGCGTGTCACTGGCGCCGGCCTTGTCGCCCAGCAGGAAGATGAAGGGCCAGCTCACCACAATCCACCCGACGGTGCCGCCCATGCGGACGAACCCGAAGTCCTTGGCCGGGTCGCTCAGATTGGCGAACGCGAGGGAATTGGCCACCGAGATGGTCGGAACGTAGAGCAGCCCATAGACGAGGAAGAGGGCGAAAAAGGCGGGAAAGGTCTGCGCAAAGGAGGTGGCGATGAGCGCGATGCCTCCAACGAGATGACTGAAGGCGAGGAAGCGTTCGGCCGAAAAACTCCGGTCGGCGAACTGATTGCTGAAAAACATGCCGATGAGCGAGGCGATGCCGAAAACCGACCCCACCCAGGCTTGCTGGCCGGCGGTGAAACCGAGCATGCCCATGTACGGGAAGATCTTGATCTGCCAGGCGCCCCAGATGGCGATTTCCAGCACCATCATGAAAAACAATCGGTTGCGAATGGATGAAGTCATGGAGTAAGTCCGCGTCGAAACGCGCAGGGAGGAGGCCAAATGCCCCTCAACCCCAGCCGATTCGGTTCCCGACGGCAACTCCCAGTTTGGAGAAATGCGCCTAGATCAACTCACTGAGCCGGGTTGCGCCTGGGCGCAGGGGCACCCGTTCATCGAGGCGTTCGGGGAGTCCGGTTTCGATCGACCGGTTGGCGGCGATTCCGACCAGAATCGAGGCGGCGCCCTGCTCATGTCCCGCCGTCCGGTGCCAGGGGTCGACGGGCGGAACCGGAGAAAAGAGCTGCTCCACCATCACCCGGTCGGCACCTCCGTGCGGGCCGCCATCCGCAATGACGGGCAGCTCGTAGCTCGGGGCAAAGTGAGGGAAGATCCGGATCCACTCGCCGGCGGCCTCCGCGCTGCCGTGGTGTTCGTGGCGAAATTCATCGCTGACCACGGCCCGGTTCATGTGCGATCCGGTGAACTCGTAGTACTCCAGCCGACCCCGGTCGCCGTTGAACGTCACCCGCATGCCTTCCCTCGGACTGTAGGCCATCAAGGCATAGTTCAGGACTTCGCCGGTGCGGTAGCGCACAAGCGCGTTCATCTGATCGGGGATGTCGATGCCTTCGCGGAACACATTCCGGTCGCGCTGGTAGCCCGTGTCGGCCTCGGCATCCCGATAGAGCCGGCGGAAACTCTCGGTCGAATTGAGGTCCAGCGCGAAGGGATCGCCCTTCGTGTCCGCGCCGGTGTAGCGCGGGTACGCGGTCCAGGCCTCGTCACCCCGCGCGAGGGCGTTCTTCCGGCCGTAGTAGACCAGGTCGCCATGCGCGTAGACGCGCTCGGGGATCGCGTCGAGCCACCAGTTGACCAGGTCGAAGTGGTGGGTGGACTTGTGCACGAGCAGGCCGCCCGATTCGGAGCGCACCGAGTGCCAGCGGCGGAAGTAGTCGGCGCCATGCGAGGTGTCCAGCAGGTATTCAAGATTCACCGACTTGACTCGTCCGATCCGTCCCCCGGCGATCGCCTCCTTCACCTTGGTGCGGAAGATCCCCCAGCGGTAATTGAAGGTCACCCGGACGTCGCGACCCGTGCGTTTGACCGCGTCCATGATCCGCAGGCAGGACGCCTCGTCAATGGTCATGGGTTTCTCCGTGATGACGTCGCATCCCGACTCGAGCGAGCGCACGATGTAGTCCGCGTGCGTGCGGTCCACGGTGCAGATCACCACCCGGTCGGGCCGCTGCTCGGCGAGCATCTGGTCGAAGCGGTCGGCGGAATAGGCCGGCACGGCCGGGTGGTTCCAACGCGAGCCGATCAGCTCGTTGTAATACGCCAGCCGCGTCGGACTGAGGTCGCACAGCGCCACCAGCTCGTTGGTGGCGGAATAGGTGCCGACGACGGGCTCGACAAAGGAAAGGCCGCGGCCCCCGGTGCCGACCAGTGCGATGCGTTGTTTTTTCATGGGTAAGGAAGCCGTCGGCGTGCCTGCACCCGACCGAGGCGGGGGTCGGCGAGATGCGGGGAGGTGCCGACCCTCTTGACGCTGAAGCAAGGCGCAGTGTCAACCTATCGGGTAACGGTACGGACAGTCAGAGTGGCCCACCTCCCGGGCTTCGGACTGTCAAGACGCTGCGGGTGTGGCGGGTCTGACGGGGCCTTTCATGGTGCCTGTCGACGTGGCGGGCCCGTTGCAGATGGGTCAGGCGCCGCGGCCCCTCTCCCCATTGTCTTTCCCATGCGAATTGACTGCGTCCCGCGTTGGGGCCGCCCCGGCCTCGTTGATGTCGACGTCTCCATTTGCGGGGGCGCCCACGCATGAACCCGGTGCCAAGTCCGCGGCCGCGGGTGGGAATCATCGGCATTTCCGGGTACGGTCGTATCCACCTGCAGCTGGCACGCGAATGGGCGGCACGCCAGGAGATCGAACTGGCGGCGGCGGTGGTGATCAATCCCAACGAGGAGGAGGAAAGCGTCCGGCTCCTGCGTGACTCCGGATGCCGGCTGTACGCCGGGTTCGAGGCGATGTTCCAGGAGGAGAGCGGGCGGCTTGACCTCTGCCTGATCCCGACCGGGATTGCCTGGCACTGTCGCATGACTCTGGCGGCGCTGCGGGCCGGGGCGCATGTGCTGGTCGAAAAGCCGCTCAGCGGCTCCACCGCGGAGGGGCGGGCGATCCAGGCGGCGTCGGTGTCGGCGGACCGGTTTGTCGCGGTGGGATTTCAGGACATCTACGAACCGGTGGCCCGCGATCTGAAGGCCCGCCTGGTGGCCGGCGCCCTGGGGCGGATCCGGTCGGTGCGGTTTCTCGGACTTTGGCCACGTCCTCCGTCGTACTTCACGCGCAACGGCTGGGCAGGAAAACTGGGGGTGGACGGGGTGCCGGTGCTCGACTCCCCGCTCAACAACGCGTTCGCCCACTTCGTCAACCTCGGCCTGTTCCTGGCGGGGTCGTCATTCGCGGAGTCTGCCTCTGCCCGCGATGTCGAAGCGGTGCTCTGGCGGACCAATGCCATTGAGAGTTTCGACACCGGGGTGGTCCGGGCGACGACGGAGGCCGGAGTGCAGCTTTGGTTCGGAGCCAGCCACGCCTGTGCCGCCACCCGCGAGCCCGAGGTCATTGTTCAAGGCGAACGCGGCCGGGCCGTCTGGCGCCATGAACGCGACTGCGTGATCGAGTGCGAGGGGGAGGCGGGGCAACGCAGCCCGCTGCCGCTGACCAGCGAAACCCGCCGCTCGATGATGCGGGAAGTCGTGGCGAAGCTGCACCGCCCCGACACCTTTGTCTGCGGGCCGGAGATGGCGCTGCACCACACCGACCTGATCGAGCGGGCGCACACCGCCACGCGCATCGTTCCGGCGCCCGGCCGGGCGGAGCACCAGACCATACCCGCCGTCCGGGAGCCCATCTACTGTTCCCGCGACATCGAGGCGCGGCTCTTCCGCGCCTACGACGAAGGCCTTT
>JAEUGZ010000005.1 GCA_016794725.1 Opitutaceae bacterium | reverse complement strand
AACCGGCGCCGACGGAGCGGCGCCCTCCAGGTGAGAACCCTGCGGGTCCCCCTCGTTGGAGGTGGCCTCGTTGAGGCCGCGGGACATCCAGAAGCCACACAAATCCCGTCTGCATCACCCATGTGCACCCCTGGAGAGCGTCGCTCCGCCGACGCCGTGGGTTCGAGCGTCGCGGCACACCGCCGGCTTGTCGGCGTGATCGGCCTGGGCGATCGGATACGGTGACGAGGGGGAGTCGGTTCCGGGTGGGTTCGCCATGCGCAACCGGCGCCGGCGGAGCGGCGCCCTCCATCCGTGTGGCCTGCAGCCATTCCTGGGGGAACCGGCGGATCCCCGCCGGGGAGCGGCGCCCTCCAGGAAAGAACCCTGCGGGTGACCCGTTGTAGGCGGCCTCGCTGAGGCCGCGACGGGACCTGCGGTCCCGCTGATTTGGTCCGTAGTGGGGTGGCGTTGATTGTCGCAGCTGCGCGCTGATCAGGGGCGCCGTCCCGATTTGTCCCACGTCGCCAGAACCCGCTCGAAGAGGGCTTCGTGGTCGGGGTTGATGCGCTGACGGACCGGATCGGCGTCGAACCAGGCGGCGGTGCGGCGGAGGCCGAGGTGGAGCGGGATCGACGGGGCGAAGGCCGGGACGAGGCGTTTGATGGCGCTGTTGTCGAAGATGACGCTGTACATCTTGTCCCCAAACAGCGGACCCCGCAGCGACGGTTCGTAGTGGCTGAGCCACTCGCTGGGAATGTGGACCTTGACCGGCTCGCGGCCCAGTACTGTACCCAGGGTGTCGTAGATGCGATTCCAGGTCAGCCACTCGTTGGACGTGATGTGAAACGCCCGGCCGAGTGCCTCGGGATGACCGAGCAGGCCGGTGAAACCGACGGCAAAATCATCGGCGTGGGTGACCGCCCAAAGGGAGGTGCCGTCCCCGTGGACGAGGATCGGCAGGCCCCGTCGGATGCGCGAGGCGTAGGTGAAGTCGCTTCCCCCGATCAAGACCGGCCAGATCGTGTCATAGGTGTGGGAGGGACGCACGATCGTCATGGGAAACGACCGCTCCGCCCAGGCGCGCTGGAGTCGCTCCTCGCAGGCGATCTTTTTCTGCGAGTAGGGCCAGAACGGATTGATCAGCGGCGTGGCCTCGGTGATGACCGGATGCCGAACCGGTTTCTCGTAGACCGAGGCGGAGCTGATGAAGACATACTGTCCGGTGCGTCCGGAAAAGAGGGCGAGGTCGCGTTCAATGTCCTCGGGCGTGTAGGCGATCCAGTTGACCACCGCGTCAAACGTGCGCTCACCGAGCGCGGCGGCCACGCTCGCCGGATCCTTGATGTCGGCAGGCAGGGAGTGGGCGCCGGTCAGCGAAGCGGGACGAAGGCCCCGGTTGAGCAGCCACAGCTCGTGTCCCTCCGCGATCACGCGGCGACTGACGCAGCCGCTGATGTTGCCGGTCCCGCCGATGAACAGGATTTTCATGGTGACAGTCTAGGTCGGTGGGACCGCAGAGGCAGTCAAAATGTGGCGACCTTCACTGGTTATGTGTGCTCAGCTGGAGGGCGCTGCTCCGTCGGCTCCGGTTGCGCGTCGCGGACGAAGCGGGTACAGGTTTTTCGACGGCGTGAGGTGCGATTCATCCGGCGGTGGGGAGCGGGAGGCGTCCCCCGGCGTCGACGGAGCGACGCCCTCCAGCTGAGAAAAATCCGCCTGACGAGTGCGCGCGATCACGCGGGCCGGTGATTGGGATCGGATCGATCTCAGCGGATTTGCAGCGTGTGCGTAAACGGAGACTTGCCGGTCAGGTAGACGCGCTCGCCTTCGATGGTGAGACTGCCCTGAAGCCAGGCGTAGCGCTCCCCGGGGTCGATGGCGGGTTCGCCGGCGATCAGGCCGGGACCCACCGTGATGACATCGGCTCCCACGCGATACGAGGCGCGCTCGCCGGCACCGAGGAGGCGCAGGCCGGTGCGCGACACGTTATCCGCTCCGGTCAGCGTGCCGCCCGTCCGGAAGCACACTTCGAGGGTGACGGGCACGCCTTCCTGTCCCGAGCAGCGGACCTCCAGGTCAAAGCCCGACTCCACCCGCCGTACGTCGATTTCAGTCAGCAGCCGCTTCCACTGTTTGGGACGCTCGTCGAAGGCCATTTTGCTGTAGAAGCGCCCGTCAAAGGAGAGCGGGTAGTCCCCATCCGCCTTCCGTTTGCCGGGCGGCAGGGGCAGGTGATAGGCCGCGGCGGCCTCCTGGCGTAGCTTCCACGCCTGCGGACCGGTGACGGTCAATCCTTCGCTGCGAAAGTGTCCCATGCGAAAGAACGACGGAGCCAACCGGATTGAGTCGAGGATGGCCGCGCCGCGCCGGAACTTGAAGAAAGTGGGATTCGTCGACAGTCCCGACATGGCCCCGAAGCCGAGGTGCCAATCCGTGCCGCCGAAGATCGTGGCGGTCATGGACTGCTCGCGCACGCGCACGACGTGGCTGAGGGGGAAGTGCCGTACGAAGGACGCGGGCAGCGCGCCTGCGGCCGGCAGAGGAGCCTGGAGTCCGGGAAGCTCCAGCAGGTCGGGGAGCGTATCCACAATTTCCTGAGTAAAGTCGCGTTCGATCCACTCGGTCACGGCGGCGAACACTGGATGGGAGTCGATCACGGCGAGCGCTCGGAACGGTACGTAGAAGAGCCAGATCGGCCGGCGGTAGGAAGGGGCCTGGTCTTGACGACGCGAGGCGACCGTCTCCACCTCGCCGTTGGGTTCCGTCTGGTGCAGAGTGAGATCGAGGTTGCGACGGATGGGGTCGAGCAGGGCGGGACGACCGCCGACGAGTGCGACCGTCAGCAGGGACGGGTTCACCACCTCGCCCGAGTAGTTCGGGCTGCGTTCGGAGTACTGTCCCTCAGAATCGATATCGATCCCTTCCGCGAGCCACTCCTCCACCCGGCGCGGGTAGCGCGCGTCGGGCAGCACGGCGTGCAGACGCGTGAGGGCGGCGCAGATTTCCCAGCGGTGATTGGGCGTGTGGACTCCGCCGACCACGAGACCTTCCCCGCTGCGTTGCAGCACCGATTGCAGTGCGGTCAGGACCTCCCCGAGACCCGAAGTCGGCGCCCGTCGCAGCAGGGCGAGAGCCTGGGCGAGATCGGTGATGGCAAAGGCCGTGTCGGGGGGAGACTCGATGTTTCCCGCGTTGAACGTACCGTCCGCGGTTTGCAGCGCCGCCAGTCGCTGGGCGGTGCGGAGCAGTTCCGGCGGCAGCTCTGGGCTCAGCCGATAGACCGAGTCCGGGGCGACATAGGCCGTGGCGAGGGCGACAAACCAGCGACCCAGCGCCCGGTGGGGTGGGCCGCGCCGTTCACCCTCCGCGCCGCCCGCCAGCCGCGCGTGGATCCGTTCATCGAGCAGAGCAGTCAGGCGGCGTACGATGTCCGGAGCCGGGGCCTGCGCCCGGAGCGCGCCAGGGACCAGGCTCAGCGAGGCAAGCGAAAGCGATTCCTGGAGGAACTGACGACGGGACGATGGGGGCAGGCTCATGGGGTGGGGAAGACGTGGCGCTGGTGCGCGAGGGTGGGCACCCGAAGCGGGGGACCATGGGGTGCGAGATCGGGCGCCACTGACGACACGGCTCCGCGGGTCCGACGACAAGCGTCTCAAAAGAGAACCGTTAGGTTTTTTGTGGCTGCGTCGTCGAGGCGCCAGCCCCGCGAGCCAAGGATCGAAGCGACGGCCGCGTTGTCGGTCACAGCAAAAAGTGCGGGACCTGGAGCGGACTCACCCGCGAGCATGGACTTTGTCCCTCTGACGGACGAGTGGTAGCATTCCTAATCTCAGGTCAGGGCTGGCCACCTCCATCGAATGCTCAAAACAGCGAGGACAGTGGCGGATGAACCCTGGTGCCCGGAGAGGGGGTCGAACCCACAATGACCTTTCGGTCGGCAGATTTTGAGTCTGCTGCGTCTGCCAATTCCGCCATCCGGGCAAGTCCAGAGGGCGGTGACGGTAGGGGCTGCCTTCCGAGTGTAAATCCCATTTTGTTGATTCATGGGACTTCATGGCGCGCCGGGGCGGGGGCGGTCGACGCTGGGGATTTGCCCCGCGTCCGGGAAACGTCCAAGGGTGGCCTATGATTAGCATTCTTAATGATTTTTCTGATTTTTCATAAGAATATCTTGATGACGGTAGCAGCGGGTGAACTAACCATGGCCGAAACCGCCTGCCGGGCTCCGCGTATTTTGTTCATGGTTGATGCGCGAGCATCCGGGTGTCTCCATGAGGATTATGCAATCGTCCGAGCAGCCCCTCCAGAGGAGTCGTGCGATCGTGGAACAGCTCAAGCGCTCTCAGATCTACCAGGATTATGAGCAGGCGTTCCGCGATGCCACCGGGCTGCCGATCAATCTGCGCCCGATCGAGTCGTTCGATCTGCCTTTTCACGGAGATCCGATGGAAAGTCCCTTCTGCGCGTTGATGGCGTCGACCAATCAAACCTGCGCGGCCTGCCTGCAGTTGCAGAAGAAGGTGGAGGAAGAGTCGGGCATGGAGCCGAAGACGTTGAAGTGCTTCGCTGGACTCTGCGATTCGGCCGTGCCCATCCGGGTGGGGGAGAATCTGGTGGCGTTCCTGCAGACGGGGCAGGTGCTGTTGCACAAGCCCACCCATGAACAATTTGCCAAGACGACGCGCCAGCTGCTGAAGTTTGGCACCGATACGGATCTCAAGAAGCTGGAGGAGGCGTTTTTTCAGAGTCGGGTGCTGAACAAGCGGCAGTACGAGTCGATCCTGCGTTTGCTGACGATCTTCGCCCAGCATCTCTCGTCCCTCAGCAACCAGCTCGCGGTCAAGGAAGACAATGCCGAGTCACCGATGATTGCACGGGCCCGGACGGTCATCACGGAGCGCCATGCCGAGGACCTGTCGCTCGAGGAGGTGGCGAAGGCGGTGAACACGAGCGCGTTTTACTTCTGCAAGATGTTCAAGAAGGCGACCGGCCTCACGTTCACCGATTACCTGGCGCGCGTCCGGGTGGAAAAGGTGAAGAACCTGTTGCTCAATCCGCACAAGCGCATCAGTGAGGCGGCCTTCGAGGCGGGATTTCAGTCGCTCTCCCAGTTCAATCGCGTTTTCCGACGAATTGCCGGGGAAGCCCCGACGACTTATCGGGAACGCCTGCACGGCACGACCGCGGCGGGCTGAGGGTCCGACCGCAACCCGGTCACGTTCGCGCTTCGGCGACGACGGCGCCCACCGGAATGCTGCGACGTTGCTGGCAGACGGCACAGAAGGTCGCGATTTCGCGCCCGGCCACAACTTTGAGCGCCCGCCGCGCATCGGCGACAAACGCTTCCCGCGCGAAGATGGCAGCCTCGCCCTCACCGGTGGGAATGGGAA
>JAEUGZ010000618.1 GCA_016794725.1 Opitutaceae bacterium | reverse complement strand
GTAAGGTCAGGCGCGAGCGCCGCGGTTTGGCGGCTGCCCTCCGCTCAGAACAGCCGGGTTCGTCCCGGCTTTTTTGTGCCCGGACGTGAGCACCGCGGAGAGGTGTACATTCAGCGGATAGTTCTAGGAGCCTACTGGATTTTGGCTGGAGGGGGCCCGCCACCGCGCAAGCGTTTCCGTTGGAGGTGGGGTCGCCGACCCCGCGGGGAATTGGCGTCGCATGACGAAATCGGTCACCTGAGGCGGGACCGGTCGGTCCCGTCGCGGCCTCGCCGAGGCCACCTCCACCAGAACCGCTGCGGTTTCACACGTCCGGTCCGTAAGTTGGCGCGCATACGCGACTGCGGGCTCTCCCTCCAACCGAGGGGCAACATTCTTTTCCTGCCTCGGTCTACCGCGACGCAGGGCTCGTCGGACTCTTGGCGCTTGAACCGGAGGAAGTCGCAGCCCCGGCGTTTTGTTGCGCCAATTGAGCGCGCCGGGCGGCCCGCCAGCTTTCGCGGTGCTTGCGAATCCAATCCAGCAAGGCCCGCTCGAATCCGATGTCGTAGCCCAAACGTTCCGATTCGAGCCACTTGTGACGAAGGATTTCCTCCCGTTCGGCCAGAAATTCCTGGTAAAGCGAAGAATGTTTAACGAAGTCGCGAGATCCGGAATGCTCCGAAGAGTGCGAAGAAGTGGACATGGCGACCGCGGTGAGCATCAGCGTGTTAAAAGAGCACAACCCTCACGCCAACTCAGCGTCTCACCTGAACTAAGGCGCACATCAAAAGTCACACGAACACGTCGGTTCACGAGCGTCATAGTTAGTCAGCGTTTTGAAATTTAGGATCCGGGTCTCACCTGTCAATGCCCACCCGATAACACCCGGGTATTGCCGTAGGATTACATTTCCACCCATGCCATCGCGAGCCCGTCAAGCCCGCGCCGGCGTTTTCAGCAGCGCGATCGCAATGTCACGAAAGACTTCGCTGGCAGGGTCTTGAGGGACAGACACCACCAATGGCACTCCACAGTCTCCGCCGCTGCGGATGGAAGGAACCAACGGCACCTGCCCCAGCAGCGTGGTTCCGAGCGCGTCTGCGGTCTTTGCGCCGCCACCTTCGCCAAAGAGCGAATGTCGCAGTCCCGCGGGGTCGACGAACCAACTCATATTCTCGGCGACACCCAAGAGGGGCACATTCACCTTTTGGAACATAAGCCCTCCTTTGCGCGCCACCTGCGTCGCCGCCGGCTGGGGGGTGGTGACAATGACCGCTCCGTCCAGGGGAAGGGTCTGAACCAGAGACAGCTGGGCGTCGCCGGTGCCGGGCGGAAGGTCGATGAGCAGCACGTCGAGTTCGCCCCATTTGACGTTCTGCACGAACTGCTGAACCGTCTTCATGATCATCGGGCCGCGCCAGACCACCGGAGTGTTTTCATCGACGAGAAAACCCATGCTCATGACCTTGACGCCGTGGGCCTCGAGCGGGACGAGGAAATCGCCGTCGATTTCCGGACGCCCGTGGGCACCGATCATGAGCGGCACGCTGGGGCCGTAGATGTCACAGTCCATCAGGCCCACCCGTCCGGGGCGGCCCTGGGCCGTCAGCACCTGTGCCATGGCACAGGCAAGATTGACGGAAAACGTGCTTTTGCCGACGCCGCCCTTGCCCGAGGCAATCGCGATGGCCCGCCGTATCGCCTTGGGAGCCGCTGCGTTGCCGGCCAGATTGCCCTGAACCGCAGCCGCCGGGGCCTTCACCGCCTGCACCGCGACATCGATGATGATATCCTTTACCCCGGGCAGCACCCGCAGGCACTTTTCCACTTCACCTTTGAGGTGCATCGGTATCTTGGGATCGTTGGTGGTGAGCGCCAGGCTCACCTTGATGGTGCCGTCAACCCAGGCGGCGGAACGGATCAGGCCGAACGACACAATGTCGCGACTGAATCCCGGGTACTTGACTTGCTTGAGATGGTCTTTGATCGCTTCGGGAGTCACGGTGAAAAGGTTTTCGGGAACGGAGAGGTTTTGACGTTGTTATGGAGGAGGCGCGTGTAAATAGAAATGCCGTCCTCGTTCACACTCCTACCAGATCCCTTTCCATGCAAAACTCCCTGCGCTTTTTTGTCGCGTGCGCGGCATTGAGCTTCCTGGCACCGGTTGCGCCGGCGCAAAGAGACATTGGCACCATCAATGTCAATACCGACATCAAGACCATCCCCGTGAAGGTCTCAGGGTCGACGCCTGAGCTCGATCAACTGGCCAATCTCGCCTTCCGTGCTCACGGCCGGTACCGCCGCGTCCCGAGCGGCGGCACGTATGACTTTCGATTCAATGCCGCGGGGGCGAATCAGGTGCAGGTGGTGATTTCCAAAGGCTCTGCCCAGGTGGCCTCGAAGACCTTCGCGGGCACCAGCCTGCGCAACGCCCTGTTTCGGGCGGCGGATTTTGCGGTGGAGTCGACCAGTGACTTGAAGGGATTCTTCGCGAGCAAGCTCGCCTTCATTGTCGATCGCGGTGGCAAGATGGAGGTTCACACCGGCGATCTCTTTTTTGGCGAAGTGCGGCAGATCACGCGGGACAACTCGCAGGCACTGAAGCCGCGGTTTTCACCGGATGGCACGAAGCTGCTTTACACCAGTTATTTTCGTACCCATTCGCCCGACATTTACCTGATCGATCTCGCCAGCCTGCAGCGGACGACCTTTGTCAGTTTCAAGGGCACCAACAGTAGCGCCCAGTTCAGCCCCAATGGTCAGCAGGTCGCCATGGTGCTCAGCGGCGAGGGGAATCCCGAGATCTACGTCAGCAATGCCCAAGGGCGTCAGGTATCGCGGCGCACCCGGACCAGTGCGGTGGAAGCCTCGCCGTGCTTCTCCCCCGACGGATCCCAGCTCGTTTACACCTCGGATGCTGCCGGTGGACCGCAACTCTACGTCATGCCGGCCGCAGGTGGAGCCGCCCGTCGTCTCTCGACCAATATCAGCGGCTATTGCGCCGAGCCGGACTGGAGTCGGGGCAATCCCAACCTGATCGCCTTCACGATGCGGATCGGCAAGGGCTACCAGATCGCGGTCCACGATCTCAGCGGACGCACGCCGACGAGACAGGTGTCCAAGGCGCCGTCCGACGCCCTGGATCCGGTCTGGCTCGCGGATGGACGCCACCTCGTCTACACGCAGCGCTCGCCCAATGCGCGTAGCCTCTACCTTTTGGATACCGAGACCGGGCGGGCCACGCTGCTGACGGCGGAAGGTGTCCAGGTGTCCGAACCGACGGTCCACGCGCCCTGACGCGCACCGAGAGCGGGGGGAGTTCCTATCCTCGTCCCGCTCTCAGGAATGCACGACGCCCGCCTCCTCGTACATGCCAAGGCGGCGGAGGCGTTCGTACCGGGTGGAAAGCAGTTTCTCCTCAGACAGGGCCCGCAGGTCATTGAGGTGCTTCTGCAGCGTGTAGCTCAACGTGGCGGCGGTTTGCTGGGGATTGTGGTGCGCGCCGCCGAAGGGCTCGGGAATCACTTCGTCAACGACCCCGAATCGTTCGAGGTGGTCCGCCGTCAGTTTCATTGCCTCCGCGGCCTTGGGCGCCGAGGCGGCGTCCTTCCAGAGGATGGCGGCGCAGCCTTCGGGTGAGATAACCGAGTAATAGCTGTTCTCAAAAATGAGTACGCGGTCGGTGACGCCGATCCCGAGGGCGCCGCCGGAGCCCCCTTCGCCCACCACCACGGCGATGGTCGGCACCCGCAGCATGGCCATTTCCCGCAGGTTTACGGCGATGGCCTCCGACACGTGCCGCTCCTCGGAACTGAGGCCGGGATAGGCTCCGGGGGTATCGATGAAGGAGAGTACGGGCAGGCCAAATTTCTCCGCCATCTTCATCAGGCGCAGGGCCTTTCGATAGCCCTCGGGCTGCGGCATGCCAAAGTTGCGGGCCACTTTTTCCTTGGTGTCGCGCCCTTTGTGCTGGGCGACGATCATGACGGCTTCGCCCTTGAAAAACGCCGTTCCTCCGACCAGAGCCCGGTCATCATTGAACTGCCGGTCCCCGTGCAACTCCTGAAATCCTTCGCAGATCGTCTCCACGTAGTCCAAGGCATAGGGCCGTTTGGGATGGCGGGCGATTTGCACCCGCTGCCACGCCGTCAGGCTGGAATAGATTTCCCGCTGGGTCGCCTCGATCTTCTTCTCGATCGCACTGATCTCCGTGCTGACGTCGAGGTTGTTCTCCAGCGACTGCTGGCGAAGTTGGTCCAGTTGCGCGCTGAGTTCCCGCAGGGGCTTTTCGAACTCCAACGTGTACGTGGGTTTGTCCATCCGGCCAAGCTAGCCTGCCTCCGCGAAGCCTGTCAACGGGGCGTCGGGCCAGGTCATTCCGCGGGATCTCGGCCCCGATTTGGCACACCCGTCGTCCGCGGCGTCGGTTGAAGGTGGAGTCGCCGACCCTGCTGGGAGGGGCGTCGCGTAAAGCAGTCGGTCAACGGAGGCGGGACCGGTCGGTCCCGTCGCGGCCGCTCCGAGGCCACCTCCATCGGCATCCGTCACGCTTCGCGAAGCAACTCGAGGTAGAGCCGACAGGCTTGGGCGAGTTCGCGGCGGTCTAGCCATTCGTCCTTGGTGTGGGCCTGACCGATGTCTCCCGGTCCCAGCACCAGCACCTGCGCACCGACCGCCGCGTAGTGACTGGCGTCCGTGGCGTAGGGCGCACCGGTGGCTACCGCGTCGAGGTTGAGGCGGCGCAGCACCGGTGTCATCCAGGCATGCAGGAGTGCGGAGTTTTCGGGCGGCAAGGGTGGGGCAAGGTACTCGCTGTCGTGCTCCACCTCCAGCCCTGCGAGCGCCGCGGCCCGTTCGGCCACGATGTCCTGGACGGTTTCGCCCGGCACGAGGCGACGATCACAGAGGATTTCGCAGGTGTCCGGCACGATGTTCACCGCCGTTCCGCCACGAATCACATTGATGCTCGCCGCGGCCCGACCGGTCAGCGGAAACGTGCGGGTGGCCATCGGAATGAAACGAGTCTCGAGCGCGTCAATCACCTTGATCATGGCGCGGATGGCGGACCGGCCTTTTTCGGGAGCGGCGGAGTGGGCGGCGACGCCACGCGTGAGGGTGCGCCAGCGGAGCGCTCCGTTGTGGGCAACCACCGGTCGCAGCCGAGTGGGTTCACCCACGATGATGCCGCGCAGGTGGGGAAAGCGATGTAAGTCGCGGACGGCAAAGGCCTGCGCGCCCGCCATGCCCGCTTCCTCGTCGATCACGAAGACCACCCCGGCATTGCGGGGCTGGGCTGTCTTGGGAAGCTCGTGGTAGGTCTTGAGCGCCCAGAGCATGGCTGCGCCGGATCCTTTGGTGTCGCAGGTGCCCCGCCCGTAGAGTCGAGTCTCGGTCTGGGTCACCGTCAGCGGCGGAACGGTCATTCCGGCGATGCTGACGGTGTCGAGGTGA
>JAEUGZ010000624.1 GCA_016794725.1 Opitutaceae bacterium | reverse complement strand
CAAACACTTGAGCAGTAATGGGCGCCTCTCGGCCTAAGCTGGCCGAGACCGCGGACTGTCTAGGGCGCGTTGGGTTCTTTTTTCACGGGCGCCGGAGGAGCCTTTTCAAAGGGCAGAGCCCACGACACGGCGCGATTCACGAAATCGACTT
Source organism: Opitutaceae bacterium (assembly GCA_016794725.1). Lineage (GTDB taxonomy): Bacteria > Verrucomicrobiota > Verrucomicrobiia > Opitutales > Opitutaceae > UBA6669. The sequence goes on along the minus strand of JAEUGZ010000624.1, from coordinate 4,755 downwards.
CCTGCATCCACAGGTTGCCCTGGACATGGGTGAGACGCGCTGACCCGGGGGAGAGGGGGAATTCAAACTTCGGAGAGTAGCCGGTCGGAATGAGAAAGTAGGCACGCTGGCTGAGACCTGGCATGCGTTCGTAGCGGCCGCTCAGCCGAAGCGTGGACTCGTCCCACTGCATGGCCTTGAGTTCATGATAGCCTTGAAACACGTGCATGTCGGTCCCGATCAGCTGGGGACGCCCGGTGATGCGGCGGATCGAGAGGATCCGTGATGACTCGGGCGGCAGCTCCAGGTCGAGGCCACCGCGCACCGTCCCAAGGTATTTTTCCTGCCAGAATTCAAACACCGCATACTCCGCCTGCAGATCCAGTCCGAGCCGGTCGAACCGGACGCTGCGAACCGCGGGCTGCTCGTCAAAGTTGAACACCCCGACCACGTCCCACTGCTCGACCGCGGTCGTCGGCTTGAGGTGCCAGAGCGAGGGCACCACCCGTTCAAACAGGTCCACCGGCCGCATGGCGGGCGCACCGGCCGGCAGGCACTGCTGCATCATGCGGATACGCGAAGCCGGCAGGTAGGTCAGCTCATCGCTCCAGGAAATGCTCGCGCCCGCCAGCGCCATGATCGCTCCGCGCACGCGCGCCTCCTCCACCGACGCCTGCATGCGCATGCTCATGTCGCACACCTCGCGTTGATACGCCCGCTGGTTGAGCCAGAAACTCGTCGCCAGGATCCGGGCGTTATCCTTCAGGACACGGAACATGCCGGGTTGTCCCGCATCGGCCGTATCGTCGCCGCCATAGGCTCCATCCGCCAGTCCGACGCTGAGCAACGGAGGCCCCTGGCAGTAGCGCACCCAGGCATCTCCCGCCCCGGCGCGCACGGCCTCCATCGCACGGCGAAACTCGCCCCAGCCCCGCGTCACGGTCGGATCGGCGGGAAAAAAGATCTCCTTCGCCTGACCGGAGATGAAGTCGATTTTGAAATACGAGACATCCTCGGCGACGAGGGAGCGAAACATCGAGGCGACATGCTCGTAGGCGGCGGGCTGTGACACATCGAGCTGGTAGCAGTCCGGATTCGGCTTCCAGTACCAGCGCCAGTTGACCTTGGCCTTTCCGTCCTCGCCCTTCAGCATCCACTCAGGATGGCGTGCATACAGCTCGCTGGTGGAGGCGACATCCGTGGGCGAGATCCAAAGCCCGAGTTTCAGTCCGTGTCGTTCCCGGAGCTGGTTCGCCAGCCACTTCAGGCCGTGTGGAAATCGCTCATTCGCGGTCCAGTCGCCGGTGATGTCCCGCCGCTGCCAGCCGTGGTCCACCTGCATGACGGAAAAGCCAAGGGGACCAAAGTGCCGCGCCGCCACCGCCGCATTGGCCAGGACCTTGTCCTCGCTCACCTCCAGCCGGTGCGCATACCAGGAGCACCACAAGGCGATCGGCCCGGTGCGGGCGGGTCGCGGCGCGGCAAGCGCCAGGGCGTCCCCCAGGGACTCCAGTTGAACGAACGCCGTGCCGGCACCGTCGAGGCTGAGCCGATTCAACTCCAGGGTCGCACCCGCCGGGAGTTCCCGGTCGAGATACCGCGACGTGGCGCGCAATTCCACCCCGCCGCGCCCGGTGATGTACCGGGCCGCGAGGTCGGGGGAGGCACCATCCGCCCGCACGTAACCCAAAGTCAGGGCGGCATCCGGGTCCCGATTGAAGAAACTGATCACTCCACTCCCTGAATACGCCTGTTCGATGCCCGGTGAGACCGCGCCCGGAGCCGCGGGAAGCACCGCGGTCTGGGACAAGTTCGACCCAGACAACGCCGCGGGCGCGCGCTCGGTCGAACCGATCCGCCATTGCTCCGCCTGCACCAGGTGGACCGTGCCCACACGCACCGGAATGGCTCCTTCGTTGACCACCCGGCCGCTCACCGTCATTCGCCCACCCCCGGCATAGAGTCGGATCTCACGCTCGATCCGCACTGCTCCCTGCCGCCACACGTGGCGGAGTTCCTCGCCCGCACCGAGTGACTCCGAAAACGTCCGCTTTTCCTGGAGCTGCGGGGTGGTCATCACCCACCCCTTTCCATCGATCTCCGCTCCAAACGAAGCCTGGGAAACCTCCGCCCCGGAAGGCCAGCGCGCGGTCCATCGGCCGGTGGCACGGTCCACCGCGATGTGAAGGCCGTCGTGCGTCAGGACCAACGGATCCGACGAAGCAGCAGCGGCAGCCGAGAGGGCCATCGCGAGGCACGCAAACGCGAAGCGGGCAAGGGGCATGCCTTGAGGCAGGCGAAGATGTCGGATTGGAGCCAGCGAATTGACACTCGAAACAGATCTGCGGACGGCCCAGGTTGAGGCCGGGCTCCGGCGCCACGTCGGGGGGCCCGACACTCATGCAACCCTCTTGGAACAAACGGTACGAAGAAGCAGGATTCGCCTACGGGACCGAGCCTAATGACTTTCTGCGCGAACACGCCCACCTGCTGGAGGGACCGGTCCTAAGCCTCGCGGAGGGCGAGGGTCGCAATGGCGTTTTCCTCGCGGGACTGGGCCTCGACGTCACCGGCGTGGACAGTTCCGACGTCGGACTCAACAAGGCCCGCACCTTGGCGCAAGCGCGGGGAGTCTCACTCCGCACCGTGGTGGCGGATCTTGCGACCCATGAACTCGGTCACGCCGGCTATGGATCGGTGGTGGCCATCTATGCCCACTTTCCCCGTGCAGTCCGGCAAGCCGTGCATCAGCGCGTACGCGAAGCCCTTCGCCCAGGCGGAATGTACCTGGTGGAAGCCTATACCCCGGCCCAGACCACCCGGCCCACCGGAGGACCTCGGGACCCAGATCTTTGCTACACGCTGGCTTCCCTGCAGGAGGATTTCCGGGGGTTTGAAATCCTTATTGGCCGGGAGGTGGAACGCTCGGTGGTGGAGGGACGCTATCACACTGGCCCTGCCTCCGTGGTGCAGTGGATCGCGCGCAAGCCGCGCGACCACTGACGGGCACGCAAGCCTGCCGGATTCGTGGTTAACAGCCTTGCTCCGGTTCAGGCAGGCTTGGCCGCATTCACGGGGGCGGAACCGCGGTAGAACACGAGGCGGTTCTCCACGGTGCCGTCTGCGAAGAAATCCACCAAGGCGTAGGCCGGCGCAAACTCCTGGCACGGTCCCTTCCACCATCCCCCGCAGACCGCTCCATTGCACAGGTAACGAACCCCTAGGTAGCTGACGTCGTCCGCGAGGTGGATGTGTCCGGACAGGCAGACCTTCACATTCGGATGCTGGTGAAACAGGGTCTTGATGCGGCGGGCATCGAGGTGCATCCAAGCGCCGGGTACCGTCCAGGTCCCGGTCTTTTCATTCTCCCCGTCAAAGAATGCACAGGCCGCGAGGATGGGAATATGGGAGAGTACGCACACCGGCGTCGTCGGAGCCACGGCCGCAAGATCCCGCGCCAGCCAACTGAACTGATCCTCGTCGAGTCGCGCGGTGTAGGTGTGATGCGCCGTCAGGAGCTGCATGGAATCGAGGACGATGAAATGCCACCCGGCCTGATCGAAGGAGTAATGCCGGTCGGCGAGCGCCAGTCGCTCCATCGCGAGGGTCTTGCCGAAGTGACGGTCGCTCGCGATGTCGGGCCGGTCGGCGTATCCCCAGCCCCAAATGTCATGATTTCCCAGACACACGCGGTGCGGCGTTTTCAGTTCCGCTTGGATCACCCGGTCCCACACCGCCCACTGTCCTAGCACGTCGTCTTTTTCCTTCTTGAGCGCATCCATGATCAGGTCGCCGCCGAAGAGCACCAGATCCGGTTTCTGAGCCTGAGCATGCCGCAGGGCCTCCGTCAGACCGAGATCGGCACCGCGGTCCGGCAGGACGTGCGTGTCGGTGAGGTGCGCGACCCGGAGGACCGGGCGCGAAACGGTTCGGGGTGCCTCCGCCCCGAGCGGGGGCAAACCGGCCGAGGCGAGAACGGAGGCTCCGGAGAGCTGAGTCAGGAACTGGCGACGTTGCATGATGCTATTTTCCGCAATTGAAGACAATCGATCCGATTACAAACCACGGATGGACACCGATAAACAGAGATCCGTGAAGCCCGAAGTCTTACACCCGCAAGGTGAAGGCTCACTTTGGTATAACCCGGGTATCCGTGTTGGTCCGTGTCCATCCGTGGTTCAATCGAGTTTTATAGGTGACTGGAAACGGGGTAAACCGGGTGCTGGCCCCGGCCCCAGGGAAAGCACCCTTCATCGGCTTCATTTTTAAGCGACCCAGCGACGGACCGCGAACCCAAACCGATGCCGTCGCCTTCGGCTGCCGCCCGTTGACGGAGTGCCGAAATGGGACCATCGTCCCGCATGGACTCCTCTTCCGACCCGGTCCTGCAACTCGGCGCCTATGAACCCTCGGAGGCCCGGCGCTTGGTCGAATGCCTTGAGCAGCACGGCATCCCCTTCGAGCTCGAATCGGATCCCTCACCTCCCCTGCTCCCGCATCCTTCGCCCGCCCTCACCCTGGGAACCAGCCCGGATGACTCCAAGGTGGTGGTCTTTGTAACCGCAAACGATCTGCCCGCCGCCCAACGACTCGAGTCCGGATTGTTTTCAAGGTAGACGCCCAGTCATCGGACGGTTTTTCACCAGAAGTCATTTCCCACGGGGTCATCGACCCGATCTCCCACGGGATGCGATTCGGCCCGTTGGAGATTCCGCGCCTGTCTGGCAGAGTCCATTTCTGCACAAGTACCTTGCATACATGTGGATTCGTCCCGCG
>JAEUGZ010000621.1 GCA_016794725.1 Opitutaceae bacterium | reverse complement strand
TGAACCTCCTGCCGCGGGAAGGGCGGAGCGACACTGACCTCCTCGACGCGATCGAGGAGGAGGCCCGGGGAAGCTACCCGTCGCCTCAGTTTTTCCGCCTCGATGATGGAGCACGGCGCGGACTTGGCATCCGCGGGCTGGTTGATGGGCGGCAGTCGCTCGAACAGGTCCACCTGTTGGCGCCGGGCCGTTATGAGGATGTGGTTTTGCGGGCCCGCGTGACCGCGACGCCGGAACGCCGGGCGGCGGCCTGTGCGCTGGCGGAGTGCCTGCTCGGGAGCATGGACTTCGAGTGCTTCCCCCACCGCGAGCCCGGGCGGGCGGTTCCGTCCGGCAAGCCGGCCTGGTGGCGCGAGGCGCGCCGGCTGGAGGCGGCCGGCAAATTGAAGGAGGCGGAGGCGACCATCATGCGCGCGGTCGACACCCCCACCTACGCCTCCTGCATTGCCGAGCTGTATGCGGAACGCATGGTCCGGCTCCGCCGTGCGGGGGATTCCGCGGGGGCGACGTCGGCCTACAAGGAGGCAGACGCCTGGAATACGTTCTTTGCCAGCCAGGTTTCCGCGGGCGGTGAAGGGGTCGCGGTGTCGCACCAGCGCGACCGTTTCCGCGACCGCCTGCGCAGGGACTATGCCTCGGACTTTGTTCGTGTGGCAATCTAGCCGGATCACCGAGGTCGAACTGCGAGATGACGCCGACGCTGTCGCGTCGGGCCGGCCGTACACGACGGGAACGTGACGTTCGAGGCGCTGTTTTCCCGTCCAGCCGGTCAGGGCTTGTCCATCAGCCGCGCGAGCAGGTCCGACTGTGACGGGGCGAAGCCGGAGCGGCGGAACACGGCGGACTCCACCGTCCGCCGACGCCGGAGGAGCGCCGGCGACCATCCGTACGGCACTGAAAAGGTGGGCTCCGTCGGCGGGAGGTCGTGCTCCTCGGGCGCGGAGTCATCCGCTGGATACGGTGACAGGGGGGCGATCCGCCGCAGGTCGTCGCAAAGGGACGCGTCCCTCCAGAACGGCTCGCGGCACCGGCTGGGTGCGGCGTCGCCGGCTCGCTTGGATCCGCACATCAATGCGGAGAAGAGAAAGGAGTGGCGGTCGGGCATGGCGCAAGGATCGACGTTAATGGAACCGGAATCCCCGGACCATGGGCCGATTGGCCCGCCCCCTTCCCGGCTAGGCCTGGTTCATACGCTCAAGGGCGACGGCCGCGGCGCTGGTGCGGTTCTCCACCCCGAGCTTTTGGAAGATGCTCTCCAAGTGTTTCTTGATCGTCGTCAGCTGCACGCCGAGCAGGATGCAGAGTTCCGGGTTGGTTTTTCCCTGGGACAGCCAGAAGAGCACTTCCGCCTCGCGTTCGGTCAGGCCAAGCGGAACGAGCAGGGCGGGCGACGGTTCGACCCGCGGTTTGGGGGCGGGCGTCAGCTGCTCTTTGCGTTTCATGCGTGCGTCGATGGCGGCCAGCAGGTCTTCCACCTCGACCGGTTTCACGAGGTAGTCGTCGGCCCCCAGATTCATTCCCGAGCGAACGTCGGTGGCCCCGCCCCGGGCGGTGAGAAAGATGAACGGGATGCCTGCCGTGGCGGGATCGGAGCGCAGGGCGGCGAGCACCGCATGCCCATCCATGACGGGCATTGAGATGTCGCAAAGAATCATGTCCGGCTTTTCGCGCCGCGCGGTCTCCACTCCCTCGCGTCCCTCCCGGGCCTCCAGCGGGACAAATCCTTCCAGGCGGAGGATCGTCAGCAGATTAGCCCGCATGCGCGGTTCGTCTTCAATGACCAGGATGCGAAGTTTCGCGCTCATGAGTGAAAAGTGGCAGAAGCCGCGGGAGTGGCGGCCCGCGGAAGGCAGGGAAGGTGCACGGTGATCTCGGTGCCCACGCCCTCGGTGCTGCGCAGAGACAGGGTGCCGCCGTGCAGATCGACACAGCGTTTCACCACCACCAGCCCGAGGCCGGTGCCGGAGACCGCACCGACATTGGACCCGCGACGGAACATCTCGAACAGCTGAGGTTGATCACGCTCCGGGATGCCGATGCCCTCATCGCGAACCACGAGCCGGAGGCCTCCGGAGTCTGATCGTATGTCCACCCATACCGGCTGGGGTGCGGAAGAATACTTGAGGGCGTTGGAGATCAGATTGGCCAGGATGTGCTGGAGGAGCCGGCGGTCCGCCATGACCGTGGCGGTCGAGGCCTCCGGATCGATCCGCACCTCGCGATCGGGGCCAAACGTGGTCACGACCTCGTGCGCGACCTCGCGCACCAGCACGGCGCAATCGGTCGGCTGAAGCTCAAGCGAGAGGGAGCCGGCCTCGACCTTTCCGAGAAAGAGCACCTCCTCCATGAGATCGGCCAGACGGCGCGCGCTGGCGCGGATGTCGGTGAGATGCACCGCGCGTTCCCCGGCGGTCAGGCGCTCATGGTAGCGCTCTAGAATCTGAGCGGCGGATACAATGATGCCAAGCGGGGTGCGGTACTCGTGCGTCACCATGTGCAGGAAGTCCGCCTTCAGGCGTCCCAACTCGCGCTCGCGCTCCAGTGAACGCAGCATTTCGAGTTCGGCGGATTTCTGTTCGGTGACGTCGAGCGTGGAGGAGGCGACGCGCACGTGTCCCCGGATCGGGTCCTTCGAGGTCTCGGTATGAACCCGGAGCCAGCGCACCTCGCCCGACGACAGCACCACGCGATAGTCGAAGGTGGGAACCGGCTCGCCGGTGTCCGCCTGGTGCAGGGCGTCCAGCAGGCGGTCGCGATCATCGGGATGGACCCGTTCGAGAAACGACTCCCGGCTGGGCATGGCGTCGGTGGCGGCGAGCCCGTGCAACTTGAGCATCTGCCCCGACCAGACCCGGTGCGGTTCGCCGACAAACCGCTCGGCATCGCCCATGCGGGCGAGCCGCTGGGCGCGTTCCAGCCGCTCGCGGGTGCGCTCGAGGTGCTCGACGGTCGAGGCCAGCTCCATCATGCGACGCTGCTCGGCCTCCTGGGCGAGTTTGAGGTCGGTGATGTCGAGGTAGATCGACATGATCCGGTCGCGATTGCCTTCCTCGTGCTGGGCGACATTGCGGACCCAGCGGACGCGTCCATCCGGCAGCAGGAGCCGGAACTCGATGGTGCCGGCCAGTTCGCCGGTGGCGTAGCTGCGGTCGAAGATGGTGTGGACCCGGGCATGATCGAGCGGGTGCACCCGGCTGAGCATGGCCTCCAGCGGGGGGGGCTGCGGGGCCGGGGGAAAGGCAAAGAGGGCGAACATCTCCGGCGACCAGATCCGGGTGCCAAGGCGGCGGTCGATGTCAACGAATCCCATCCGGCCGACGGCGAGGGCGCGGGTGAGCCGGTGGGTGGTGCGGCCGAGCGCCGAAGCGATCTCGTTTTGCGGCGTGACATCCTGGAGGGTGGAGGAGAGCCGCCGGCGCCCGGTGGCCGGATCGTCGAAGACTTGGGCCACATAGCGGATCCAGCGCACGGTTCCGGACGGCAGCACCGTCCGGTAGTCGAACGGCTCGCTCGCCCGACCGGCGTAGCTGTCCCTCACCACCTCGCTGAACCGCTCCCGGTCCTCCGGATGGGCCCGTTCGAAGATGGCCTCCAGCGGAGGCACCCCGGCGGAGGGGTCGAATCCGATCAGGCGATACACCTCGGCCGACCAGGTGCGGGTGCCGGTCTCGAGGTCGACCTCGACATTGCCGACGTGGGCCACGGCTTGGGCGCGTTCCAGGGCGGTGACGGCCTGTTCAAGGTCCCTCACCCGCGCCGTGAGATCGGCGAAGGAGTCGGTGCCGGGCGGCACGGATGAACCAGAGTGAGGAGACGCGAGGTCCACGGTGAAGGTCGAGGAGGGCACGCAGGGGGGAATGACCAGCCGGTCCTGGGGACCGGCCATCGTTCGCCTGTGCGAGCCGCGTACGATGGGGAACGCGGGCGGAGGGCGGAAGGAGAAAAGCGCCCGGAGCCTCCTGCGCCCGCCCGCCGACCAGCCCCCTGGATTGGGTAACTGCTTGTCCTTGTGGGCCCGGTCGGTTGAGTGGCGGCATGGACGTGAAGAACCGCAGGCCTCTCAAGACCCGCTCCGCGGCGTGGGCAGGGGCGTTGGCCCGGGCGCTGGCCCGGGCGGGCTTTACGCCGAATGGGGTCTCGGTGCTGGGAGTGGTCGTGGCACTGGCCGGAGGGGCCTTTCTGGTGCTGGCCGGGCGTGCAGCGGGCCCGGAGCGCGCAGGGTGGCTGGTGGCGGGGGCGGTGTCGGTTCAGCTCCGCCTGCTCTGCAACATGATCGACGGCCTGATCGCCGTGGAGTGCGGTTTGAAAGGCAAACTGGGGGATCTTTTCAACGAAGTGCCGGACCGACTCGAGGATACGATTTTCCTGCTCGGGGCCGGGTTCGCGTTGGGGATGTCCTGGGGACCGGCTCTCGGGGGTGCGGCGGCGTTGTTGGCGGTGGGAACCGCCTATGTGCGCGTGCTCGGGGGCAGCCTCGGCCTGGTGCAGGATTTCTGCGGTCCCATGGCGAAGCAGCACCGCATGTTCTTTCTCACCGTGTCCTGCCTGGCCGCGGCGGTGGAGGCGGCGATGTCGGAACAGCGCGTGGTCCTGGCCTCGGGGCTGGCCTTGATCGTTGCGGGGACGGGGGTGACGGCCGTGCGCCGACTCCTGCGCATTGGGCGACAGCTGCTGTCCCGATGATCGCGTCCCTGCTCACATCGTTGGTCCGCCTCTTCACCGGCGCGCGCGGCCGCTGGCCCGAGGGACTCTTTGTGACCCCGAGACCGCGGGTCTACTTTGCGAACCACACCAGCAACCTCGATTTTGTGGTGCTGTGGTCGGTCCTGCCACCGACGGTGCGCCAGCGGACCCGGGCGGCGGCGGCTCGCGACTATTGGACGGGTGGGCCGGTGCGACGCTGGCTGGCGTCGTCGGTGTTCAACGTCGTGTTGATCGAGCGCAAGCAGGTGACCCGGGCCAACAATCCAATCCGCGATCTCGGGGCGGTGCTGGAGTGGGGTGACTCGATCATCCTGTTCCCGGAGGGCGGCCGATTTTCCGAACCCGAACCGATGCCCTTCAAGAGCGGACTGTTTCACCTCGCGCAGGAACATCCGAACGCCGACCTCGTGCCGGTCTGGATCGACAACCTCAATCGCGTGCTGCCCAAAGGTGAGCTTCTGGCCATTCCCTTGATTTGTTCGGTGACCTTCGGAACGCCGCTGCTGCGTCTCGACGGAGAAACCAAGGACGCCTTCGCCGACCGCGCCCGCGCCGCGGTCATCGCGCTGCGCGGGCATTGAGGAGTCCACAGCTTTCACGTTAAACGCATCCGTTTCTGTCTTTCTCAAGCCATGATTGAACCACGGATGGACACGGATAGACGCGGATCAGGCTGCAGAAAAAGTGCCGGCGGGGTGCGTTCCGGGCAATCGCTTCAACGAAGCAGCCTCTGGATCTCAGCGGCACCTGAATGTCGATTGGTATCCGTGTTGATCGGTGTCAATCCGTGGTTGAAACGGTTCGGAGATCGTGAGGACTTTTCATGAACCTGTTGCTTGATCGCGAGGCGGGGTGGTTTTTTGGCGGGGTGCTGGGGCTCCTGGTCGTGGCGTCGCTCGTCGGCGCGGTGCTGGCGAAGACGACCCGGAGCGAGCCGGGCCAGGCGGTGGTGCGGAACCTGAATGCGCGCATCCGGGCGTGGTGGTTCATGGCGGCTTTTTTCGGCGCGGCGGTGGCGGCGGGGCACGGGGCCTCGGTGCTGCTGTTTGCGGCGATGTCGTTTCTGGCCCTGCGCGAGTTCGTCACCCTGACCCCGACCCGGAGGGGCGATCACCGGGCGCTATTCTGGGCTTTTTTCATCATCCTCCCGGTGCACTATCTTCTCGTCTGGAAGCACTGGTACGGGTTCTTCAGCATCTTTATTCCAGTGTATGCTTGCCTGTGGATACCCATCCGGGCGGCGATGGCGGGAGAAACGGAGGATTTCCTCGGACGCACCGCGCGCGTCCAGTGGGCGATCCTGGTCTGCATCTACTTCGTCAGCTATGCACCGGCTCTCCTGACCCTGCAAATTCCGGGTTATGGAGGCGAGAACGCCAAGCTTCTGCTCTTTCTCGTGTGCGTGGTGCAGATGAGCGACGTCCTGCAGTACTGCTGGGGCAAGCTGCTTGGGCGTCACAAGATCGCGCCCCGCGTCAGCCCGAGCAAGACGGTCGAGGGTTTCGTCGGTGGCATCGCCTCCGCGGTCGGGCTGGGCGCGGGACTCTGGTGGATCACGCCCTTCACGCCCCTGCAGGCGGCGGGGATGGCGCTCGCCATCTGCCTGATGGGGTTCAGCGGCGGCCTCGTCATGTCGGCGATCAAGCGTGACCGCGGGGTGAAGGACTTCGGAACCCTGATCGAGGGGCACGGCGGCATGCTCGACCGGATCGATTCCCTCTGTTTCGCCGCGCCGCTCTTTTTCCACCTCACCCGGTATTTCTTCACCTAAGAGCGGCCAGCGCGAGGCGCCAACGAGCCGGCGGCGTGGTGCGTCGATGCCGGTTGCGCGTCGCGAACGCGGCGGACCCCACGGTGTGTCCACGCGTAACGGGCAATCCAACACCCGGCGGTGTGTCGCAGGGCGCGTCCCCGCGGCGTCGACGGAGCGACGCCCTCCAGGAGTGCACCCGCGGCGGGTGAGGATGGGGGGCGACCCTGTGGTCGCAGTCGGATCGGATACACCCGGCGGAGATCCGCCGGAACCGCCAGCATGGCCGCAGGCCGCACCGATGGAGGGCGCCGCTCCGACGGCGCCGGCTGCGCATCGCGAACGCGATGGACCCCAAGGGGTGACCACGCGAAGCCCACCGCCTACCACCCGGCGTTGTTTCGCAGCACGCGTCCCCGCGGCGTCGACGGAGCGACGCCCTCCAGGAGTGCACCCGCGGCGGGTGAGATTGGGGGGGGCGACCCTGGGGTCGCGTTTAGGATCGGATGCACCCCGCCTGCGATCCGCCGGAACTGCAAGGATGGCCGCAGGCCGCACCGATGGAGGGCGCCGCTCCGACGGCGCCGGTTGCGCGTCGCGAACCAAACCGGCACCGATTCTGCATCCCTGCACCGCGTATCCGATAGCCCCTGCCGAAAACAGCCAACTCACCGGCGGCGCGGTGCGACGATCAAACCCGCGGTGTCGATCTCGCGACTGCGGGAACTCCCTTCACCCGAACCCCGAGTGTGAATCCACGGTCGACCTGGCTGCACCACCCCCTTCGATCAGTCACGCAGCGGGTTGCGCGACCTCGCGGACTTGCCGTCGCACGACGGTGGCGGGCCCGGGTGTCCCGCCGTGGCTTACTCCGGCAGGGGTTTGCCCTTGGTTTCGGGGGCGAACCAGATGACGACCAGACCGATCAGGTAGATCAGGGTGATGATCGCTCCGGCCCGCGCGTAACTGCCGCCGAAACTCTGCATCAGCTGTCCCATGTAGATTGCGCCGACGGCGGCGAAAATGCGACCGGCGTTGAACGCCACGCCCTGGGCGGTGGCGCGAACGCGCGTGGGAAACAACTCGGGCAGGTACAGGGGAAGCCAGCCGTAGAACGAGGCCGTGGTCAGGCCGGCGAGGAACGTCAGGACGAGGAAGGGAGTGCCGTAGGTGTCCATGCCGCGAAACAACAGGGCGCAGACTCCGAGCGAGGAGAGGCAGAGGATGAAATAAACCCAGCGACGGCTGAACAGGCCGCCGAGCCATCCGCCGAGCAGGCAGCCGAAGATGGCGCCAAAGGCGCTGAGCAGGCCTGTCCAGGCCTTGGCGGCCGGCTGCGTGCCTCCGGTGAGTTGGTCCGCCCAAAGCGGCAGCCATTGCACGGAACCCCAGGTTCCAATCAGGACGACGGCGGCAAAGACCGTGGCGAGCAGCATTTTGGAGAGGAGCGGTGGGCGGAACACTTCGCCGATCGACCGACTCGGAGCCGCCTTGGCGGCGTGTTCCCACTTTTCGGATTCAGGAACGAAGAGGCGGATCAGAAAGGTCAGCAGGGCCGGGGCCGCTCCAACCAGCGCCACCCAGCGCCAGGACTCCTGCGTGACCGAAAAGAAGAGGCCGATGATGGAGATCAGCGCGAAGCCGACATTGGCGGCGGCACCAATGATGCCGGCGAGCATGGGACGGAACTTCTCCGGCCACACTTCCATCACGAGAGCGACGCCCAGCGACCACTCGCCGCCCATGCCGAGGGCGGCGACGAACCGCAGGGCGGCCAGTTGTTCGGGCGTCTTCACAAAGTAAGCACACCCGGTGAAGAGCGAATAGGTCAGCACGCTGAAGGCGAGGGCGCGGACACGACCGATGCGGTCGCCCAACCAGCCAAAGACCAATCCCCCGAGCGCCGCTCCGAGCAAAAAGGTGGCGGTGATGATGCCCATCCAGTGACCCACAAACTGGTCCCCAAACACGCTGTCCGACGCAGCCTTCATCTCCAGCAAGGCGGGCCGGGCAATGAGCGGGAAGAGGCCCATCTCAAAACCGTCGAACATCCACCCGAGGAAGGCGGCGAGCAGGACGGCTCCGAGTCGTTTGTTGCTGGGGGTGTGGGCAGGAGTCTCAGGGGAAGGCATGTGGGACAAGGCGTGGTTCGAAGCGAGGTAGGAGAAAAGGAGGGAAACGCTGGAGTTCAGTTCCGGCCAAAAATGACGACTGCCGGTTGCGCGAAGCCGGCCCAATAGGCATCGAGCAACGCCCGATCGGGAGGACCGTCCTGGATGATGAACCGATAGCGGCCGACATAGGGTTTGCCGGGTTCGATGGACCAGTCACCCAATTGGGACGGAGCGAAGCAGATAAACGGTTCCTTTGGATGGACCCGGACCGGTTGCGGCGAGCGAAAATTGCCGGGATGGTCCATCAGGGTCACTCCCACGACCCCGCCGCCTTCGCCGTCTCCATATTGGTTGATCCATTGCACGCGGCTGGCATGGGCCTTGACCCGGTTGGTCTCGCCATTCGACGTCAGGAATTGGGAGTTCTTTTCGCCAAGCCACTGGTTCAGGCCGCGAAACCCCAGCCCACCGTAGTGGTACTCGGGCAGGAGCAGGGGATCCGACGTGGCGCAGGTTTGTGTGAGCACCAATTCGAACATCCGCACGGGCTGGGTGGCGCCCGGTACGTCGTAGGCGGTCACCTCCCAGGTTTCGTTCAGCGCAGTCGTCGGGGCAGGGGCCGAAAGGTCGACCATGCGGTGGCGGGCGACAAAGCCTCCTGCCACCGGACCGCTCCAGGTACGATCCAAGGCGACGAATTCGACGGTGCCCGTCTTCTGTCCCATATTCCAGAAGTCAGGTTCGCGTCCCTGAAACTTCGTTTTGGTCCAAGGCGACCAGATGCCGTGGTGGTGCACGTGTTGGACCGGATAGTCGTCGGTGACCAGCCGGCCGGCGGGCGAGAAAATCGGATAGAGGTAACCGGCCCGCTTGTACTCCGGCTTGATGTCGGCGCGGGGGAGTTTTTCCTTGTCCATCCGATAGGAAAACGCGGCCTTGCCACCGATGGTGATGGCCAGATCGCCCGCGGCAGGCGCCACTTTGACGCCCTCGGTGGCGGACGGGGAACTATCAATTGTCAGCGTGAATTTGGGGGAGGCTCCGGCCGCTTGCCAGGCCAGCAGGAAGCGGGCGGTGCGGTCGGACCCGACCTGAAGTGGCAAACGATGGCCTTCCGCATCGCGGAGGGCTGGGCTGGCCGGTGCCGACGATGGGAGTTTGAAGGCAATCACCTGCCCGGCGCGGTCCTTGGCAGCCGGTGAGAGGGAAAAGGTGAGATCGGCGGCGGAAAGCGACGAGACGGTGGCGAGGGTCAGGGCGCGGGCAACCCAAACGGCGAGACGGGGTGAGGTGCGCATAGGTCATGCGCACGGAGCTTGAAAACGACCCGCAACGTCAAACCCAAAAACCGGGCGGGAGGCGGTCGGAGGGGTTTATTCCCAGTACTCGGCCCAGCTCGATGCCGTCTCAGTCACCCGGACTTTCTCCACCCGCACCACCGGACGGACCGGATAGAGGGTGTCGGCGGGTTGATCGTGACTGAGTCGGCTGAGGGCCGCGCTGGCGTGACGAAAGATGTCCTGGGCCATCACCTCACTGGTGGGGTCCACGCGTTCGAATCGAATGATCCGATCGCCGTAGGTTGCGTGCAAGACCCCAAACTGGGCATCATCGGAGTTGACCGCGAGACTGTGGTCGTAGCGATCCACATAGGCGGCCACCGCTTGTTTCAGGATCTTGAAGTCCGCCACCATGTCACGGGCGTCCAGGGTGTCGGCCACCAGCACCACCTCCACCGTGCGGCTATGGCCGTGCGGGAAACGACAGGACCCTGGGTGTTTGGAAAGAATGTGGCCGCTTTCGACCACGAACGACTTGGCGATGCGGTAGGGCATGGGGAGGAAATGACGAATGACGAATGACTAGTGACTAATGACGAATGACGGCGGGTGCGTCAGGGAGGGCTTCTTCAGGCGAGCGACTTACTCCTCGGTTGAGCCATCGTTGATCCTAAAATCCGCGATTGAACCACGGATGGACGCGGATCGACACGGATACAAACGAGTTACGCCAAAGCTGGCATTCAACTGGTGGGTGAAGCACTCTCCACGCTCCGAATCCGCGTTTATCTGTGTCCATCCGTGGTTGATGAACGGATCGATTCGTCTCAACTGAGGAAAATAAGTTGATCTGATTTTTCTGCGATTTCCCTCTGCCCGGAATCCGGGCCTTGGACCGGTGGACACGGGTTTCACCTTTTCGAATTTCACTCCTCACGCTTCCCACTTCCGCCGCGTCCGCGCGGCGGCTAAACGGCTTGGGCGTGTCTGCGGGCGGCGGCTTGGAAGGTGGCGTCAAAGCGGGAGGCCACGACCCGCAGGAGGGGTGCGCCGCGCGGTGTGACGGTGACGCCCTGTGAGTTGACGGTGACAAGCCCGTCGGCCTCCAGGTCGGTCAGCGATGCGATCTCCGTCGCATATTGAGTGGGGATATCCACCTGCAGGCGCCGGCCCAGGTCCGCAAAATTGAGTTCGCGCCGGCACATCAAACTCATGATCAACTCCCGGCGGCGAATGTCCTCGTCGCTCAACCGCAGAAATTTTTCCACGGGGTACTCGGAGCGAGCCAAGGCGTCGCGCCAGGCGCCGAGGGTCTTGTGATTCTGGCGGTAGGTGTTGGCGGTTTGAGAGATGGACGACACACCAAAACTGTAAAGCGAGGCGCCCGCCCGGGTGGTGTAGCCCTGGAAGTTGCGATGGAGCGTGCCCTCGCGCAGGGCGATCGCGAGTTCGTCTGTCGGACGGGCAAAATGGTCGAGTCCCACGTCGATGAATCCAGCCTCGGTCAGGCGCTCGTGGGCGAGGGCGAACATGGCCAGTTTGCCTTCCGGCACGGGCAGCTGGTTGCGGTGCTCAAAGATCTTCTGGGCCGGTTTCATCCACGGCACGTGAGCGTAGCTGAAGACCGACAGGCGGTCGGGTTCCAGCGAGAGGATGTCGTCCAGCGTACGATCAAACGTGTCCGGCGTCTGGAGTGGCAGGCCGTAAATCAGGTCGAGATTGATCGAGTCGACCCCGGCGCCCCGCAGCCAGTCGACAGCGCGCCGGTTGATTTCCTGGGGCTGGATGCGGTTGATGGCGCGCTGCACGGCCGCGTCCGTGTCCTGCACGCCGAGCGAGGCGCGATTCATGCCAAGGTAACGCAGGGCAGCGACCTGTTCGCCGGTCAGCCGCCGGGGATCAATCTCCGCGCTGATTTCCGCATCGGGGGCGAAGACAAAGCGGGACTTTACCAGGTCGGCCAGACGCAGCAGCTGATCCGCAGACAGGAAAGTGGGGGTGCCTCCGCCGAGGTGGAGCTGGGTGACCGGGCGGGTCCTCTCCATTCTGGCTACGACCAGATCGAGCTCCCGGGCGAGCGAGTCCAAATAGCCGTCGGCGGCGCCATGCTGCCGCGTGATCACCGTGTTGCAGCCGCAGTACCAGCACAACGTTTCGCAAAACGGCAGATGAAAATAGAGGGAAATTGGCCCGGCATCGGCGCGGTTGTCGTCGATGATGGCCGACTCGATGTCGGCGTTCGAAAACTGCGCATGAAACTGCGTTGCAGGCGGATACGACGTATACCGCGGAGCCGGACCTGAGTACTTGCGAATCAGGTCAAGGTCGAGGGTTGAACCCGGACTGGGAAACGTGGACGTGCGAGTGGCGGAACCGAGATCTTGTGGGGAGATCATGTCCCCAGTATGCCCCTGTCGGAGGGTCCAGCGCTCCGCATGCCTTGACGAGGGATGGGCGTATTTTGCCGTTCAGGCGCCGGGCAAAAAGGCGAGAAGCAAGGCACGAAAGCCGTTCCGGATTCCGCACCTTCGGAGGGAAACACCGATTTCCGAATTCACTCTTCGCCCTTCCCCCTTCGGCGCGCTCCGCGCCGCATCGCCACCTCAGGTGCCGTAGAGCCGGTCGCCAAAATCGCCGAGGCCGGGGAGGATGTACTTGCGCGAATTCAATTCGCGGTCGTGCGCGGCGGTGTAGATGGGCACGTCCGGGTGCGCTTGTTCGACGGCGGCGACGCCCTCGGGAGAGCTGACAATGCAGACCAGGCGGAGTTCGCGACCCCCGCGCTCCTTGATGACCGAGAGGGCCTGCACCGCACTGCCCCCCGTGGCCAGCATGGGATCGACGACCAGGATGCGCCGCCCGTGGAGCGCGGGCAGCTTGCAGTAGTAGCTCCGGGCGACGGCGGTGGCGTGGTCGCGTTCCA
>JAEUGZ010000602.1 GCA_016794725.1 Opitutaceae bacterium | reverse complement strand
TTCCCTGCTGGGCAGCAACGTCCCGCTCGTCCGGGAGTCGGGTCTCCTGGTTCGCAGTGATCTCGCTTTGCGTCTGGCTGGAGATGGCAGGCACGAGACCGAGATCACCGGTACCGCGCGACTGCATGACAGCCTGATCTTGTCGGATGTTCGTTCGCTGATTCCTCGCTCCGGTCCGCGAGGAGTGGGGTCCCGTCGGGCGCCCTATTTCTCCGTCCAGAAGGACCCCCTGGCGGATTGGAAGCTCGGAGTGGAGATCACGGGCCCGCGATTCCTGCGCTTGCGGACGCCTTTGTTCTCAGGCGTCGCATCGACCCGTATCCGACTGGGCGGCACCCTGGGGGAGCCCCGCGCGGTCGGTGAGGTGAGTTTGGATGAAGGTTCGGTGACCTTGCCCTTTGCCACCTTTCGCGTGCAACAGGGAGGGGTGAGCTTGACGGAGGCGAATCCGTTCGACCCCCAGATTGCGGTCTCCGCCACGGGACGGCGACTGGTCTACGATCTGCGCATGGAGGTGGCGGGTTCGGTGGCCGCGCCCACCGTGAGCTTTTCTTCCAGCCCGCCGCTCGATTCCGAGCGGGTCCTGTTGCTGGTGATGGCGGGTGAGGCCCCGCTCGGGGAGATCAACTACTCAGGACAGCAGCGTTTCGTGCGTCTGGGGACCTACCTTGGTCAGTCATTCTTCTCTCGCATCAGCTCGGACCCCGGCCGTGCGGAGCGATTTTCGCTGACCTCGGGAGAGCGTGTCTCCCGTCAGGGAAGGGAGACCTATTCGTTTTCCTATCCTCTTGATGAACGCTGGTCGTTTGTGGGCGAGTACGATGAATTTGATGAGTACAACCTGGGCGTAAAATGGCGGATCATTCGCGACGCGCCTCCCGTACCCGAGCCCAAGGTCAAATCCAGCCCATGAGAGTCTGCCGCTACAGGTTGTGGAGGGTAACGACGATGATTGCCTGTTTGCTCGGGTGTGCGACCGTGCCGGTGCGGGCCGGGGCCGATGCGGAGGCGACGCCGGTTCCCGCATCGAAGGCCCCCGCCCGAGTGACGGTGGAGGGCCTTGGCTTCTGGGGAAACCGGGAAATGCGGGCAACCCTGGGGCGGCTCTTTGGCGAAGACTATGCCGGCGTCCTCGACCGCAACGCGATTGAGGACGCGGTGTTCCTGGTGATGTCCTCCCTCCAAGATGAGGGGTTCCTTGCTCCCACGGTCCGCCTGGACCTCAAGGACGCGGCGAACCGTGTCACCGTGCTGCAGTTTGAGTCCGCACTTTCCGCGCCCCTGCCCCCAGAACTGTCGGTGCAGGAGATCGCATTTCGGATTGATCGTGGCATACGGGCGGTGGTTGACCAGGTGACGATTTCCCTTGTCCCCACGACGAGGGGACCGGGCGCCGTTTCCTCCTGGCCTGGCGAATTGTCGAAGGAGCAGATGACCGAATACTTCATCAACCGATCCCTGGGATTTGGGGGGGAGGCGGGACGAGCATTCTCACCTTCCCGCCTGAGGCATTCGGCAGACTCCCTGGTCGACGTGTTACGAAACCGGGGATACGCCGACGCCGTGGTCGTCGCCACCGCGGACCCCGCTTCGATCGCCACGGGAAAGGTGGCCGTCTCCGTCGAAGTGTCGGCGGGTCTGAGATCGGAGGTGACTCGCGTCGAGATTGAAGGTTTGGGCACGACCGGTGTGGTGGTCGACACCGGCCCGTGGGTTGGCGTGCCGTGGACGCCTTTCTGGCAACAGGACCTTACGCAGGAAATCCGCCGGGTCTTCTTTCTGAAGGGCTATCCGGATGTTACTGTCAGTATGGAGCAAACGACTCGGGGAGAAAGCGGGGGGGGACGTGAGTTGGGGGTGGTGGCACAGGTGAAGCCGGGACCTCGCGTCTTCCTCGGCACCGTGGGCTTTACCGGGCAGGTCTTCACCAAGGAGAGCGTGCTGCGGAGGCGGGCACGGCTGCAAAGCGGAAGCCCATTCAATCCCCTGCGGGTTGAGCAGGCCCGGGCACGCCTCGCGCGCTTGGGGGTGTTCTCTTCGGTTTTGGTAAAGACGACCGAGTCGGACGACGCCACGCGGGACGTGGGATTTGAGCTTCGCGAATTTCCCCGCAATGAAGCGAATTTGCTGCTCGGCTATGGCAGTTACGAGCGCCTTCGTGGTGGAGTCGAGTGGCGGCGCTCGAATCTCTTCGGCGCTGCCCACCAGGGGCGGCTGACTGTTGTGCAATCGATGAAGAGCTCGCACGGAGATTACCTCTATTCGGTCCCTGAGCTGTTTGGCGAAACCGTGGACGGCACGGCTCGGCTCTACGGCCTGCGCCGGGAGGAGCGCTCGTTTGTGCGTGAGGAGTACGGCGGGACACTGGCGTTGCGACGCCGCTTTGGGCGCCGCGGGCTGGAGGGCAGTGTGGGATACGCCTATGAAGTTCTGAGCAATCGCGACAACGAGCTGACCACCCGCACCAGTGACGATGACCTGGTGAAGGTGGGAAGTGTCGAGGCCGGCCTGACCCTGGATCGGCGGGACAATCCCCTTCGTCCCAGGCACGGTTACCGCGGCTTTTTCCAGGTTGAGGCGGCCAGCCGCGATCTGGGTGGAGAGGTGGACTACCAGGTGTGTGAATTCGGCGCATCCTATCACACGTCGATGGGTCAGGATCGATGGATACACCTGGGCCTTACGCACGGCGTGATCACCACCTTCGGAGCCTCCAGCGATCGCGATCTTCCGGTGAACAAGCGCTTCTTTCCAGGAGGAGAGTCCAGTATTCGAGGCTACTCCAAGGGTGAAGCGGCGCCCCGGGGAGTTGATGGGCGTTTCGTCGGGGCAAAGAGCCAAATCACGGTCAACATCGAGGTGGAGCAGGCGTTGAGCGAGGCGCTCTCCGCAATTGCCTTTGTAGATGGACTAGGGACGGCCGTGTCCTTGCGGGACTACCCCTTCCGCGACCGCCTGATCTCAGCCGGATTGGGACTGCGCTATCAGACTATTGTGGGGCCGGTGCGCTTGGAGTACGGACGGAACCTGAATCCCCGTCAGGGCGACCCTCGGGGAACCCTGCATGTAGCGGTGGGTTTTCCGTTCTGATCTCCGCTGCGGGGAACCTCTGGGTGAAGCTGTTCCGCTATGGTTTTGCCACAGTGGCAGGTTCGGCGAGACGGCGATTTTGCCAGAGGACATTGACGATCTGCCAGGTCCCATCTGCAGTCCGAGCGACTTGGAAGTAGTCGACCCCATCCGTCAGTTCCAGTCGCACCATGGCCATGTCCTGCCAGCGATCGAGAATGCGGATGTCCATGCGGCGCTCGCCCTCCGGTTTCTTTCCGATGCCGGCCCGTGTTCCCTGAATGAGACGGAGCGCTCCCATCGAGGATATGGCGGGGCCGTTGGCGCGTTGCGCCACTTCGCGTTTGGCCAGTTCTGGATGCAGGGCGCGTTCCATCCGGGTGGCATCGCCTTCGTACCAACCCAGCGCATAGTCGATCGCGGGCTGACTGATGACGGCGGCGTCGTCCCCGGCGGCCACGCGACCCGGATCGCGCAAAAGAGCGAGCGAATAAGCGCGTACCTCCGTGGTCATGACTTGGGCGACCACGGCTGGATCCTCGCGCATGAAGGTCTCCGCCGCGGCCGCGTCGGGGGCTTTGAAAATGACGAGCCCCAACGTGCGGTCTCCCGCTTCTTCCGTGCGTCCTGCGAGGATGACGGTGCCCTGGACGGTGGCGGTCTTTAGCCGCGCGAAATGCGCGCCCACCGCCGACTTGTCGGCGTCAGTCCAGGCGGCGTCGTCATGCAGGCGAGGGACGAGACGCAAGATGCCGAGCCAGATCGGACTGGGAGCGGGAGCTCCCAAGGAAAGCGACGGAGACGCGAGCATAAGAATAGAGACGAGGACACTGAAGACGGTAACGCGACGAGGCATGGAGGTGAGTGGATGAGGCTCCGGGGGAGGGGACGAAAGCGTGCCTGGTGGATCCCAGAGGAGATTGTTTGTGATCAGTCTGATCTAAGAGCTTCAAGTGGGTCAATGCGTGAGGCACGCCAGGAGGGAAGGAGACAGGCGAGTACACCCACCACGGTGAATACGCCCGCGACCCCGGCGTACACGCCTACGTGGAATGGCTCGATGCCGAAAAGCAGGGAGGCGATCAGTCGGGAGAGTCCCGCAGCCAGCGCAACGCCGACAACGAGCCCCACCGCGACGAGGCGGAGTCCCTGTCGGAGTATGAGTCGGACGACCTGGGTGGGCTGGGCTCCCAGCGCCATGCGAACTCCGATCTCGACGGTTCGTTGGGTCACAGTGAAGGCGAGCACACTGTAGAGCCCGACGGCCGCGAGGAGCAGTGCCAGCGTGGCAAAGGTTCCGGTAAGGTAGGCAGTGATACGTTGAAAACCGAGCGATTGCGTCAATGCGCCGTCGAGGGTGGTGAAAAAGGAAAGCGGCTGGCTGGGATCGACCGAAGCGACGGCCGACCGCAGGACGGCCTGCAAGGCCGTGGGATCTCCCTGGGTTCGCGCCACCAGGGCCATGGCGCCGCGTCCGAGCTGGGCTGAGGGCCAGTACACTTCGTCGGGCGGCGGTGCGGCGAGACCTACGGTTTTGACGTCGCCCACGATTCCGACGATCTCGCCGGGAATATCGGCGTCGCGTCCCCGGAGGATGACCTGCCCGATGGCCGACTGCCCGGGAAACAACCGACGGGCGAGCGACTCGTTGAGGATGCAGACACCCGGTGCGCCGGCACGGTCCTGGGCACTGAAGGCTCTGCCTTCGCGGAGTGGAATGCCCATCGTCTTGAAATAGTCCTCGGTCACGATCCTCAGCCCGGCGAGCGGACGTTGCGGCAGGGGAAGGATGTCACGTCCGCGAATGCTGTAGGGTGACTGGGGTGCGAAACCCGACAGGGGCAAGCCCACGGCGGCGGCCGCGGATGACACCTGCGGATGATCACGCAGTCGCTCGATTACCTGGCGGAAAAAGTCGGCCTGCTGTTCCGGGGTGCGGTAGCGTTCAGCGGGAATGCTCACCAGGGCCGAGGCGACGCCCTGGGGGTTGAAACCCGGAGGGGTGGATTGAAGGCGGATAAAACTGAGGAGCAGCAGACCCGAGGCGACCAGAAGCACGACCGAGAGGGCGACCTCGACCACCACCAGTGCCGAGCGAAAGCGCCCGCCTCTGACTCCTCCGGACTGGCTGCGGGCGGCGGCGTCCTTGAGGACCTCGGCCAGGTCGGAGCGGGATGCCTGAAATGCCGGGACCAGTCCAACCAAGGCGGCACAGACCGCTCCCACGAGGAGGGTGAACCCAAGGGTGGAGAGGTCGACTCGAAGTTCGGTGCCAGGGGCGAGCAGATTGGCGGAGAGGCGTTGCACCGATTCCAGGCTGACAATGGCAACCACCACCGCCAGGAGTGCGGACGCGCCGGAAAAGAGCAGGCTCTCGAGCAGGAACTGCTGGACCAACTGCCGACGCGTGGCGCCCAGTGACAGCCGGATGCCGATTTCCCGTTGCCGGGCAGACAGGCGTCCGAGGAAAAGATTGGATACGTTGGCGCAGGCAATCAGGAGCACGAGAGCGACGACCCCGATCAGGAGATTGAAGGTGGGACGCACATTGCCGACGAGGGCGTCTACAAATCGGACGACCAGGGTTTCGTTGCGGCCATCCAGTCGCTCGGCGAACGCGGTGGTGTAGTGGTGGGTCAGGGTGGCGATCTCCGCCTCCGCCTGCTCGATCGAAACTCCCGGCTTCAGGCGTGCGATCGTCTGCAGGTAGCCCGCACCATTGGACACCTGCTGAGGGGTCAGTCCGGCAAATTCGTTTGGCCGCGTGGCGATCAGTTGGACATTGCCGTAGGGGTTGGAGAGCAGCGGAGGGAGGATACCGATGACGGTATAGGAGGTGCCGCTGAGCAGGACCGGTTGCCCAACCAGATTCTCGCGACCGCCGAAGCGGGTTTGCCAGAGCTCGTGGCTGAGGATGACCACCGGCGCCGAGCCGGAGAGATCTTCCTCTGCGGTGAAGGTGCGTCCGTGCGCCGGCGCCACGCCCAGGACATTCAGGAATCCCGACGTGGCATAGAGACCGGTCAGCTGTTCCGGCTCTCCGTTGTGCACGAGGTTGAAGGTCCCGAAGGCACTGACAGCCACGTCGCTGAAGACCGTCTGCTGGCGACGGATCTCTTCGAAGCGCGGCCAGGACATCGAAGGGGCATTGAAGTTGCGCTCCGGATTGCGCACCCAAAGCTGGACCAGCGCGGTGGGATCGGCCAGCCGGGTGGGATTCAGCACCAGGACGCTGAACACACTGTAGAGGGTGGTGGTGGCCCCAATCCCGAGGGAGAGGGTGAGGATCGCGACGAGCGTGAATCCGGGGGACTTCAGCAGGGAGCGGAGTGCATGGCGAAGGAGGAGGGGCATGAAAGGTCAGTCCATCAGTGGGTTCGCAGGGCTTCACAGGGGGTCACGCGACTCGCGCGCACGGCCGGAAGCCAGGCTGCTCCGCTGCAGGCCAGAGCCATGGTCGAGACGGCGGCGAAGTAGGCGACGGGATCGAGCCACGCGGCTGAAAACAGGAATCCTCTCAGGGCAAGACTGCTGATCACGGCGACTGCTGTCCCCGATAGGAGTCCCAGCAGGGTGAGTCGGAAGTTCTCGCGCAGCACCATGACTCCGACCGCGGCTGCGGTGGCGCCGAGAGCCAGACGCACGCCGAATTCAGGCACGCGCTGGGCAACGCGGAAGGAATTGACCGCGTAGATACCGCCCAGGGTGAGCGCGAGCGCGAGGAGGGCGAAGGTGCCAATCACCACCACCATGGCGTGAGTCTGCCAGGCGCTTTGCTCGTAGGTCTCAGCGACGGCCTGGTGACGGAAAAACTGCATATTGGGATCCACATTCCAAACCGCCTTCTGCAAGGTCTCCGACGGGAGAAACGGTCCCTTCATCCGCAGCAGCATGCCGATGCCGAGGCCGGGTACGGGATGCTGGGCCAGACTGAGGTAGAAGGAGTCGACGGGACGCGGCTGGCTTCCCAGTCCCTGCATATCCGAGACAATGCCCACGATTTGGTACCATCGCCCCTCCGCGGTATCGAATTGAACGCGTTTGCCCAAGGCATTGCCCTCCGGCCAGTGCTTGCGGGCCAGGGATGCGCTGACCACGGCGACCCCGGGGCATTCGGCTGTGTCGTTTTCGGAAAGCGGACGTCCGGAAAGGAGGGTGAGCCCGATCACCGAGAAGAGGT
>JAEUGZ010000583.1 GCA_016794725.1 Opitutaceae bacterium | reverse complement strand
GGGCTCCTCCACCGCCGCCAAGGAGGCGATGGGAGTCTGCGCCGCCCGCTTGGTGCCCAGTCATGCCACGGTGTTTGTTGACGCCGGTACCACCACGCTGGAAGTCGGACGGCGCCTGCTCGTTCGTGCTGACCTGACCGTGTTCACCAACTCGCTTCCTCTGCTGGCCGAACTTCACCCCGGTAAGTGCCGTCTCATCGCCGTGGGCGGCGAGCTGCGCACTCCGTCACGCGCCCTGGTCGGGGGATTGACGATGGATTGGATGAGCCATCTCCGATTCGATATCGCTCTCCTCGGCGCCTCGGGCCTCGACCCCGAGGACGGCGCAAGCACGACGGAACTGACCGAAGCGGCGGTCAAGAAAGACTGTGTCGCCCGGGCTCGGCGGGTCGTCCTGATGTGCGATGCGAGCAAGTGGAGTCACCCGGCTTCGGTCCGCTTTGCGAATTGGGACTCGATTGACGACTGGGTCACCGACTATCAGCCGTCACGCCCGGAGACTCAGCGGCTCACTCACGCCGGCGTAGCCGTACATGTGGTCAGTCCCTAGTCACCCTTCGCCGAGTCGTCGGTCCATCAACCCATTTGCCCTCAATCGCCAGTGTCTGCGCGACCGTGGGCAGTCCCCGCTCATTCCGGTGCAGCTGGGCCACAACCGATTCAACCGCCGCCGCCCCCAGCATCGCCGAGCGCTGGTCTATGCCTGAACACGGGGCCGAACGCTCCGTCCAATTGAGATGGGCAAATCCGACATCCTGGGGCAGGCTCAGCCCCTCGGCCTCCATCCACTCCGCAACCCATTGTCTCGGACTGAGCACCACGTCAGGACGATGCCGCTCAAACCAGGCCAGAAACGTCTCCCGATTGATCTCGGGCACCAGACAGAGCGGCACCCGCAAGGCCGGATCTTTCCTGCCATTGTGCCACTCGAGCAAGGCCGCCCACTTGTGACGCACCCGCAGGTCGGTCCCCGTATCCATGATCAGTCCAATGCGCCGGTAACCGTGTCGCCCGAGCTGTTCAAACGCCTCCAGCAGTGCCTGAAAGTGATCGGGAACGACGCGATGAAGCGACGGTTCGACCAAGGAGTAGCCGATGGCCACCGCCGCAAAGTGGCTCCAGTCCAGCTCGAGCTTCAGATCAAGATCCGACGAAGGCAGCACAATCAACCCGTGGATCCCGCGGCTGAGCAGGATCTCCCGCAGCCGCCGCATCGTCAGCCCTTTCTCCCCTGAACGGAAAAGCGCCAGGCGGAATCCCAGGGACTCCGCCCGCTCCACCGCACCGGCAAAGATCTCCGCCAGAAACGCCGCATTGGGCGCGCGACGTTCATCCGCCCCCAGATAAATCGCACCGATGGCCACCTGCTCACGCGAGGGGGAAGATTCCCGGATTCGAGCCATCAATGCGGATACCAGGGGATTAGGCCGGTAGCCCAAGGCGAGCGCCAACTCCCGCACGCGCTCCGCGGTGGCCGCACGGATCTTGGGACTGCGGCGTAAAGCCATGGAGACGGTTGCGATGGAGACGCCTGCCTTTTCCGCGATCTGCTTGATAGTCACGGTATTGGCATTCATGGGCACCCCGTGGCAAACGCTTCCAAAGCCACCTTGTTTCGTCGAGATCAAATTTTAACGATTTAAATCAAAAAGGAGTCGGAATGGTGGATCGACCCCCGTTCAACTCAGGAACCGGATGACGCGCCGGACCCGACTCTAGCCCCACCCTGTCGTGCGCGACTTTGAAGTCTTTGCTCAATTTCAATCACTCTAGGTCAGCTTCTTCGGTTTCGCCGCACCCACGGCCCGTCATTCGCCTCTTCGTATGAACACCACCACCCAAACTACCCCGGCCAGCCGCCCCCTGCTGGTCCTATGGTTGCTCTTGCCGGCCGTCCCCCTCGCGGCCCAGTCCACCTCCCAGCCTGCGGCCACGGCTGCCGTCAAGCCCGAGGACCCTGTCATCCTGAGCGAATTCCGCGTCGATACGTCCAAGGACCGGGGCTACCTTGCATCCAACGCCACGTCCGGCACCCGGCTCAACACCCCCATCAAGGAGCTGCCGATGCAGCTGGAGGTCATCACCCGCGACTTCATCGACGACATCGGCGCGGTCGACTTCAAGGAGGCCCTTGCCTACAGCTCCGGCGTCATCCAGGACACGGTTCAGTCGAGCAACAATTTCCTTTTCAGTCCCTCCGGCACAGGTCAGGTCGGGGCGCTCCGGCAGGACGGCACCGCACTCAATATCCGTGGTTACAATACGCGCTTCCTGCTAAGAAACGGCTTCCGTATGGACACCGTGGCCGACACCGTCAACGTCGGCCGGCAGGAGCTGGTCCGGGGTCCTCAGGCGCTGCTTTACGGCGTATCGGCGCTGGCCGGGATCGTCAACGTCGACCCGCGGTATCCGCGGGGCACCCCCACCAGCCAGGTGCGGTTCGGTTTCGGCAATGAGGACTTCTACCGCGTCGAGGCCTACACCACCGGTCCGCTGTTTTCCAACGACACACTGCGCATCAACTATGGAGCCGGTGCGGTCTACAACAACCAGAGCGACTACACGGATTTCAACGACCGCAGCCGTTTCCTCGTCACCCCCGCCTTCGACATTCAGATCGGACGCCAGACCAATCTCTTCGTCGACTTGGAGGCCGGAAAGTTCAAAACCGAGGGCAACGGATTCCAAGACCTCGCGGACTCCAATCCGTCGGGCGCGCGAAATGAACTCGGCGTTGCGGTCAACAACGTCAATGCCTTCGGCGAGACGGTCCAGGTCGCCCGCGACGTGTTCGGACGTGGCAAGGAGTTTCGGTGGAGCGGTGAGGATACCTACATCAAGACCGACTACTTGAACGCGACCGCCCAACTGACGCAAAAGATCGGGGACCGGCTTCAGCTGCTCGCCGGGGTCAATTACAACTACACTGACACCGAGCAGCGGTCCATCGACAGCCAGGGCACGCAGCTGGCGGCCCAAACCGCCATCCCCACCACGGCCGGCAAGTGGGTCGACATGGGCGTCAACCCAATCAATGCCACGCAGCGGCTGTGGAAATCCATCAACTACCAATGGGCCGTTCCGACCACGGAAAAGGAGATTTTCCAGACCCGGCTCGATGCCACGTACAACTTCACCGTCTTCGGCAGCCGTCATGACATTCTCGTCGGGCGCCAGGACGTCGAGGTGACGCAGACGGCGCTCGGCACCGCGCAGGTGGTGGGTCAGGGCGGCGTCGCCACCAACCGGAGCTACAAGGCCTTCAACGACCTGTCCTACATCCGCTACGAGGGTGAACAGGTCCGGCCCTTCCGCGACACCAAGTTCTGGGAGTGGAACACCGGTCACTACGTCGTTTACCAGGCCCGCTTCTGGAAGGAGCGCATCAACGCCATTGGGGGATACCGGTGGGATCGCTACATGGTACGCCAGCTCGACTACACCTACGTCAAATCCGACACGACCCAGCCGGACAGCAACGTCGGGAACTGGGTCCGCCCATCCAACTACGATGCCAGTGCCAATTCCGCCCCGGGCGCAGTGCCGGTTGTCCAAGGCTATCGCTTCGGTGGAAGGGTGCAGAAAGAGAAGAGCCCCACCTACGGCGTGAGTTTCAAGGTGAACGACGCCATCAATATCTTCGGACTCTCGGGACGGGGCATCTTCCCGAACACGGGCCAGCGAGATGGCGCCGGCAACCCGTTCCAGGCCGAAAAGACCAAGGGCATCGACCTCGGCATCAAGGCCGACCTCTGGAAGGACAACCGAGGCACCCCGCGGGTCTCTTTGCAGGCCGGTGTCTACCGCACCGAACGGGAGAACGGTATCTACAATCTGTTCTGGGCGCCCCAGCCTCGCTCCAACAACCGGGCACGGGTGCGCGCAGGCGTGCCGGACGGTGGTTACACCGCCACCGGCACCGGACCGAATGCTTACGGCGTTTATTCGTCCGGCTACCAGGACTTCGAGACCTCCCGCCCGGTCACCTACCTGCTGCCGGTGAGCTATGTTGCGGCAGCCGATCTGACCAGTCCTCGTGTCACCGGCGCACCCCAGCAGGCCGGCTTCATTCTGGTCGACTACGCCTCACTCGGAGCCGCCGCAACTGATCCCTTGCGCCGGGCCATGGACGCCGCCGCCAGCGACGCTTCCAACCGCACCGCCCTCCAGTCCGGCGCCGTCGGATCAGGTGCGACGGGTCTCTACGCCAACAATGGCTACTTCGCCAACCGCAACTCCGATGTATCCTACGACGACAAGAGCGAGGGCTTCGACATCAGCATCATTCTCAATCCATTCACCAACTACACCGCCACGCTCGGCTACAGCTACATCAAGCAGGAAGTGACGGGTGGTTTCCAGGTGGTCGACCAGCCCAACAGCACCGAATACGACTCCTGGTGGAACTACATGGGCATCCCCTTGGAAACGCGTCGCAACAACAAGGATGAATCGTCGTACGACTTCTCCGGCAGCGCGGCCGGCGTCCGCACCATCGACGCCCCAACCTACTCGTTCAATCTCTGGAATCGCTACGAATTCACGAGTGGCCGTCTCAAGGGGCTCGACGTCGGTCTCGGTTTCCAGTGGCGCAACGAACGTCAGAGTGAAGTCATCCTCACCAACGCCGCCGCCACGCGTACGGGCGACAATCAGCGTTTCAAGCCACCCTATCCTTCCGACCTCAAAGTCAATGCAGCGCTCGGCTACCGGCTCCGCCTCGCCGATCATCCCGTCCGGCTCCAACTCAACGTCTACAATCTGACCGACGATCAAAAAGACGAGGCGTTCGGCAGCACGATCCTCTTCATCAATCCATCCACCGGCGCCACCGTGGCCTCCACGACCGCAGGCGCTCAACAGGTCACGGTACCGGAGCGTGCGGTCATCCGCTACAACCCCATCTCCTACCGGCTGACTGCGACTGTCTCGTTTTAGTCGTAGAAAATCGAGTCAGGGATCACCCCGCCAGGCGACCTCTTCTTGCGGATACCACCGCGGACGCCCCTCATGGCGTCCGCGTTCTCTTTCCACTTGAGGCATTTGATTTCGGCTTCAATCTAGCCGCATGGGACGCTCGCTTCGCCCGTCTCGTTTCACGCGATACCTCGCCCTGGGCCTTGTGCTGCTGGTCGCTCTGCCCACAGACGCCGCGGAATGGTTTGGTAATGTCTACCGCAAGCGGGCCGAGTTTGCGGTTACCGCCAAGTCGCTGGGCCCTCAGAACGGGGCGACGCCCCATACCTACGTTCTGCTCCACGCCGCTCCGGACGGAGAGCTGATCGATCCGCAGCCCGTCAATCTCGACAAAAGTGAACTCTGGAAGGCAACCGCGGCCGCGCTCGATCGCGCCGGCTTTACGCCCGCCTCAACGTCCGACGAAGCCGATTTGGCGGTGGTGGTGACTTACGGTCGGGGACTCTACCCACCGCCGTTTGAATTCATGGGAGTCGATCCCGAAGCACTGGCGAGCTTCCGCTGGCCGCGTTTGCTCCTACATTATGATCAGCAGTACCATCGGCGGGACTACTTCAATGCCGATGTCTCGGGCGGACCCGCCTCCGTGTTCGACGCCACCGACGCCGATCGCGTCAACTTCATCGCGGTGCGCGCCTTCGACGCTCGTGAGTTGAGGGCCAGGAAGACATGGACGCTTCGTTGGGAAACGCGCGTCACGGTCGACGCCAAGAATCGCCCCTTGGAGAAGTTTCTGCCTGCCATGATCGCTGCCGCGGGTCGGTCCTTTGGTCGGGATGATCGCAGCGGATCCATTTTCAGCGCCCCTGTCAGGGACGGAGTCGTCGAGATCGGCCAACTCCAGGTGGTCGACCCATCCGCAACCGCCACGGCCCCGTCTTCGAAGTAGACCCTTTCGGTTCCGAGCGGGCTTGCCGGGAAGCCATCACTTTCTGGCTGCATCCACGATGCGGCCCGACTAAAGAGTGCCACCCCATGTTCTGGCTCCTCCTGGCTGTCCTCGCCGATTTTGGATTCGTTCAACTCTTCAAGCTTGGGCAGCGTCGGCGTCACGCCGCTCCCGTGATCGTGGCTGCGAACTACCTGACGCTCGGTGTCATGGTGGCCCTCTATCTCCTGGTCACCGGCGCCAGCGCACCACCCGCCGCCGCCCTCGCCCTTGGCGTCGGCACGGGCGTCTTCTTCATATCCACCATGCTCGTGCTCAACCACGCGCTGACCCAGGCTCCTCTCGGTGCCGTGCTCACGTCATTTCGAATGTCGATTCTGCTTCCTGTGGCCATGGGAGTATGGATCTGGAACGAGCCTCTTTCACTCTTTCAAGCCTTCGGACTGGCCCTTGCCGTTGCCGCCCTGGCACTCATGCCGGCCGGCGGAAGCACGCAGCGGCCGGGTTCGGCCCCGGCAATTCTCGGACTGTTGGTTGCCATCTTCGTGCTCCAGGGGATCTGCAACACTGCTCTTCGCGCAGTGCACTATCAGGGATGGGACGCCTATTTTCTGCACATCCTCATGGCGGCCGGATTCACCGGTGGCGGCCTGGGTCTGGGCTATCTCCGGCTTCGCAACGTGGAGCCCACGCGTCCGGCCCTCCTCTTCGGAGCCGGAATCGGCATCTACAACGCGATCTCGACGCCCATCGTGCTCACAGCGCTCAGCCACTTCCCGGGCACCACCTACTTCCCTATCGCGGGCTGCGGGATCGTCATGCTCGACAACCTCTTCGCCCACTTCTATTGGCGCGAACCGCTCTCCAGAACTGCGCTGATCGGCGTCGGGGTCGCCATCACTTCACTCTTCGTGATCTTGTTCTAGGCGCGCACCCCGTGTCGGGCCACCCTTCGCCGCTACATGGCCATGCGTGCCCACCCCGTCCGCGTGGGATCAAGGGGCGGCAGGTTCAGCAGTTCACGCGCCAGGGTGACGTAGTAGCGGTAGTTCTCCAGCGGAGTGCCGTTGGGAATGCGGTGATCAAGTCCAAACACACAGCCACCGGCACGAAGCGATGGATCCAGCTTGTACTCCAATTCCCGGCGGATCGCGGCCCTATCCTGTCTCAGCACGTGC
>JAEUGZ010000511.1 GCA_016794725.1 Opitutaceae bacterium | reverse complement strand
CTGCCTCCGCCCTTGTATTCGCGGCGGTTAGGTCCACGAGTTCCTTCTTTTTCTCTTCTAGGCTCACGCGCGTGGCCAGCTCCGCTGCCTGAAGGAGACTCTGCTTCTCCTGTATCGCCCGCTCCGCGTCCATTTTCGTCTCGCGGATCTGGCGCTTCTTGAGCTCAACCGCGTTCTCGGTATTGAGTTCGTTCTCCTTGATGGCGCGTTCGTTTTCGACGGCCGCGTTGCGGCGTCGATAAATCGCCTCGTCCGCCTCCTTGAGGAGCTGCTCACGTGTCTCCGCCTCGAGTGCTTTCGACGTTTCGGGTGTTGGTTTGATCGCCAGAATCGAGAATCCAAGGATCTCCAGTCCGAGCGCCCCGACTTCGGCTGCAGCGGCGAGTTTTGGCCGCAGTCCGGCCACCAACATGTCCGAGGCCTTGACCGCCTGTCGGAGTGGAAGGTTCTGAATTTCCGTCCGGGCGAGTACATTCACACTGTTGATCACGCGCTGGGGCAGCTTCTGCGGGTCGTCCGACACGTAGCCACTTCCATTCGAGGCAAGCGTGTAGTTCATGAGTGCAGCCAGCTTTTTTGGATCAGCGACCCGGTAAGTCACCTGTCCCTGAATCGTCACCTGCTGGTAATCCGCGGTGGTTTCCTCGAAAATAAACGGCTCCTCCGTGCTGGCGGTGGGTATGGCCACCAGCGAAGTACTGAGCGAGTGATAGAAGAACGAAAGCCCCGCACCTTCGCGGATCACGCGGCCTCTCTGGTACTGGAGGAGATAGACGGTCGGCTGGACCTTGATGAAACGAATTCCGAACATGGTAGGGATGGGTTGAAGGAAAATTGGGTCTAGAGCTCGAAATTAAATCCTCGTTTTCTGAGCTGTTCATACCGCTCGCGATTGAACTGATAGTACTGAGCGGCTCGATGCGCGACATCCTGCTGGTACTCCTTGAGCGCCTGGAGCAGGTTCGTTCCCAAGATCTTTTTCCGAAAGTTCCGCTTGTCCAAAGGCTGCTCAAGCACGGTCTCATAGAGCCGTTGCAGATCGCCCAGAGTGAACTTCCTGGGCAGGAGCTCGAAACCGATGGGCTCGTAACGCACCTTGGCCTTCAGGCGCGCCAGACCTGTCTCAACGATGCGCTCGTGGTCGAAGGCTACCTCCGGAAGCTCCGCCACCGGAAACCAAGCGACTTCGGTGGCATCCGACGCAGCCGCCACCGGGTAGAGTGAAAGGTTGACCAACGCGTAGTAGGCCACGCTGATGACACGTTCCCTCGGGTCGCGGTCGGGCTCACCGAAGGTGTAGAGCTGCTCCAAGTACAGCTCGGTGATGCCGGTCTCTTCAAGCAGCTCCCGCCGGATCGCCTCCTCAAGGTTCTCGTTCAGCCTGACGAAGCCACCCGGCAGCGCCCACTCCCCCTTGAATGGATCGATCCTACGTCGAACGAGAAGCAACTTCAGATCCGCCTCATCAAAACCAAAAACCACGGCATCAACCGTAACAGCGGGGTGAGGATACTTGTAGGTGTAGCTCATGGAACAAAATGATAGTGTACTTTCTACACTTTATGACAAGTTAAAAGTGTCGAAACGACACTATGCGAGAGCCATTCACCTTCTTAGCCGCAGTTAAATATTTATATATTAATATCTTCCGCCAACAATCAGCCCAAATCAGAAGTCCAGAGTACGCCCAAAAAGCGAATTCCAAATCCGGCGTCACAGTGAATTGCTATCCAATGTCACGGCGGTGTTCCTCCAAAGCTCCTTCGGCAGGCGCTCAACGATTGGCATTCAGCCCACTTCCCTCCCCCCTACCTCCGTGCCCCCGCTCCTACGTGCGAGTCCTTCCGACCTCCGGACCATCGATCCCTTTTTACACGGAGGCGCGGAGCTCGCAGAGACCGGGCTTGATCCTGAGCACTGAACGCTGATCTCAGGCCCCTGACTTCGGATGCGGCTACTCCGTGTCCCTGACCTCTGACATCTGCCCTCACCAATCGTCATTGGTTACCCCGACCCATCCAATCGCGCCAAAATCGTGTCGACGCGAAATCGCGGACTTTGCACCGTGGGGCCGTGTTGCGAGCTCTTTTCGGCGTCATCCTGCTGGGTGTCTTTCCGACCGCGCCGTTGACGGCCGCCGAGGTGACGGATGCTTCCACGAGGGCGCTTCCTCCTCAGCCGGTTCTGCGGATCATACAGGGAGACGACCCGAGGTGGGCAACACCGGATTGGGACGACCGCGGCTGGCCGGTCGCGGACCCCGCCAACCTGCCGGCTCCTGCGGGAGTCTATTGGGTGCGGTTTCGGGTCGCGCTACCCGCAGTTCCCACGCAGATCTTTCCAACCATCAAGGACAGCTGGACGCCGCACCAGGAGGGCCGGCCCGTGAACGCCGTGGCCGTGGCCTTGGCCGGATCATCGGAACTTTATTGGGATGGCAAGCTGCTCTGGGTCAACGGCGTCGTCGGGCCGGATCGGGAATCAGAAAAAGTCGGCGCCATCGACGTGGTCCGGCAGATTCCGGAGAATCTGCTCGGTCCGGGCGAACACTCCGTAGCCCTGCGGATCTCAAGTCATCACTACAATTTTCCGGGGACGCCACGGCTGGCACTGTTTCTCTACCTGCACAACTACGAAACCGACGGGGTCTATCGTCACAGCCTCGCGATGTTTCCCCTGATCGCCATTGGCTGCGCGATCGTCGTGACACTCCTCAGCGGCGTGCTCTACTGGCTCCTTGATCGGCGGCGTTCGTTGCTGCTATGCGGGTTGCTCAGCCTGTCCGTGACCATCTACTACACGCTCGCCAGTTGGCGGACGCTGAGTCAACTGCTGTTCGAGCCCGAACCTTATGATCTGATTCATCCGCTGGCCCAAGCCGTCACCGTCCTGATGGCGGTCATCGGTTGCCTGATGCTGGCGATGTTCCTCGACCAATTTGCGGCGCCGCGCAAGTGGGCTTGGTTTGCCGTCCTCGGCGCGTGCCTCACCGGAGTCGGGTGGGCGCTTTGGGATCGCGGGCCCATCAACGGTACCTCGGCCACCTACTGGATCCCGCTCTGGGAGTGCCGGGCCGCGCTGGCGGTGACAGCGGCGGTGGCAGGGTGGGCGGTCTGGCGCAAACGCCCCGGCGCCTGGCTGGTCCTGGGTGCGACGGTGTTTGGGCTGATGAGCGTGCACATGGCCGTGCCCCAGCGTCAGGTGCTCAACGGCTGGTTTCTCCTGACTTTCGCCCTGCTGGTGGTGGCCATGTTTGCCGCGGTCGGTCTCCAGGTGCGGGCCTCGCGCCGTGCGGCCCGCGCCACCGAGATCACGGCCGCGCGCATGGAACTGGAACTGTTGAAGCGCAGTTTTCAGCCGCATTTTCTGATGAATACGCTCGCTGTCCTCACCGAGGTCGTGGAGCAGGACCCGAAGTCGGTCAGCCGCTTGATTGACGACCTTGCGGCGGAGTTTCGCACCGTGGCCCGGGCCTCGGCGGAGGCCCAGATCACCATCGCACAAGAAATTGAACTGTGCCGCACTCACCTTCGCGTGATGAGCGTCCGCACGGGTTGTGCCTGGAGCCTCGAGGCCCACGAGCTGAACGATACCGCTCTGGTTCCGCCCGCGGTGTTTCTCACCCTGATCGAAAACGGCTTCGCCCACCAACGCGTTGTCACGCCATCCGCCGCCTTCGTCCTCCGCGCACAACCCTCAGCTCGCGGCACCACACGCTACACCTTCTTTTCGCCTGGCGAAATCCAGGTCGACCCCACCCGCCCGGAAGGCGGCACTGGCACGCGCTACGTCAAGGCGCGCCTTGAGGAGAGTTTCCCCGGTCGATGGTCCCTCCACGGCGAACCGGTTGAAGGCGGCTGGCAAACCACCCTCGAACTCCCTGACTAGTCGGCCTTCAGGGGTGTGACTGTCGGCCGCGGACGGTGGCACCGAGCAGCGACCGCCGGTCGCTGGTCCGAGGTCACCCGCAGATTTGATACAAGCCCGTTCCAGGCTGGCCTGGAAATTTTCCCTATCCGCACTACGGAGATTCTCTGCTTCGGCGACCGTCCGGAGGGTTTGTCGGAAGACGGTGGGAACTACAGCGGACGAAACGCTACGGTAAGGATGGCAAGAAGAGTTTCTCCGTCCGTCACAGTAGCCTTTAGCCATGAATACAAAACACAATGCCAAGCTGATCGCGATCGGAAGTGCACTCGCCCTTCTCGGAGGCTGCGTTTCGGAGCCTGAATCTCATTTGGTCACCGCTCCACCACCTCCTCCGCCCACGACCTCTGCAACCACGGTGGCCGCGCCCGCGGTCGCGGTGGCGGCTGCACCCCAATCGCCCCCGGTGATCGTCACCCCGGCGCAGCCGGTCGCCGCCCCGGCCGGCACCAGCTACGTGGTGGTGCAAGCCCCGCCTGCACCGCAGCCCGAGGCCGTTCCGGAGCGGCCATCCACCCGCCACGTCTGGATTCCTGGATACTGGACGTGGCAAAACAGCCGCTACGCATGGATGGCGGGACACTGGGAGGTTCCACCCTTCACGGGTGCCGTCTGGGTGGCGCCGCGCTGGAACCAGGAGGGAGGCGCCGTCCGCTTCTTCGAGGGACACTGGCAGTAGCGTCTCAGGGTAAGATCGTATCTCCCCCTCCAAAAAAAAGCGTGAATAAGTGAAATCGGTCAACGGAGGCGGGACCCATCGGCGGTCCCGTCGCGGCCTCACCGAGGCCACCTCCACCGGAACGCAGGCATTTCCAGCGTGCAGGCCTTAAGTTGACGCGCCTGCGCGACTGTCGGATCGATGTCGGTTGAGCGTTGCATTCACCACGAGCTTGCGAACGCGGTGGTGTAGGGCACATCCCCGGGCGTCGACCCGCGTTGGAGAGATCTCACGGCACCACAAATCCTTGCAGTAGCCCGGAACGGAGTGGACGTGGGTGGGTCAGGTCGTCCAGACTGCCGCGCGCGATTCGGCCGCGGGGCTGTTTCCTCCCCAACCTTGCCCACCGCCGCCCAAGAGTCCACACCGTCGCAGTCCGTGCAGCGCTTCATCACGCTGGCAAGCTATGCCCTGGTGATCGGCATCTTGTGGGTCGGCCAGACGGTGATCATGCCGATCGTGTTTGCGGCGCTGCTCGCGTTTCTGCTTTCCCCTGCCGTGCGCCGGCTCATGCGCTGGCGGGTGCCGAAGAGTCTCGCCATCACCGCGGTCGTCCTGGCGGTGTTCGCCGTGGTCGGCGCGCTGGGCTGGGTGATGGGCACCCAGATGCTCCACCTCGCTGAGGAACTGCCGGCCTACGAGCGCAATATCCTGAAAAAGGTCGCCGCCCTCAAATCGCCCGCCACCCCTCCGGCGCTCGAGCGGACCTCCGCGATGATCAAGAAGCTGCAGCGGGAGATTCAGGACAACGTTCCCCAGCCGCCCCCGACTCCCGCGGACGCGCAGGGACGCCGGCAACCCGGGGAACCGGAACCCGTGCGGGTGCGCGTGGAGGAAAGGCAGCAAAACTCGCTGGAACTCCTCGGCAGCACGGTGGAAACGGTGGCCGGGCCGCTGGCGCAGACCGGGGTGATC
>JAEUGZ010000490.1 GCA_016794725.1 Opitutaceae bacterium | reverse complement strand
TCCCTCGTTGCCGCCGGGTCTGCCGTCCACTGTGCCCCCGCCCCCCGCCTCCCAGGGATCGGTGCCGTTGCCGCCGGTCGGCTCGCGTGGACCCTTGGAACCCACCTTGGATCGGTCGTCCGAACCGAACGTCGCTGTGCCCTTGAACAGTGGATCAACAGAGGGGACCACACCCGTTCCGCAGAACGAGGAAACGGCCGAACCACCGGGGGAACTTCCACCAAAGGACGACGGTCCGCCTGTCTCGACACCGGGAGATTCCCGCGAGGGATTGCCGCCCTTGGGTCCGGGGGTGCCGCCGCTCAATCCGCAGATTCCCAAGATCGAGATCGTTCCACCCGCGCTCTGGCCGAATCAGAGACCGGAAGGTGACGAACCGGCGCCAGTTTCGGATGCAGAGCCGGTCACGAATCCGACATTACGTGCTCCGGACGGACGCCCGCTGATTCCGGGCAACCGGTTTTCCGCTACCGGACCGGATCCCTTCACCGGCCCCGATCCGACGTCTGGTGCCACCGGTGGCTTTTCGCGCGAGTTTGGGCGCAGGCTCGACGCTCACCGGTCCAACTATGAGCAGCAGCTGCACCAGTCGCGACAACTCCAGACCGAGGTCCGCCAGGTGGTGGAGCGCTTCCTTGTCCTCGTCGGTCAGGACGAGCAGCTCCGGCAGGTCTTTTCGACCAACGATCTGTCCGATGAACAGCGAGATGCCTTCAAGACCAAGGTGGAGTCCCTCGAGCGCGAACTCGGGGTCACCTGGGGCGGTGATCCGGAAAAGACACCCCAGGCGGAAACGAAACTCAGCTCACGTATCCTGACCAGCGGCATGATGATTTAGGCCGCGCTCGCTGTTCCTACCGTTGCCATGTCTTCAAATCCCATGCCTCTGGCGCTCGCCCGCTACCACGCCCGTGTGGAGCGGATGCTCGAACTGATCGATGCGACCCTGTCGCGGGGGCGAGAGGCAGAACAGGCGTATGAACGTTTTTCCCGCACGCACGCGTTGGCGCCGGGCTGCGGAGAGGAGGCGCTTCGGTCCGAGCCAGGTCCCGAGGGGCGCCGCCGGGTCAATGCTCGACTGCTCGACCTGCAGAAAGCGGCGTACGATCGCCTGCTCCTTCCCCAGCTATCACCTGCCACCGCGCCTGGGCCGACCGTTTCATCCCCGCTTTCCGCCACCGCACCGCGCGCCCTTTCCAGTCGCTCCCGCATCTAAGGATTCACCATGGCCGTCACCTTCAAGAGCACCGCCCTGCTAGACCGGTACCTCGGCAACACCAACAATCTCGTCACCGAACTGTCGACGTTTCGGACGGGCGGGGATGACGAACTCGACGACGCCATTGCCAAACTCGACGAGCGCATCGCGGCCTTCGAAAACATCCTGATTGGTGCCTTGCCCGCGGGGCAGACGA
Organism: Opitutaceae bacterium; assembly: GCA_016794725.1. Lineage (GTDB taxonomy): Bacteria > Verrucomicrobiota > Verrucomicrobiia > Opitutales > Opitutaceae > UBA6669. The sequence goes on along the minus strand of JAEUGZ010000490.1, from coordinate 12,839 downwards.
CGACTGATTATCCCTACGATCGCGAAGGGTTGAAGCGGGAGTTTCTCGACGAGGTGCTCGCGCTCCTCTTGCGCCGTTCGATCACCTACAGTGGCACGGTACCCAGTTTCAACGCCACCTACTCCGCCTCGGATGTTCTCATTTCGAGTGTTTCTCCCTACTTCCCTTCCGACTTCCAGGTCTATCTGAACCGAAACAAGCCCAACTCGACCGGATTCGGGGTGTTCGACACCATGGTGGGAACCACCGATACCCGTCCCCAGCTGCTCAACTCGTTCGGTCAGACGATTTTCTCCCTGTATTCAACTCTCATCGACGAGGTCTTCGCCGAGGGAGACAAACTGGGAAACAATCCCGCGCGTCCGGTGCAGGTGGCGTCGGCGATCCAGCCGATCACCGTCGATGGATTTACTTACGACCGCATTTCCCAGGTGCACGGAACCAACGCCCTGACGGGCGACCCGGAGGTGCAGACCTACCTGCTTGATTCTCAGGCGACCAATTCCAGGGTCATCAAGGCGTCCACCGGCGATGCGGGCCTGTCCGGTCCGGCCACCTCGTCCACCGTGCGCCTGCAACTGGTGCCGGAGGAGGCGACCGATGCGATTGTCTCCGGGGTCTTTCTCGCAGGTGTGGATGTGGGAAATGTGGCGGTTCGATTTCCTCTGCCACTGGGAAGTCCGCCGACCATCGCCCAGGGACTGCTTGGCGGGCAGATTACCACCGTCGAGATCCCAGCGGTGGTGATGAACATCAAGGGACGCGAGAGCGAGTTCCCGGAGGCCCGGATCGTCTCGGGCTATCGGGGCACGCTCCCGGACGGGCGCAGTTTCCTCGTGGGTGTGGGTACGGATAGCAAGATCTACGTGACCAGCCTGGAGTCGACGCGTCGCTCCACCAACGGCACCACCGCCGGACTTTCCGTGCTCGAGTACCTCCTCTATTGGAACGAGGCGCGGATCAAGATCCTGCGGGCCAAACTCGCCTATCAGGAGGCGGTGGTGCGGGAGATTCAGGATGATCTCAAGCAGGCCAACGATGTGCTCGCCAAACTGGAGACGCAGTCGGGCAAAATCCAGGCCACCGACAAGGACGGGGTGCCGACCGGGCAGACCTCTTCCGAGACGCTGGAGATGAACATGTTCAGCGCCATGGCGTCCACCTCCGGTAACTCAATCTTCGATACGACGGGCCAGGATGCGCTCCATACCGCGACCGAGTGGCAGGGCAACCGGACCAACCTCAAGAACTACATCGATCGTCGCTCCGCCGAGGCGCAGCAGGCGACCCTCGACTACCAGAACGTGCTGAACCGCTTCAACAACGCCTTCGAAGTCATGGCCAAGCTGCAGGAGAAGTTTGACACCCTGCTCAAGGCCCAGCTGCGCAATCTCTAGTTTTCCACCCTCAATCCGCTACGATCCATGTCCACCGACCACGCCACTGCCGACGCCCCCCCGACCGAGAATCCCATCTACGACGCCCTGCCGTTTCACACCGAGGCGGAATGGAAGGAGGTCCTCGAAAAGTTCGGAACCAACGGCCGGACCTTTCGCGACTTCACCCAGCTGTCACCCGAAAGCATGGAGGTGATCTACATGGTCGCCTACAACCAGTATAATGCCGGCAAATACAAAGAGGCCGAGGGCGTGTTTCGCCTGCTGGCCATGCTCAATCACTTTGAACGCAAGTACTGGAAGGGGCTGGGCGCCGCGCGCGAGGCGCTCAAGGACTACAACGGTGCCCTCCAGGCGTATGGCTACCTGGGTGTGATGGACATCGAGGATCCCTATCCCCCGTTCCAGGCGGCGAAGTGTTTTGTCGCGCTCGGCAAAGCGGCCGAAGCGGAGTCGGGTCTGCGGGCCGCGGTGTTCAACTCCGATGGGAAGCCTGAGCACGCCACCCTCCACCTGCAGGCCAAGGGCCTGCTCGAACTGGTGCAAAACGCCCGCAAGGAATCCTCCAAATCCACCGCCTCATGAACCCTCCCGGCATCACCCAAACCCCGACGATTGCCAACACGCTCTTCGACCCCGGCGCCATGCTGGGCGAGGTGGCCGACATCAAACAGAACGCCATCCAGGCCCTTCAGGCGAGTTTCAAGATGCTGGCGACGGTCGGGCCCGACGGGACCCCGTCCACGTCGCAGGCTGACGGCCTGGTGGAACTGGAAAAACCGAGCTTCAACAGCAACGTCAACGACATCACCCTGCGCATCGGCCTGTTGCAGGATGCGTTGAACCAGCTGATGGCCCAGGTCTCGAAGACCGAGATCAAGCAGCGCATGGACGAGCTGCAGAAGGAAAACCAGCGCCAGCTCGAGCGGTTTGAGGAGCAGATGGCCAAGGCGGCCGAGGCGGCGCAGAAGAACCAGGAGGCCGAGAAGAAGGGCAACATCTTCGAGGCGGTGAGCAACTGGATCCAGGCGGTGATCAGCGTGGTCTCGGCCGTGGTCACCCTGATCTCCGCCGCCGCCCAGATCCTGACCAACCCGGTCGGCGCGGCGGCCTTGATCGTCGCCGGGGTGGCGCTCATTGGCGCGGCGGCGGTGCAGGTGACCCTGGCGATTGACGCCACCATGCGTGCCGCCGGCCAGGAAGGATTCCTGAGCGAAGCGGATCGCACCAAGATGGCCAAGGCGGTCGAAATCCTCGGCTACATCGCGCTCGCCGGCTCCATGATCGGGCTGGTGGGCGGTATTGTCGTGGCACTCGGACAAGCCGGGAAGGCCGCCGGAGGACTGGCGGCGAAGGAAATCACCAAGGCTGCGGCGGCCAAGCTGGTGGCGACAGGCATGAAAGAGTCGATGACGAAGACCGCCCAGGCCACCTCCCAGGCCATCCCGCGCTATGCGATGTATGCGTTCAAGGAGGCGATGGCGCCGCTCACCCGCCTGGGGATGCAGATGGCGGTGATTCAGATTGTCGGACAGGGCACCAACCAGGTGGTCGGCGGCGTGGTCAACAATGAGATCGCCGATATCAAAGGCGAGGCGAGCGCGCTGCTGGAGGAGGCCGATCTGGCCGAAGCCGCCGCCGCCGCCCTTGAGGCGGCGATTTCGAAGCTGCGCGCCATGATCGAGCAGTTGCAGGCCGAACTCGAGAAACTGGTCGATGACTTCCAGCAGACGATGGCCGTGATTTTCGGCGCCATCGACGAGAGCGCCAAATCGATGACGAATGTGATCCAGTCGACGACCTTCTAAACCGATTTGACGCGGCAACTCCTCCTTCCTTCCCATGTTCCCACTGAATGGACTCGCTCCCCGCTCTCCGACGGCGACCCCACTTGAAACTGGCGATGTTTCGGCGCCGGCTTCGCTGCAGAGCCGTCTTCAGGAGATCAATCTCAAGATCATCGCTCCGATGGGCCAAATCGAGGGCCCAGGGGGTGAAATTCGTATCCAGCTCGAGAACCCCACGATTGGACCCGAGGACATTCCGCTGAACGAATTTGTGCAGCAACTGGAGTCGCTGGCCGAGGTGCCCATGCCGGTGTTTTCCCTCGGCCAGGCGATGCATGAACTGTCCGAGGGGAGTGCCGCCTTTGCCGATCTGGTCCTGGGCTCGCAGGCCTCCGGCCAGCCCGAGGATCCCGAAGAGATCGCCAAGCTGGCGACCCAGTTTGAACAGCAGGCGGAATTGGTTGAAGTGAGCATCCGCGCCCTGATTGAGAATTCCACCTACCCCAACTTCAGCGACTTTCTCAAGGAGCTGGTGAAGGTGGCCCAGGACCTGCGCGAGTCGGCGACCAAGGCGAAGATGGCGGCGATCAACGCCAGCTACTCAACCATGTACTCCGCCGCCGAGCAGATGAAGACCGCGGCGGTGGAGGCACGGGCCAGTCGGGACGAGCAGATCGCGGCCGACAAGAAGGAGGCGATCGGCCAGATTTGCGCCGGCATCGCCAGTGCCATCATCGCCGGCGGCTTTGCGATCGCCGGGGCGGGTCAGCTGGGCGCCACGCTGGGCTCGGCAGCCTCCACGATCATCACGGGCAGCGTCGGTGTGAACTCGACCTCCGACAAGTATGACAGTTCGGAGTCACAGTACTACTCCGACCTCGCCAACGTCGCAAAACAGCGTCTGGACGCGGCGGTCAAACTGATCGAGGCCCAGACGGCGATCGCCGACGACATCAAGGAGATCGCCCTGAGCCTGCGCGACATGGTCCTCAAGCTCATGCAGGACTTCATCAGCAGCCAGAACTCCATCGTCCAGCGCGCCAACGTCTGACCCGTCCGTACTTTCTCTCTTCACGAATGAATGCCCCCGATCTCGTCCAGGAACTGGGCAGCCGCCTCAATCTCACCGGTCTCTCGTTGACCGACGGCGTTTGCCGGCTGGTCTTTGACCGTCAACTGCCCATCGACATCGAGGACGACGGTTCCGGGAACCTCGCCTTTCACGCCGTGATCGGTGTGCTGCCCCACGGGGAGAGAGAACGGGTGCTGCGGACGCTGATGTCATCCCACCTCTTTGGCCTTGAGACGGCGGGTGCTGCGTTCGGCCTGCATCCAGGGACAGATGACGTTTACCTGTTTCGGCTCCTTCCTGTGGAATCGCTGGAGGTCGAGCAGGCATTGCGCGTACTCGAGTCCTTCACCCATCAGGTGGAGGCCTGGAAACGGCGCTGGCCGGAGCTGAGCCAGGCGGCCCCGCGGGTGGAGTCGCGTCCCGAGGCCGACTTTGCCGGATCAGGCCTGCGCGCCTGAGTCTTCACGCTCCTCGCACTCGTTTCACCCTTTACCCCCATGGCTTTTGATCTTGGCAAGGTGTCGTCAGACCGGTCGACGCTTCCGGCAACGGACGGTCCCGGCAAGAGTTCGGGCTTCATGCGTTTCATCGGGCGCGTGGTATCGGCTTTGAAGTCGATCGGCCACAAGGAGCTTGAGCCGGTCCGCCCGCTGCAGACCCGTCAGGTTGAGATCGCAAGGGGTCCGCTGCAGGCTCCGATCAAACAGCTGCGCGAAGCGGTGATGGCTCAGGATCGCCAGAAGCTGGGCGCAGAGATCGAGGCGGCGGAAAAGGGGTTGAAACAGCTGGAGCAAGAGCTCGGCCAGGAGATCCATGGACTGAAGCAGCTGTCGCTGAACCAGGAGATCAAGGGATTCGATCCCAGCAGACTGAAACCGACGGCAACGAAAGAAGTCGACTCCGTGGCCCCCGCCAAACACGAGGTGGCCCTCGAGAAGCTGGACCTGGAAATGACCAAACTGAACCACAGCCTGCTGATGTGGCAGGTCGAGCAGGGCACGACGCTCCGCCAGGTGGAACCTCAGGTGAAGGATGGTCTCGCTTCGGCCAAACTGGAGTTCCTACTCAGCGCACCGGGCGACGGCGTTTTCTTGCGTCCCCAGACGCTCAAGGAACCCACCGAACCGGCCACGCTGCTGAAGGAACCGTCGCTTGAGGACGTGAAAGGTGGCCTGGATCGACTGGTCTCGAAGGAAGCGCTGAAGGAGTTTGCCAAGCAGGTGGGCGTCCGGCTCGACCAGATGAACGGTCTCGAGCGCAAATCCCCCGAATTCAAGGCGCTGAGCAAGGAAGTCGGGCAGCTGGCGGACAACCTGGGACGGGTGCTGGGCAAGCTCTATGGGGCGGAGTCGCAAGCCAGGCAGAATGCATTCGCGATTGGCAACGGGGGGTCGTTCAAGCAGGAGCTCTGGAATCTCCTCAAGGAGGTGTATCCAAAGATGCCTGACCGGATCGACGGCGGCGCGTTGATGGCCACGCCGGACAAGGACTTTCTCAACCGCGTCTACAACACGGCGGCCTGCCAGTTTGCCAATCACCTCAGCCCGGGTGACAAACCAACCCTGACGTTCAACGGCTCCACCTACGAGCAGGTCAAGGTCCTGGGCAAGGGCGGTGGTGGAATCGCGTACCTCTACGAGAACAAGCAGGGCGATCTCGTCGTCGTGAAAAGCAAGGGCTTTGGCGAGGACCACGAGGGCAACATCGATGAGGCGACGCTGCAGGAAATCACGGCCGAATTGACGGCGCATCTCGGCCTCATGGGAGAAAACGGGGAAGGACATGCCAATGTGCTGAAAATCCTGGGGGTTGCACGGACTCCGCTGGGGCAGCCCGTGGCCATCCTCACGCTGGCCAGGCACGGAGACCTTGACCATGTCATCGGCAAGCATGGGGAGAAAGGCGCGCTGGACAAGGCGGTCGCGAAGGGTCTGGTTTCGCCGGAGGCCCGGAATCTCCTGAACCTGCTCATCCTCCAGGATGCGATCAAGGGCATGGCCTACCTGCAGGAGCAGAGGGGCATGCGGCAGGGAGACTTCAAGCCGGGCAACCTGTTTGTCCAGGGAGACGGCACCGTCATGGTGGCCGACTTTGGGCTGACCAAAACGGGGCTTTCGGTCCCGCAGACCGAGTTTACGGGCACCCTCGACTACCTGCCGCCGGAGAATTTCCTCAATTACGAGCACAAGTCCGGCAACATCACCGGCAAGGCGGACACCTGGGCCATCGGCATCATGGCCCACCAGCTTTTCAACAAGGCCCATCCCTTCGACATCTCCAAGATTCCGGGTCGTGAAGTGGCGGATACGAAAATGGGCAATCTGCTCAAGCCCTATGGCACTTCAGCCCAGGGCGAGCGCGAGTTTGTCACCACTCTCTCCGAGAATTACGAAAAATCGGCGTCGGTCCAGGGGGTGACCGCCCTGGATCGTCTGCTCAACGCCCTGCTCCATCCCGATCCGGAAAAGCGGCCGCTGCTCAGCGATGTCCTGCAAAGCGCGGTGTTCGACGACCTCGGGCGTGGCGCGAACGACCGCACCCCGGCGGTGAGAGCACTGCTCGCCGCCCTCTCGGCGCAACCGATGGATGAGGCCCTGGTGAAATCAAAGGCGGAGGCGCTGGGACTCTAGGTCGGCAGCGGATCGGGCCTGCTCGTTTGGGCGTGGCGCGGAGGTGGTTGACCAGGGAGGCAAATCAACCGAAGAGCCGGTGCATTTCTTTCAGCGGGAAATAGCGGCCGGGGCAGGCGGTGTGACCGGGATGCGCCTCGCGGTGGCCCTGAAACTTGATCCGGCTTCCCACCACCTCGTTGCGCAGGTAGGTCACCAGCTCCTTGAGGGCGGCCACCTGATTCGGCGTCGGACGGACTTGATCGAAGTTCCCGACCAGGCAGATGCCGATGGCCACCTCGTTGATCTGGTCGGAACGCACGTGGCCACCCTTGATCTGACGCATCCAGCGCGAGCCGACCTCGATCTCGCCGTCGCCGGAATCGACGCCGTTGCCGATGACAAAGTGATAGGCCAGTCCATTCTCCATTCCCCGGCGCCGGTGTTCGCGGTCGTAGGTTGTGGCGTTGCCGGAACGGATGCCGCTGTGGTGCACGATGAGGGTGGTCCACCGCCCCTTGCGCACCTTCACGTTTTTCACGCGGGCGCGCACCGGGACGGTGAAGCGCGGCTTGGGTTTGGCGCGGGCGCCGCGGGACTGGGCCATGAGCGGCGACAGCACCGTTCCCAACAGGGCCAGTCCTGCCCCCCGCAGGAACGAGCGCCGGGTGCCGGGATTCGAAAGCGTGGCAAGGCCGCCCGCTGGAGCTGAATCGTCGTCGAAGGCCACGGATGCGGATTCTGTCATGACGGAGCCGCAATCATTCAGACGAGCGACGACGAGTTCCACCGTCGCGCATGGCCGTCGACGCATGGACTGGGCGTGTGAAATCGCAGCGATTCCGTTGGAGGTGGCCTCGCCGAGGCCGCGACGGGACCCCCAGGTCCCGCCTCCTTGTCCCGATGTCTTCACGCGACGCCCATCTCCGCGGGGTCGGCGACCCCACCTCCACCAGACGCCGGCCTCGGATTGCGCTTATGTTGACGCCCATGCGCGACTGCGGGATTCGTGGTTCGGCTGGTGGCTTCCAGCCTAGATCGCAAGGCGCCCCGACGAATCGCCGAATCGCTCCAGGCCCTTGGCGCCCAGGCGGTCGGCGAGACTGAGGAAAAGGTTGGTCGCCGGCACGCCGCCGGACTGCAGGTACCGACCGGTTTGCAGCGTTCCGCCTCCACCGCCGGCCAGCAGGATCGGAAGGTTGTCGTGGGTGTGGCGGTTTCCATCGGAGTTGCCGCACCCATAGACAATCATCGAGTTGTGCAGGAGGGATTGTCCGTTGCGATCCTTGGTCCGTTCGAGCCGCAGGAGGAACTTCGCAAAGTGGTCGACGTAGTAGCGGTCGATCGTGGCGATCTTGCCCATCAGGTCGGCGTCGTTGCGGTGGTGGGAGCAGTAGTGGTGTCCCTCTGGAATGCCAATCTGGGGGTAGGCGCGGTTGTTTCCGTCGCCCGCGAGCAGGAGTGTGGCAATGCGGGTGGAGTCGGTTTCGAAGGACATCGCGAGGAGCTCGTACATGATGTCCATGTGTTCGCCGAAATCGGGTGGGATGCCCACGGGGGCGTCGGACTTGACTTCGGGCAGGGCGCCCAGTTTTTCCGCCCGCTCGATGCGCAGTTCAATTTCGCGCACTCCGGTGAGGTACTCGTCGAGCTTGTGCCGGTCCGTCTGGTCGAGCTTTCCGCCGAGCGCACGCGCGTCGGACTGGACCAGATCGAGCAGGGATCGCTGCGTCGCCTGGCGTTGTTCGTAGTTGCGCTGCCGATCCGCCGCCGGTCCGGTCCCGAAGAGACGTTCGAAGACGAGACGGGGATTGGGCTCCGGGGCGACGGGAGTGCCGGGAGCCTGCCACGACAGATTGTACTGGTAGGCGCACGAGTAGCCGGAGTCACAGTTGCCGGACTTGCGCACGCTGTCACACGACAACTCCAGCGAGGGAAACCGCGTCAGGTGTCCCACCTGCTGCGCCACCACCTGGTCGATAGAAACGCCCACGGAAATGTCGGTGCTGGCGGTCTTGCGCGCCCGGGCGCCGGTGAGAAACGTGGCATTGGCGCGGGCATGGTCGCCGGCTCCGTCGTTGCCGGGCTTGGCATTCTCGTGGTTGAGGCCGCCCAGGACCTGGAGTGACGACTTCACCGGGGCGAGGGCCTGCAGCGTGGGACCGAGCTCAAACGCCGAGCCGGCGCCGGCGGGCCACCAATTGGCCTGGTGCGCGCCGTTGGGGAAGTAAACATACGCCATGCGCAGCGGCGCGGAACCGTTCGCGGCACCAAGCGGGCTCGCCGCCGCCGCCCGCAGGGGTCGTGGAAAGGCGGATTCAAGGAGGGGCAGGGCGACACAGGCGCCGATGCCGCGGAGAAACTGGCGGCGGCCGAGGGAGAGCTGCCGCTGGCTGGCGGTGGCGGACGACGGTAGGGCGGCGCGGGAGTTCATGGCGTGGGGGACGGGACGAAGTGTGACGTGGCCGAGGCGGAGTGTAGGGGGACGTGGGTCGCCCGTTGACGTTGGAAAGGCGCGGATTGGACCACGCCGGTGAGCAGAACGGAGAAACGACCCTGATTGGCTTCGAGGGCCTCGACGATCTCATCCAGACCGTGCAGGTCGTGCGCCTCGATGCCGCGACCGAGTGCGTAGGTCATCAGCTTTTCCGTGAGGCAGCGGTAGTAGTCGAGTCGGCGGTCGGTCACGAGGATGCGCTTGAGACCCCGCACATCATCGAAGGTTTCCCCCGTGATCAGCTGGCCCGCCGATTGAATCGGCTGGCCGGCTTCAGTGTCACGCCAGCTCCCAACGACATTGAAGCGTTCCAGTGCCAGCCCCAGCGGATCCATGCGGGAATGACACGAACTGCAGAGCGCATTTTCCCGGTGCAGCGCCAGCATTTCGCGCAGGGTGGGCTCGCGGTCCTTGAACTCCTTTTTCGCCTCCTCCAGGTCGGGCACATTGGCGGGCGGCGGGGGGGGCGGCAGGCCGAGGATGTTCTCGAGTATAAACAGCCCGCGTTTCACCGGCGAGGTGCGCGTGGGATTGGAGGTGACCGCAAGGAAGGTGCCCTGGGTCAGGATGCCGCCGCGTGGACTGCCCTCCGGGAGCTGCACCTTGCGGAACTGGGGACCTGTCACCTCAGGGATGCCGTAGTGCTGGGCCAGCGCTTGGTTGAGGAAAGTGCTGTCGCTCTCGATCAACTCAAGCACGCTGCGATTCTGTCGTACGATGTCCTCGAAACAGAGTTCCGATTCCCGGCGCATGGCCTGGCGCAACTCCACGGAAAACTCGACCCGGCCGCCTTGTCCCCGGGGAATACCGAGGGCGGCGCGGAGGTTGATCGGCACGGATTCCACGTCGCGGGCCTGCAGCCACTGGCCGACGAAATTCCGCGTCAAGGCCTCCGCCTTCGAATCCGCCAGCATGCGCTCGATTTGCGCTGGCAGCTGCCGGCGCAGTTCGCCGCGCTCGGCGAGCGCGAGCAGGGCGTCGTCAGGCTGCGAGGACCAGAGGAAATAGGAGAGCCGCGATGCCAGGGCGTATTCGTCGACCCGGGGAAAGCGCTCGTTGGCATCGGCCGCGAGGGAGGCCTCAAGGCGGAAGAGAAAGCGCGGGGACGCAAGCACGGCCATGAACGCGCGGGCCAGGCCGGCTTCAACGGTCGTGCCCGGGTGACTCCAGGCCTGGCGTGCGAACTCCACGAGTTGAGCCACTTTGGCGTCGTCCGCCGGACGCCGGAACGCCCGGGTGGTGAATCGACGGAGCACGCGTTCGGCATAGGCGAGGCGCGCGGCCGCGCCTTCGGGAGGGGCGCCTTCTGGAAAGAAACGCTCATGGCGGGGCGGCTTCACCCATTGGGCCGGGTCGACCGGACCCTTCAGTTCGAGGGAACTCACCCGCACGGTCACCCGGGTCTCGCCCCCCTCCGGACCGAGCGGGGGCGGACTACCGGGCGGCGGCGGATTGATCGGTTCGACGTCGATCGTCACCTCATGACTGCCTGCGGTCCACGGTCCGGTCACGGCGAACGGCACCTTTCGGCCCGGAGCCCAGACCAGCTTCTCGCGGAAGCGCTCCTCACCATCGATGCCGATCCTCACCCACGCTTCGCTCGCGTTGAAATCAAAGGAGCCGCGCACCTCGAGTTCGAGGGCAAAGGTGTAGGTGCTCGCCGCCGGAACCTTCAGCGCCGCACGGAGGCTCGCGGGACGGGAGAGGTTGAGTGCAGCCTCGGGCTTTCCACCCTGGGCGGTGCGAAAATCGCCGTGTCCCAGCGTCAACACCGGCATGACCCGGGACACGGTCGGCACCGCGGAAGTGACGACCGCTTCCGCCGCCTGGAGGTACTTTTCGAGGTGGAGCGGGGAAATCGTCAGGACGTCGCCGTTGTTGTCGAATCCATGACCGGTGTCGTCGGCGGGAAACTCGGCCTCGCTGTTGAAGTCGATGCCCATCAAGTCGCGGATGGTGTTCCGGTACTCCACGCGGTTCAACCGGCGGAGCGCGACCCGCCCCGGGTCAGGGTGGGCAGGGTCGATGCCGAAGGCATCGTACTTGATCCAGTGCGACACCCGGTCGATCTCCTCGGCGGTGGGGCGGGGACCGTCGTCGGGGGGCATGACTCCGGCCCGGACATTCTTGAGGGCGGCAAACCACAGCGGCGCCTGCCCGACAAGGTCGGCGTCGGTGGCAAAGGTATCAAATGAAACATTACCCTTTCGCATGCCGTCGCCGTGGCAATCGTAGCAGTATTTCTCCAGGACCGGGCGCACCTGGTCACGAAAGCGTTCGACCGCTCCAGGGGCCGGCGCCGCGGTTCCCCATGGACCTGCGCCGGCGACGAGGACCGCGACCAGGATGGGTTGGGGTAGGAGCCAGGGTGTCCGCGCAGCTTCAGGCATGACGGGGAGCGAGAGTCGGGACCAAGCGCGGCCCAGGCAGTGGGAAAACCACGAATGGACACGAATAAACACGAATTCGGAGGGAATTGGGACGGGAGGACCGCACGCAATCTGTCACACCCTGCAGTGCACTCGTGCGCGGGCGCATTCGGTTCTTGGCTTCATTCATGTCGATTCGTGTCCATTCGTGGTCCAGCTGAAATGGAACGGTGGTGGGGGGACGGGCGACCATGGCTCGGCGGTGTCGACGGAGGACCCGCAGACGTAATCCACAACCTCTCAGTCGGTCAACGTTGGAGCTCCCGGAATTGGCAACTCCGTGGCGGTCAGCGTGGTCTCCCGTGTGGGATGGATGCGGAGCCGGCCCCTCGCCCTCAGGCGGCGGGCTGGGTGGGTGCCTGCACGAGCAGCACCTTGTCGACCCGGTGACGGTCCATATCGATGACTTCGAACCGCCAGCCGCGCCAGTGGAAGACCTCGCCGGCGTTGGGGATATGCCCCAGGCGATCGACGACAAAACCGCCGAGCGACTGAAACCGGTCCTCGTCTTCACCGGGCAGGTGACCGAACGAGAACTTCCGTTTGAATTCCGCGATCCCGAGCGATCCTTCCACCAGCCACGAGCCGTCCTCGCGCTGGACTGCCGCCGGCCGGCGGCGGTCGCCGGGCTGGGGCAGGGCGCCCACGATGGCCTGCATGACATCGAAGAGGGTCACCAGGCCCTGCACCGTGCCGAACTCATCCGTGACCAGGGCCAGTTGTTTGCCCGTGCGCTGAAAGGTCTCGAGCACCTGGACCGCGGTGACAGTCTCCGGCACAAAGAGCGGCGCGGTCAGGTGGTCCCGCAGGTTGTTCTTCAACCCGATCGCCACGTTGGCCCACAGCGCTTTGACCGCCACCATGCCGACGACCTGGTCGCGGGTGCCTTCGTAGACCGGGAAATTGGTGTGGGCGCTCGAGACGATCTTGCGCCAGTTGACCTCGTCGCTGTCGGCGATGTTGAGGAAGACGATCTTGGAGCGTCGCGTCATCAGCTCCGTGACCGGCTGTTCGTCCAGCCGCAGCACACCCTCCACCATCGCCCGCT
>JAEUGZ010000473.1 GCA_016794725.1 Opitutaceae bacterium | reverse complement strand
CAAAACAGCTCTTGACTCAGGTACCCACGAACCTAACGTCCGCGCTCTTTCCCAATTTCGGGGTGGTAGCTCAGCTGGTTAGAGCGTCTGCCTGTCACGCAGAAGGTCGCGGGTTCGAGTCCCGTCCATCCCGCCAGTTTTAGAACCCGTTAATCTATTGAGATTAGCGGGTTTTGCATTTTCTGGGAATGGCCGAACTCACAGCGCAGGCCACAGCGTGCTTAGCCGTGCGCGGGCATGTGGCACTACAAATCCGGCCCTCGAGCCGGGTTCTCATCGACAACCTCAGGTATCGGCGACGGAACCGGGAATTTGATGTCGAATTGCAGAAGGAGGGACGTCGATCTTCGGGCACGAAACGGGTTCCCTGTTCCGCTACAGGGGGACACGGAGATTCGTGCCAGGCGCGCCCGCGGGGGGCGGCTGCAATGAGCGGACGCATCGTCGCGGGCTCGGCGAGCCCGCCTAAAACGGGGATGCCTCGTTGTCGCGACTTCGCGTGAGACACGGTCTGGGGTCGATCCTCGAGCACGAAACGGGTTCCCCGTTCCGCTACAGGTCGGTAGCGGAACTACAGACGAGGCGTGGCCGCGCGGGCCAGCCCAAGGGTAGGAACGTTGAACGCTGAACGCGGAGTTTTTAACGCTGAAGTTCGGAATGGTGCTGGATGCTACCAGGACCAAGGATTCGAAGGCTGGGTGGTGCGATGAGATTGAGGTGACGAGCTAGTGACGGGTTTCGGCTGGGGTGGCGGAAACGGGGGCGCGGGTATCGCCCTCACCCAATTTTCGGCGGAACAGGGACACCGCCATGCCCAGGGTCAGGTGGGCAAGTTCGGGGTCGTAGCGGTAACCTTCGTCGCGCAGGAAGGCATGGGCTCCGTTGAATTCGTGCCAGGTGAAATGGGTACCGGCAGACGCGAGGGCCGCGTAGACCTTGGCGCGGCCTTCTGCAGGGACGTGCGGATCCTGGCGACCGTAGATCATCATGAGTTCTCCGCGGATCTCACTCACGCGATCCAGAGAGTTGTCCGCCATGCCTTTGCCGAGGCCGCGTTTGTGGATGTCGGTGGCGTAGAAGCACACCGCGGCGGAAACTTCCGGGTTCATCGCGGCGCGGAAGGCCAGATGCCCGCCAATGCAAATGCCGAGCACGCCGACGTGGCCGGTGGCCAGGGGATGCTGCCGGAGGTAGCCGATGACGGCACGGGCATCGGCATCATAACTGGACAGTTCCTTGGTCGTTTTGAGCGCGTTGCCTTTGTCGGCGCCGGCCTGATCGTAGGCCAGGACTTCTCCAGCCGGGAGAAACTCGTGGTAGATCTCGGGCACGGCGACGATGAAGCCATGGCCGGCGAGAAATGCGGCGGTGCGGCGGATCGGTGCAGTGACCTGGAAGATCTCCGAGAAAAGGAGGATCCCGGGATACTTTCCGGGAGCCGTGGGAGCGTAAACATAGGTCCGCATCGGACCGTGGGGCGTGGGGAGATCGACCGGGGTGGCTTCGGCGAGGGTCATGGGAAGGTGGACGAGTGAAAAACGCGCTAGTCATGCCGGGGGCACTCGGGCATGACAAAGCGATTCGTCCCATGTCTTCCTATTCACCCCATCCCGATCGCTACACCTCCACGCCCTATGCCCGTTGCGGGCGGTCCGGTCTCCTCCTTCCGCGATTGTCGCTCGGGCTCTGGCACAATTTCGGCGGGGTGGACACGCTGGAGAATCAACGCCTGTTGCTGCGTCGGGCCTTCGATCTGGGGATCACTAACTTCGACCTGGCGAACAACTATGGCCCGCCTCCCGGTTCGGCGGAAGAGAACTTCGGCAAGCTGCTACGCGAGGATTTTTCCGTCTACCGCGACGAACTCATCATTTCGACCAAGGCCGGGTATCGGATGTGGCCGGGGCCCTATGGCGAGATGGGCTCGCGCAAGTACCTGCTGGCGTCACTCGACCAGAGCCTGAAGCGCATGGGGCTGGAATACGTGGATATCTTCTACTCCCACCGTCCCGACACCGAAACCCCGCTTGAGGAAACCATGGGTGCCTTGGTGCAGGCAGTGCGCAGCGGCAAGGCGCTCTACGCCGGCATTTCCAACTACCCGGCCGACATGACGCGCCGCGCGGCAACCCTCCTGCGCGAGTCGGGAGTGCCCTTGCTGATACACCAGCCGGTTTACAACATGCTCAATCGCTGGGTTGAGCCCGATCTGCTGCCGACGCTGGCGGACCTGGGCGTGGGATGCATTCCCTTTTCGCCGCTGGCGCAGGGTCTTTTGACGAATCGCTACCTCGCCGGCATTCCGACGGACTCGCGGGCGGGCAAACCCACGGGTTTTCTCAAGAGCGATCGGATCACTCCGGAACTGTTGGTGAAAATCCGGGCCCTTAACGATGTCGCCCAGGACCGCGGGAGCACGCTCGCCCAACTGGCGATGCTCTGGCTGCTGCGGCGTTCGGAGATCACAACGGTGCTGATCGGAGCCAGCAAGGTCTCGCAGATCGAGGACCTGCACGCCGGTCTGTCACAGGAGCCCCTCGGTTCGGTCGAGCGCGACCGAATCGAGAAGATCCTCGCCGGAGCGTGAGGGCTGGCGAACGCTGAGCGCTGAACGTCGAACTCTGAACGTTGAACCTCGGGGGACAAACCGCAAACGGCGCCGACGGAGCGGCGCCCTCCAGGTGTGCGAGGTGTTTCGGATGCGGCTGAAGCCGCAGCCAGGTTTCGATCCCTCCATTCGTCATTCGACATTCGGCATTCGTCATTTCAGCCCCACCGGGGCTGGCGCTAGATTTGCGGGAGGGTCGGGTGGGCGGCGACGGCTTGGCGTTGGGCGCGGACGCGGTGATAGAGGTCGACGTAGGCGGGTACGACCCGGTCGGCCGAGTAGAGGTCACGGGCGCGTTGCTGGGCGGCGCGGCCCAGGGTGGTGCGCAGGCGGGGGCTGCTGATCAGCGACTCCACTTCGCGGGCGAGTCCCTCGGCGTCGCCAAAGGGCACGAGCAGTCCCGATTTGCCATGCTCGATGACCTCGGGAATGCCGCCGACCGCGGTGGCGACCGTCGGGCATCCAAACGTCATGGCTTCGAGGATACTGAGGCAGAAACTCTCTGTTTCGGAGGTGATCAGGCCGAGGTCGGCGGCCGCGACGTAGTCCTCGATCAGGCTGACATTTTCCCGGACGACGACGCGGTCCTCCAGGCCGAGCCGTCGGACCTGTTCGCGAAAGGGAGCGAAGTCGCCGCCCGCCACCACCACCAGCCGGAAGGACTCGCGAGGACGGATTCGGGCGGTGGCCTCAAGCAGCAGGTCGATGCGCTTGACCGGGCGCAAATTCGACATGTGCAGGATCATCGCTTCGCGGTCGCCCAGCCCCAGTTCGGCGCGCACGGCACGCCGGCTGCGGTGCGGCCGCCTCGGGCTGAAGAAGTTGGGGATGACCTGGATCGGATGATCGATGTCGACCAGTCGCGCCGTATCGCAGCGCAGGAACTCCGAAACGGTGGTGATGGCGTCGACCTTGCCCAGGGCATGGCGGATGGCGGGAGCGTAACCCGGGTCCCGGCCGAGCAGGGTGGTGTCCGTGCCGTGCAGGGTTGCGACCACGCCGGGACGGAGCTCCTCGGGCAGCCAGTCCCGGGCAAGCACGGCGGCCGTGGCATGGGGGACGGCGTAGTGGGCGTGCAGGATGTCGAGGTGACGTTCGCGCACGACCTCGGTCATTTTCACCGCCAGCGGCAGCGTGTAGTCCGGGTGCTTGAACAGCCCGTAGCCCTGGATGTGCACGGGATGAAACGTGACCCGGGGCTCATCCGGTGGCAGCCGGAATGGCCGCTCATAGGAAATGAAATGGACCTCGTGACCACGGCGCGCCAGGTCGACCCCGAGGGCCGTGGCCAAGATGCCGCTTCCCCCGACGGACGGGTAGCAGGAGATGCCGATGCGGAGGGGAGATTCGGTCATGCTGGTGGCGGTCGGTCGGAGACGGGAACGAAAGGGAGAGTCACCGTCAGAAACGACGCGCACCCCGGCCCAATTGTTCCAGGGAAGTCACCACCATCGGCTCCGCCGGGTAGAGGGCCTGGGCGTGGGAGGTGCCCGCGCGGAGGCCGAGCAGACGGGCGCGGGTGAGTTGCAGGTCCACGTAGTCCCGGGTCCGACCCTGCGAGACATGGGCCGCCATCGCGGCGGTCCAAGCGGCGAGCACCACCGGTTCGGAGACGTCAAACCAGACGGAGGCGACCCCGGATGGTTCACCTTCCGGGCCGACGGCGTAGTGCAGGAGTTGATCGATGGCGTGGGGCTGGAGGGCGTGCAGTTCCGTCACACCGCCGTAGCGAGCCAGCCGGGCGGCGTCGCGGACCATGCCGCCCACGGCGGAGTGATCCGGGTGCTGATTCGGCTGGGTGGTTGGAGCGAGGACCCAGCGCGGGCGGTGACGTCGCACGAGGGCGGCCAGGGTCAGGGTGTGGGGCACGCTTGGAGCAAGGTGGGCGTCGCCTCCCAGATCGACAAACTCAACCGTGGCACCGAGCAGAGTCGCGGACTGACGTGCCTCCGCCTCGCGTTCGGCGGGAGTGCCGTGGGTGGCGGATTCTCCGCGCGAGCAGATGACAAAGTGGGCGGAGCCGCCGGCCTGGGTGTGGTGGGCGATGATGCCACCGACGCCGAATTCGATGTCGTCGGGGTGCGCGCCAAAAGCGAGGAGACGCGGATTGTCAGGCAGGGAAGTCGGCATAGGCTTCGTCGGAACGATCGATGGTGTCACGATTGACGAACGTAATTTCCGGGGCGTCCGCCGGATTCAGGTAGGCCTGTTCGCCGGCGCCGGCGATGTAGTGGGTGCAATGGAGCACCGACTGCATCCAGCGCAGGCGGGTGTCGCGCGACGGGCTGACCTGGGCCTTGGTCCAGGGTGTGTCGGGCAGTGCGAGCCAGGAACTGCCGCCTTCGTGCAGGCTCAGCTTTCCCTCGTGGCACCGGGCCCGCACGATCTCACCCTCGTGGGGACAGTCCACAAAGAAATCCGTCAGGTCGCAGGCGGCGGTGCGCACGGCGGGATCGCTCGATCGCACAACGCGCACGCCCTCGAGCAGGCCCTGGGCCCGCATCACTTCGAGACAGAAGTCCGCGACCAGACCGGAGGCGCAGCCGCGGACCGCCTGCACTGCGGCGGGACCGACAAAGGCGGGCAGCTGCCGCACCGTCTGGTCGCGCCAGCCGGCCGGGATGCGCTTGAGGTGGAGGGGCGAATACTTGCGCTGGATCTTGTTTTCGAAGGTGAAGTTGAACCACTGCACCTCGCCGGTGGTGCGGTGCCGGAGCCCGGTCTGGGTTTCGCGCGGATCGTGGTCGCTGTCGTGATAGAAGAAGACGATTTCGCCCCCCAGCTCGGCGCGCAGGCGTCGCGCGGTGACGAACTTGGCGTAGAGAAACCGACGCGGAAAAATGCCGCAGGGCTGCTGGCCGAAAGCAATGACCGGGGCGGAGCTCATGAGGCGGTGGCCGGGGTGCCGCCGGGTGTCCGCCCCCCGAGCAGGGGCTGGAGTATCAGACTGGTGAAGACGCAGAGCGCGCAACCGATGAGATTGTACCAGAGGTATCCGACCCGATCCAGGGTGAAGAAGCAGACCAGGACCGTGGCCTGGGAGAGCAGGGCTCCGGTGAACACGGCGTTTCCGCCGACCCGCCGGAAGAGGAAGGCGACGAGGAAGAGTCCGAGCACGACTCCGTAGAAGAGCGAACCGAGGATATTGACGGCCTCGATCAGGTTTTCGGCGAGCCGCGCAAACAGGGCGAAGCCGATGGCGACGAAACCCCACGAGGCGGTGAAGACCTTGGACATCAGCACCCCGTGGCCGTCCCCGCCGGCGGGACGGAAGATGTGCCGGTATAGGTCGACCACGGTGGTCGACCCGAGCGCACTGAGCTCGGCGGCGACGGAACTCAAGGCGGCGGCGAAAATGACCGCGATGAGCAGGCCGACGACTCCGACCGGCAGCTGCTCGAGGATGAAGGTGATGAAAACATAGTCCGAGTCCTTGGTCTTGACTCCCGGATCCACGGCGCGAAGCGCGTCCTTGGCCTGCTTGCGCACAGCCTCGCTCCGGGCATGGGCGTCACGCAACGCGCCCTTGGCCGCCGCGACCTGCTCCTCGGACGAGCCATCGTGGCGGGATTTCAGCCACCCCTGCAGTGCAGCGCGCTTTTCCTCGGCCAGTGTCTGGTAGCGGGACTCCAGAACACGCAACGTCTCTCCACCCGGAGCCTCCACATGCTGCCTCCAGGTGGCGCGGTCGAAAAAGACGGGCGCCGGGGAGAACTGGTAGAAGACAAAGAGCAGCACGCCGAGCAGCAGGATGAAGGCCTGCATTGGAATCTTGAATACCGCATTGAACATCAGCCCGAGCCGGCTCTCCCGCAGCGAGGTGCCGGACAGGTAGCGTCCCACCTGGGACTGGTCGGTGCCGAAGTAGGAGAGCGAGAGGAAGAACCCGCCAAAAATCCCCGACCACAGCGTGTAGCGCTCGTTGATGTCGAACGAGAAGTTGACCGCGTTCAGCTTGTCGAAGCCGGCCGCCACCTGCAGCGCGTCGACCGTCGTGACGCCGGCGGGCAGGCGCAGCAGCATGATGACGAAGGCGGTGGCCATGCCGGCGAAGATCACAATCATCTGGTACTTCTGCGTGATGCTGACTGCGGTGTTTCCTCCGGAGACGGTGTAGACGATGGCGAGGGCTCCGGTGGCGAGGATGGTCAGGTCGAGGTTCCAGCCAAACACGGTGGAGAGCACGATCGCGGGCGCGTAGATGGTGATGCCTGAAGCCAGACCGCGCTGCAGCAGAAAGAGGCAGGCGCCGAGCAGCCGGGTTTTTCCGTCGAACCGGCGCCCCAGGTACTCGTAGGCGGTCAGGACCTTGAGTCGCCGGTAGAAGGGCAGGAAAAGGGCGGCGACGACAATGAGTGCGAAGGGCAGTCCAAAATAGTTCTGCACAAATCCCATTCCGCTCTCAAAGCCCTGGCCCGGGGTGGAGAGAAACGTGATGGCGCTGGCCTGGGTGGCCATGACCGCGAGTCCGATCGTGCCCCAGCTGACCTTGGACTCGCCTTTGACGTAGTCTTGGAACGTCGTGCGGCCGCGGGTCTTCCACATGCCGTAGGCGGCAATTCCGAGCATGGTCGCGACCAGGACGAAGTAGTCGAGGGCGCTCATGAAAAGACGATCGGAAGAAGGGACAGCAGTACGACCATGAGAACGAAGGCACCCAGCACGGCGGTGTACACGCCGCCCCAGGAGCGAATGCCGGGCACCTCCGGCGCTTCCTCGGGAGGCAGGGTGGAAAGGGGATCAGGCATCATGGCTTGCCGAGCGAGACCAGGTTGGCAAACAGGCGGTAGGCGCCGGGCACGCCGGCCGGCAATTCGCGGAAGAACGAGAGTCCGGTGTAGACGTAGTGGCCTTTGCCGTGTCGGGCGACGAGCAGGGACCCTTTCTTCGGGCTTTCCCCGGCATCGGCGCTCGACAGCAGGGCGGTGAATCGGGAGTCCCATTCGCTGGGGAAGTAAAGGCCGCGCTCCTGTACCCAGCCCTCGAAATCGGCGGCGGTGATGCGGTTGGGCGAGGTCAACGCCGGGTGATCGGGCGTGAGCAGGGTGACGGGCGCGAGTTCGTCGGTGATGCGATCGCGGGACACTTTCAGGGAGTAGGGGGCGAGCTGGTTGGACAGCAAGTCAGCCGTGGTGTTGTACTGCACCACCACCGTGCCACCGCGTTCCGCATAGGTGAACAGGGCCGGCGTGAGCGAACCGAGATCGGCTCGCGTATTGAAGGCGCGAACACCCAGCACGACGGCGTCAAAGGCGGCGAGACGTTCCGGCGTCAGATCGGCGCTTCCGAGGGTGGTCACCTTGCAGCCCATGCGTTCGAGGCTTTCGGCCACGAGGTCGCCTGCGCCCGGCAGGTATCCAATGGTTCGAGCGCGCACGGTGAGGTCCAGGCTGACGACCCGGGCCTGTGAACGCGGTTGCAGCAACTGGGCGGGGATGTGCTCGTAGCGGATGTCGGCCCGGCCGGTGCGGAAGGTCTGTTCCCCAATCCGGGCGGCGGCGACCAGTTCACCGGAGCCGATACCGGCGGGCGCGGTGACGGTGAAGGTCAGTCGCCCCTGTGAGCCGGCGGAGGCCAGGTTCAACGGCTGGGACGCCGGGGTGACCGACCAACCGGTCGGAAGCTCGAGCGTGACGGATCCCTCGAGATTGCCGCGGGCGGCGGTGGCCTCGACGACCACCTCACGACGGCCCCCTGGGGCGAAGAGCTCGAGTTCCTGCACGAAACCGAGCGAGACCGGGGAGATGACCTGCAGGGGACGGCGGATTTCGCCGCGTACCGGATCGTCGATGACCTGCACCACGCGGTCGGCATAGACGAACCGTTGCCCTCCGATTTCCAGTTCATGCTCGACGGGAAACACCGGAGGGTTTTCGGGTCGGCCAATGAGGGATGGGTCGTCGACCCGAAACACGCCCGGCGAGCCTTCCTCGCGCAGCCAGTACGGGGTGGATGGAGCGGCGTTGCCAGGCAGGGTGGCGGTGGCCGTGGTGTTGGCGACCTGATTGACCGGGAGCGTCCCGGTGCCCGCGATTTCGGTGCCTGTGACCGGAAAACGACTGCGCACCCAGCGCAGCGCCAGGTTGGCGGGGGCGGTGCGAACCACGGCGTTGAGGGTGAGTTTGAGGGATTCTCCGGGCACCACTTCGGCTTGAGGAGCGCTCGCGCTCAGGTGCAGACCGAGACAGGCGGCGATGATGCGATCCAAGTGGTGCTGTTTCTCGACCAATTCACCCGACCGGGCGTTGCCGGCGGCTGCAATCAGACGCGACCGCAGCGCGAGCAAGGCAGGCACCGACGCGGCCGGATCGCGGGCGTCGAACGACTGAAACACGGCCGACGCGGCCGCGAGCAGGGCGGGACCGTCCGGAAGCGGGGACCAGGTCAGGTCGATGCCTTCAAACAGGTCCTTGGTGGCCGGTTCACCGGCCAACACTTGAAAGTGCTCCAAGCTGCTTCCCCGGGTGGCAAGCGTGCCGAAACCCTGGCTCTTATGCTGCGTGCGGCTCCGCGCGGCGATTTCACCAAACGATTCCCCCAGGAGCGGGTTGTAGGACCCGGAGTCGAGTTGCAGCAGGGTCGGTGGATTGTCGCCTGCCTTCCGATTGCCCCCCAGCAGGTTGTTCACCCAGGAGTTCCAGAGCACGCGCGTGGGTTGCCAGGGCTTGAGCTGGCCGTCGGCGAGCTGTTCGGGAAATGCGGTGGCGTCACCGGCCAGCTTGAAGGCCTCGACAGCGAGCATGGCCGAAGCCGTATGGTGGCCATGGGTGGAGCTGGGGATCGGGGAGAACCGCGTGATCAGGACCTGGGGGCGAAAGGTGCGAATAACCCGAACCACGTCGGAAAGCACTTCGCGGCGATTCCAGATCTGGAAGGTCTCATCCGGGTTTTTGGAGAATCCGAAGTCATTGGCCCGGGTGAAGAATTGGATGGCGCCGTCGATCCGGCGGGCAGCGAGTAGTTCCTGGGTGCGAATGACACCGAGTCGGTCACGCAGCTCCGGGCCGACCAGATTCTGTCCGCCGTCCCCCCGGGTGAGCGACAGGTAGCCTGTGAGGTAACCCTTGCCCTTGGCAAACGTGGCCAGCAGCCGGGTGTTTTCGTCGTCGGGGTGGGCTGCGACATAGAGCACACGTCCGCGCTGTTGAAAGGCGTGCAGCTCCTGGAGGATCTCACCTGGAGCGAGCGCAACCGCGGCGGCCGGGGGCGTGGCGTCAAGGGCCACCAGGAGGCTCGCCAGCCAAGGAAGCGTGAGCAGGGCGGCGCAGGGGAGCGACCACCGGAAACGGGTGTGCGGGTGCATCAGCGGGTGGGGCGGCTGACGCGGGGGGAGAGGGCCATGGTGCGGGCGGCGGGAAGGCCGAAGCCGGCGGGGGAAACGCGGTGGAGGGTCATGAGTCTAATGTGGCGGTCGGGAAGCCGGTAAGGTCGGATACTCAATTCGGGAAAAAGAACAAGGCGCCGACGCCAACTTGTCCGGACTTTCCGAAGTGGGTGGGCGGCAGGGTCAATCGAAGGAGACCGGACGGGCGATCGTGACGGCGGGCTCGACTGGCCATTCCGGGTGGTGGCGATCGGGATGGGGCGTGGCGAGAAGGGTGGGGTGAGGAGGCTCCGGGGCAGTCGCCCCGCCCGCCCAGCGGCTTTCGATCAGCACGGCCTTGGGTTTGTCGGGCAGGCCCCGTTCATGGCGGAGCAACTGACCGGCGACCAGGTCGAGAGCGGCCGCGCCAATGCCTTCGGCGTCCTGATAAATACCGGCGATCGTGCCGTCGGCGGCGGAGATATCCAGATCGGCATAGGCGATGTCCTCGGGTACGCGCACGCCAGCCCGTTTGAGCCAGCCAAGAACCCGGGCGTCCGTGCCGATGATGGCATCCGTCCGGGACCGGCGCACCCAATCCATGAAGGCTCCCTCTTCCAATTCGACCGGGCGGTGCATAAGGACCGGGTCAGCGCGACCGTCGTCGTGGGTTTGCAGCAGGTAACCCGCCGTCCACAGGCCGTTGACGCGCCGATCGAAGGTGTGGTTGAGGGCCAGTCCGATGCGACGGCGACCGGCGGCGGCGAGCGACGTGACCGCAAGTCGCGCCGACGCCACATGGTTGTCACTCGCCCGGTGCAGCCGGGGGGCGGTCAGAGAGTAGGCGATGGCAACCGCGGAAAACTGGGACCAATCCAAGGCGAGCGAGGTGGGCTTGGGCAGTGGCGCGACCAGCACCCCGACGATGCCGCGGGCCACGAGGATGTCGCTCAGCCGCGAGGCATGTCCGTCGGCGTCCCCCAGCCAGAAATGGTCAAGTCGATATCCCGCGGCGGCGGCCCGCGCGGCAGCGCCCTCGTAGCTGCGGCGGAAGAACGGAACCCGCTTCCAGTTGTCGCGGCGTGAGTGGGCGGTGACCCAGGCGAGTGTGACCCGGTCCGCCACCGGTTGACCGGCGCGGATGGCGCTCATGGCCTCGGCCAGGAGCGGATTGGGCTTCCAGCCCAGTTCCATGGCGAGTCGCTGGATCCGGCTGCGGGTCGCGGCGGGGATGCGCGGGTGATTGCGCAGGGCCATGGACACCGCGGCAACGGACACACTGGCGCGGGTGGCGATGGCGCGCAGGGAGGGACCAGAGGAGTGGCGACGCATGGGGCGGCAAGAGAACGTTAAGCAGGGTGAAACGTCCCACGTCGAGAGCCATTGTCGGATAAATTCCCCCAACCTGGGTCGTCCCGGCCGGGGTCGCTTTTGAGCGTTCACCAACGCCCGTCACCCAGGCGTCGCATTCCGCATCCTGACGAGCGCGGGAGCGCCTAGGATTCCTGGGGTGCCGCCTTGACAAACTGCTTTTGAATGACGGCGGCGATGTCAGTCAATTTGACCGGCTTGGTGATGTAATCGTCCATGCCGGCGGTGAGACAGAGTTCGCGATCGCCCTGGAGGGCGTTGGCCGTAAGAGCGACAATCTTCGGCTGGCGCGTGATGGCGAACCGACGGCGGATCTGGCGACTGGCCTCGAAACCGTCCATTTCCGGCATCTGCAGGTCCATGAAGACGAGATCGAATTCCCTCGATTCCAGGGCGGTGAGAGCCTCGACCCCATTGTCGGCGGTGATGGCCCGGTAACCCAGACGTTCGAGGAACCGCAGTGCGACCTTTTGGTTGACCGGGTTGTCCTCCACCACGAGCACGTCGAGTGGGTAGTCCTGCGCGAGCAACCGGTTTTCGACGGCGGAGACCGGAGGGGGCGCATCCTTGCGCGGCAGGGACTGACCCAGGGCGCGCAAGGCGCGGATAAGAGACTGGGTCTTGAGCGGCTTGGCGGCCGTGGAGAAGAGCCGGCGCTCTCCAAAGGCGCTGACCGAGGTTTGTCCGAGCGGCAGCAGCAGCACCGTGGGGATTTGCAGGGCGGTGATGCGATCACGCAGCACGCGTCCCTCGGAGGCCTCGATCATCGGCAGGTCGAGAATCACGGCGGCCGGGTCGTCCGTGCGCGCCAGCAGTTGGACCGCATCCGGAATCGAGTGGGCGGGCAACGGCCGCGCGCCCAGTTCCCGCACCAGGCGGATGAGGCGACGCTGCGTGACGATGTGGTCCTCGACGCAGAGAATGGGACGTCCGCGGAAGGACTCGGGCAGGGGCGGCAGCACGCTCTCGGGCGGGACCGGTGCTGCGGACGTTTGTATCGTGAAGATGAACACGGAGCCCCGCCCCGACTCGCTCTCGACGCGGATCTCGCCGCCCATCAAGGCGGAGAGTCGCTGGCAGATGGCGAGTCCGAGGCCGGTGCCGCCGTACTTGCGCGTCGTGGAGGAGTCAACCTGGCTGAACGGCTTGAAAAGACGGTCGACACGATCCGCAGGGATGCCGATGCCGGTGTCGCGCACCGAGAACTGAAGGCGCAGCGCCCCGGGTTCGACGGCGGCCTCCGGGGCCGGCCGGATGGCCTGGACCTCGATGGAGACACTGCCCGAGGAGGTGAACTTGACCGCGTTGTTGATCAGGTTGGCGAGAATCTGGCGCAGGCGGGTGATATCGCTGACGATCCAGTCCGGCACGCCCTCGCTGATGCAGTAGGCCAGTTCCAGCTTCTTGGAGGCGGCGGAGAGCGAGAACAGGTCGAGCGCCTCCTCGATGCAGGTCGGCAGGTCGACCGGCTGGTTCTCGATCTCCATCTTGCCCGACTCGATCTTTGAGAAGTCGAGGATGTCGTTGATGATCGTGAGCAGCGCCTCGCCCGAGGTGCGGATGGTGGCAAGGTAGTCGCGCTGCTCCGGATTCAGCGGCGTTTCGAGCAGCAGGCTCGTCATGCCGATGACTCCGTTCATCGGGGTGCGGATCTCGTGCGACATCGAGGCGAGGAACTCGCTCTTGGCGCGCGAGGCGGCGTCGGCCTCGAGTTTGGCGCGGCGCAGTGCATTCTCGGTTTCAACGCGGGCGGTGATGTCGGTCTCGATCGCGATGAAGTTCTCGAGGTCGCCCTTTTCGTTCCGCACCGGCTGGATCTCAAGGTGGACGTAGTACTTGCGTCCCGACTTCGAGTAGTTGACGAGGTCGGTCGAAATGCCCTCGCCCCGGTCGAGCGCGGATTTCACGCGACGCAGGATGCGGCCGTCGGCCTCCTGGCCGCTGAGAAAGACCTCCGGGTGCCTGCCGGTGATCTCCGCGAGCGAGTACTCCATGACGCGGACGAAGGATTCGTTGACCCACTCGATGGTGCCGTCCGGTTTGGCAATGATGACGAGGTTGTCCGTGCGCGACGCGACCAGCGAGAGTTTCCGGGTGGTGGACTGGCTTTCGCGCAGTGCCTGTTCGGCGAGTTTGCGTTCCGAAATGTCCTGGATGGTGCCGACGATGCGGGTCGGCGTGCGCGAAGGTCCGGGGCCGCTGAAGCCGCGGGAGCGCACGTAAATCCAGCGCCAGCTGCCGTCGGCGGTGCGTATCCGGTATTCGGGATCGATGAAAAGGACTTCGCCCCGGAGCTGCCGGTCCCAGGCTGTCTGGTAGCGCTCCTGGTCGTCGGGGTGCACCAGTCCGGCCCAGACCTCAAGGGTGAGCGGGTGGGTGGCGGGATCGTAACCGAGGATGGCCCAGACCCCGGGACTGTAGAAGACCCGGTCGCCCGTCTGCTGCCATTCAAAGATGCCGATGTCGGTCGACTCGATGGCGAGACGCAGCCGCTCGTCCGATACCTTGAGCATGGCCTCGACCCGGCGACGCTCCTCGTTTTCGGCGATGAGCCGTTTGTTGTACGTTTCGGCGGCGCGCAGGCCGGTGCTGGAGGTGCGCGCCAAGTGCACGGACAAACCGAGAAGCACCGTGATGCCGAACCCGGCGGCAAGGGCCAGTTCGGGCAGGAACCGGCGATTCAGCCGGGCGTGTTCGGCGTTGGGCGCAAGCCCGATGCGGATCCGCCGTCCGTGCAAGGTGAACACTTTCTCGATGGTATCCGCCAAATCGGAGGGCTCTCCGCCCGCCTCGAACACGCGGACCGTGCCGATATCGATCGAACAGTGGTAGTTTGCCGCCACTTTCAGACGCTGTTCGAGTCCGGCGAAAAACCGGCGATAAGTGTATTCGCCGGTGACGTACCCTTCCAGCTGGCCCTGGCGCATCACCGGGGCGTAAATGGCAAAGCCCGGACCCATGCCGGGCTGCAGAAGGGTTCCGGAGAGAATGGCGCCGAGATTGCGGCGGACCGCGTCCATGGCGTCCAGGCGAGTCGGCTCGAGCGGGTGGGCGATCCGCGGGCGAAGGTTGCCGTTCGGACTGCGCTTGGGGAATTGCCAGATCGTCTGGCGGTCCAGACTGACCAGCGACAACGACAGGCAGGCGGGACACTCCGACAGCTGGGCGCCACCGTCGACGTCCCGCACGGTTTCAGTGAGATCGGGAGATTCGCTCCAGCGCCGGCCGAGCCGATCGAAGGCATTGATCTGGCGTTCCAGCTCGAGGTTGATGGCGCTGGCCAGACCGTTGATCTGGATTTCCGTGGTGGTGCCGGTGAACTCGGTTTCCCGGCCGCGCAGCCCGAGCGCAAAGACGATCGTCAGGGTGGCCGAGGCCATCATGACGGGCAGGGGCAGCCAACTTGGGGCGCCCGGACGGCGTCGATTGGCCTCGCGCCAGCCGAGTGACATGAAGGCGGCCCCGAGGCCCACCAGGGCGAGGCCGGTGAGGCGGGCGGTGACCGGCGGTGTGCCCCAGGTGTAGACGGTGGGCAGCTTCAGCAAGTGGCCCAGGACGGTCGAGGAGCCCACGGCGAACAAGGTGGACCCGATCAAGGCGAGGGCCGGTGTGCGCACCCGGGAAGGGATGCCGGCCACCATGGAAATCAGACTGATCCCTGAGAGAAAGAAACCGGCGGCGAGCAGTGGTGGCATGCGGCCCGCCGCTACGCCCGTGCCGGCCAGAGGATCCTGGACGAACAGCCCGTCGATCCCCAGGGAGCGACCGCTGGCGTGCTCAATCAGCACCAGGGCGCTGAGCAGGGCCGGAATCGCCGCACCCCAAGCGGCACGACGCAGATCGAATTGGACAAGGAGCAGAACGATCCCGAACGTGACTAGGCACAGCCCGGCATTGACCCGAAGCCCGGCCCAGGGGTCGCGCAAGCCCGTTGAGGCGGCATTTTCGATCAGGAAACCGGCCATGACCGCCACCCCGAGCACGACCAAGAGGCCGGACAAGACGACGGCGAGTCGCTTGAACCATGGCACGGCGGGCAGCGTGGACAATTGGGCCATCGAGGCGGGAAGTCGTCGGCGGTAAAGGGGACGGTGATGAGTCCGGTGGGCCCGTACAACGCGTGGATCGCGTTACCGGAGGATCAGCCGGCTCGGGCGCGAAAGATTTTCGCGGGTGAGTGCCGGACTAGGGTGTTTCCTTTGTGCGGTTCGGGACATGATGACCTATATACGGAACGGTTCACTCTCTAACTATAACGAAATGAGCGCACAATGTGTTTTCCCAGCTCCCTAAACCGTTGATTTATCGTGGAGCCGCGGGGGTTTCGGTTCCCTTGTCACCGGAACCGGTAATAGTTCGTAAAAAGTTGGTGGGACCGTAGACAAACGTCCACGAGGGTTTGTCGAGTGGTCCAGTTAGTTTAAATTCAAATGCTTGCGAAAATGGGGACAGAACCAGGCCCGCGGCGGCCCCGAACAGGCTGCGGCTTTCTTCAAACGGGAACAACTTGGCTTTCATATCGAGCGTCTTGCGATCGAGCAGGTAGTCGCCCTGGGCCTCGATCGCAGCCCTCGGGCCGGTGATCCGGACCTCGGAGAACGCCAGTTTGGAACCGGCCACCGCGAAATTGGCCTGCAAGGTGTCCAGTTTCAGGGTGCTGAAATCGAGGAAAGTGCGGTCTAGGACCTGGGACAGCACCCAGAGGAGCCGGACTTCACCGAGATCTGCGCCGGTCAACTCGGCATTGCCCTGTCCCCGATAACTGAACAGGTCGTCGAAGCGCCCGTCGGCCGAGACGGCGACATCGAGTTTGCCGGCGGCGATTTTTTCCTGAAAGCGATTCTGCTTCGGGACGGGTTCGCCCCTGCGCCGCGCCCCGAACTCCTCGAGTGAGCGAATGGACTCCCCCAGGTTGGCGTGACTGAGGCGGTAGTCGAATCCCAGGCGCCGGTTCGGCCCTGTGCCGGAGAGATGGATCCGGCCGGTGGCGACTCCACCGGCGAAGCCCACGGAAATGGGATCGAGCACGATGTCATCGTCGCGCACCTGACCGGCGGCATTGAGGTCGCTGATCGGAAAATCGTAGTAGGTGAACGGACCCTTGGAGTACACGCCCAGGTCGATCTTGCGGTGTGGGCCGCCGGGGGCGGCGGGACCGTCGAAACGTCCGGACACCCGCAGTTGTGCGGGTTGGGTCAGCCGGAACGGTGTGACGACCTCCACAATCTCGGGACCAATGACGCTGGCGCCTTCGACCAGGTCGAGGTTGGAGAACGCGTCGAACTCCATCGAGCGCCAGTCCTTCTTTTCGAGGTCAAAGCGACGGGCAAACGTACCGCGGGCGTAACGCTCCCCCTGGGTGACATTGAAATGCAGGACGTCGTAGAACTGAGGCCGAACAAAGACCCGGGTGCGGGCGGTGTCGAACTGCGTGCCGCGCAGCCCGGTTTTGCCGTTGCTGGCGGCGACGAACACAGTGGTCAGTTCCGGTTCACCCCAGCGGCCGCTCACATCCACGTCGGCCGTTGGAATGGACTTGGAAAAGTCGAAGTAACTCCAGAGCCGGGGCCACCAGTCCCGGAACCAGCCGGCGATGGAGGCCGGTTGGAGCCGGCCTTCCAGGAGGAACCGGAAATCCTTGGTTTCCGTATCCATCTCGTAGCTGCCGCGCGCGATACTCTGGCCGACCCGCAGGACGATGTCGTCAAAACGCAGTGCCGTGCCCTGGAGCGAGAACGTGGCGCTGGCGCCGTCGAGAGGGACCGTCCGGGCGGTGACCGCACCCACCTCAAGGCGACCGTTGATGGCGGACGGTTTCCAGCCAGGGCCCAGGCGAACCGCCACCGCCAGCGAGGGCGTATCCTGGAGCTCGACCTGGTCGGAGACGATCCGTCCCGCCAGTCGGTCGGCCAGCGCCAGGTGTTCGGGAGTCAGTTCGCCCTCCGCTTCGAAAACCGCCCGCCCTGTCTCCCGGTCCAAGTCTCGGATACGTAGCGACCAGGGCCGTCCGGCCCAAATCGCGGACAGGTCCGGTGCAAGGACGGGGAACGGGGTGCGGGTGCTGACATGCTGGAGAGCGATGTCTCCCCACCGCGTTTCCGTCGCACCCAGTTCGATCGCGACGGGCGTGAAGGAGGTTCGGTCGGAGGCAACCTGCCCGTCCAGCCGGGCGCGCAGGGAGCGCACGAGCAGTCCCTTTTCGCCTGTGATCCGGCCGGCGGCAAGATCGAGCCGGACCGGCGTTGCGGTGCCGGGTGTCAGGTGCAGACGGGTGCTGGCGCGGACTCCCGAAATCACGGTGTCGCCCGAGGTGCCGGGTATCCAGGCGGCCGGTGCGGTGATGCGGTCGATCGTGAGCTTAAGTCCGAGGTCGAGGGTGCCGGGTTCCGGCTGTTCCAGTTCGACCTCCAGCCGCGGTGAGTCCAGTCGCGCCAATTCGGGAAAGCGCTCGAGGAGCTTGCGGCCGGTGCGGAGAAAGGCCTGGACGCCGCGGGCGATCTGCGGGGTCGGATCCGATGCGCGGACGGAAGGCGTGGGCGCGCGGAGGCCACCGCGCAGGGCGATCTCAATCCGGCCGACCCGGCCGGTCAGCGTGTCGATCGACCAGCGGTCGCGTCCAAAGGTGAGGGTGGCCGCCAGGTCGCTCACGACCGCCTCATTGCGGCCGGAGGGCGAGAGCAACGTGGGTGTGCGCAGGGTTCCGCCGGACAAGTCCAGCTCCGTGGCTTCGAAGTGCCCGGCGAGCAGCATCCATGGGTCGAGGCGAAGATAGACGGCGCGGGCCGTGACCAGGGGCTCCCGCAAGGCGGGCGTGCTGAGGGTCACGTCTTCCAGCAGGACGCGCCCCTCGGGATCAAAGGTCAATTTGCCCACCTCGGCGCGCAGCCCGATTCGTTCGAGGCGCTGTTCAAAGCGGTGACGCACCCAGGCGGGTACGCTCAGCTCCCTCTTTGTCAGGATGATGATCTGCGCGACCAGCCCGACCGTGAGCGCCAGCCAGAGGGTCCAGGTCAGCACCGCCAGCAGACCCCGCGCGCACAGGCGTGCA
Organism: Opitutaceae bacterium; assembly: GCA_016794725.1. Lineage (GTDB taxonomy): Bacteria > Verrucomicrobiota > Verrucomicrobiia > Opitutales > Opitutaceae > UBA6669. The sequence continues at coordinate 15,004 of JAEUGZ010000473.1, read as the reverse complement.
CCCGACCAGCAGGCCTGGAGCACCGGTTTCATGCGAGACGGCAAACGACGAGGGACAGGCCGGTCGACGCCGAGAAGAATCGGCGACGACGGATCATGGTTTGGGGGGAAGCGCGCCAGCGGCGGGCGCGGCCGGCGCGGTGACGGGGGCGGTGTCCGGGGCCGGCGGACCTTCGTCACGCGGTCCGTAAATCAAAGTCCAGAAAGCGTCGAGCAGGGCCTGTTCGGCGTGAAAGACCACATCGAGATCCGGCGAGCCGATGATCTGGGTCCCGCCCCCGGTGCGCTCGCTGAGGAAAAGGGTAGAGGTGGTAGTCTGGGTTCCGGCCCCGGCGACGAGTGCGACGGAGATCTCCAGGCGATAGGTCCAGGGTTGATCCACGCCATCGAGGGTCAAGGTGGTCGGGAACGTGGTGGCGTCGATGCTCTGGGCCCGCAGGGTGCGGAGCTGGGCCAGCAGCCGCTCGATCGCCGCCTGCCGCGAGGGGGATTCGCCGGCGAGGGCGGATTTCCAGGTCTCGTTTTCCCCGAGGGCGCGCGCGTAGATGACGGAGCCATTGGCCGTCCGCACGAGGGACAGCCCGGTGATTTGGGCGCCGGTCGGCAGCTCGCGCAGACGCTTGTCGCGGAAGACGCGATCGACCACCGGTGTTTCGGAGAGGATGGAGGAACGCACCCGGTAGACAAACTCCTGGTTCAGGAGCTTGGCGTAGACCGCCCCGCCCCCTTCGGACGAAAGGCCGAGGTCGAGCACCAACTGGGTGGGGGTGACCGGGCCGCGCGTCGCCGGCGCGAGTGGAACCACCGTCAGGGTGATGCGGCGCTCGGGCAGGTTGAAGCCCCAGTTTTCCAGGTCGGCCGCGCTTGGGGCGTCACTGCGAAATTCCTCGGCGGAGAGCAGCGTCAGGTGCTGGAGCAGCCGGTTCACCGCGGTGGGATCGGCCGGAAGCGTCTGCGTGCCGGTGGCGCCGGGATCGCGCCGCACAATCTGCCAGGCGCCGCCCTCGCCGGGGGCGGTTCCGATCTCCAGTCGCTGCAGGGTCAGCTCCTTCTGGTCGGCGGCTCGAAGGGTGATTCCGGATACCACGCGGCCATCGAGATCCAGCACCAGCCGCTCGCGCAGTTTTTCCTGGGCGTTGCGCAGGGTGTCGACCAGTGCGTTTGGAATCGACGTGGTGAAGACCGCGTCGCGATCCTCCAGCCGGGCGTAGTAGACGGACTCGTCACCCGAGGCCGGCTGCTCGGCGGTGCGCGCGCCGACCAGCAGGGTCTCGTGGCGGTTGTTGCCCTCGAGGGTGATGCGAAGCGAGGGACTGGCCAGACCGGTGCGGGTGGCATCGATCGAGGCGGGTGCGGGAAACTGGGCGGCCTCCAGCGAGGTGAGGTTGTTGATGGCGAGTTCGGTCGGAATCCGGCCGGCGCGCGCGAGGATGGGGGTTTCGAGCGACCAGCGGCTGCCCTCGTGGCGCACCCGGACCCGCAGGTTGTTGGCTGCGGCGGCCTGCACGGTGAACGATCGGACCTCAAATCCCTGGATTTTGAACAGGGTGGGGTCGCGCAACTCGTCGAGCTTCAACCTCAGGCTGTCCACCAGGGCGCGCTTGACGATCAGCACCCGTTCGCCGTCCGGGGAAAGCAGATACAGCCGGTTGCCGGCGGCCTTCTCCGCCCCGATGCGGAGCACCACCGGAGGCAGGCTTGGTCCCCCGGTGCCGGTGGGGCTGCCAGGCGTGAAGGTCAGGGTCAGGGCGGGCTTGTCGAGGCCGTAGTCGGCGAGCGTGACCCCGGCCTTTTCCAGTTCCGGCAGGGTGAAGGAGGCCTCCCGCTCGAGGAAGATCAGCTCATTGAGGATCCGTTTGACCACATTCGGATCGGCGGGCCACTTGAACGGCGCCATCACCATCCAGTCGTCGCCCTGACGTTCGAGTTGGATGGGTTCGGCCAGCCCGGCGATCTCGAGTTTTTGGATGTTTGACGCCCGGGCGTCGAGCACGCGCAGGCGCGTGTCCTTGGCGCGCAGTTCCTGGCGCCATTTCCACTCGAACTGAAAGATGAAGAAGAAGAGCGCGACGTTCAGGAAGATGAGAACGAGCGTGACTTTGGTGCGCATGGCAGAGGGGGCGGAAGTTCCGAAGGCGGGCCGGGTGGGTCAGGTCAGCGGCGTCGGGTCCAGTAGACGATGAGGCCGAGGAGGGCGGCGGCTCCCGGCACGCCGAGGAGAAGGCTGTAGCGGAGCCGCGACAGCTCGTCCTGGCTGAGCGAGAGCTGGAAGCGTTCGATCGGCCGCGGCGGGATGTTGAGTTGCGTGTCGCGGTCGGTGGTCCAATTGACGGAATTGAGGAACACCCCGAGGTTGGCGGGATTGGTGATCCGGCCGTTGGCGATGAAGTCGGCGCCGCCGAAGAGCACCACCCGGCCTCCGCGCACGCTGAAAGGGAGCACGTCATCATTGGGTGGAGTCACCCGTTCCGACGAGGCGGCGACCACGATCGGGCCCGGCAGGTCGACGCCGGCGTCGTAGCGCTGGGTCAGCGACGTCATCCGATAGCTGCGCTCGCCCCAGGCCGATTCGGTGGTGGCGACGAGGGGTTTGACGTCGAAGCCTCCGTCGCGGGCCCGGGTCGGGTCCGGGCGTGCGGCCCGGGCCTGGCCGAACCGCAGCGGCATTTCATTGGCCAGAAACATGGCGGTGATGGGACTCTCCTTGCTCAGACTGCGCAGGATGAGATTGCCGGATTCGTCCTGTCCGGTGGCGCCGTTGTCGTAGACCACCACATCGTCCGAAACCAGCCCCCAGTCGGAGAGCAGGCTTTCCAGCCCGTGGCGGGCCCGCGGGGCGAGCAGGATGATGAGGCGGCCTGGCGGACTGCGCGTCATCCAGGTGCGGATGAGCTCGACCTCGAACTTGTCGTAGGGACCCTCCGGTGCGGCGATGATGAGCAGGGCGGCGTCGGCGGGGATGCTCTTGGTCACCGACAGATCGAGGGGCTGCAGATCGAAGTTCCGGGCCCGCATTTCGTCCTTCAGCGCGGAAAGCCCGCGGGCGGCGTCCGTCTTGTCGAGTTGCATCTCGCCGTTGCCGCGCAGGACATAGATCTTGGTCGGCTCGGAGTTGTCGACATCGAGGATGGCGGCGGTCAGCGCCTGTTCGCCGCGAAACTCCTGCTTCTGTTTGTTTTCAAACCGGTAGAGCTCCTCGAGGCCGATGGTGCGCCGGTTGTTGCCGCTCATCACCTGGATGCTGTTGGCCTGCTCGATGCCCAGCGACTCGGCCTCGCGACGCTGTCGGAACACATCGATGTAGCGGGTGGTGATGCGCCCATCGTAGCTCGCGCCCTCCACCGTGGCCCGGTTGTTGGCGGTGGCGTAGACGTATTCCCTCAGGATGCCGCTGACATCGCGATAAATCTGGGCGACCTCCTCGTTTTCCGAATCCTCCGTCCAGGTCACGACGATCTGCACCGGAGCGCGCAGCCCCTTCAGGTAGGAGAGGGTTTCGGGCGAGAGCGAGTGACGCCGGTGCTGGGTCAGATCGTAGCGCCAGGAGTAGTGCAATGCGAGGTAGTTCAGTCCGCTGAAGAGGGCGGTGAAGAGCAGGCTCTGGAGCACCAGGTTGATCAGGCGGATCCAGCGGGCGGCGCGAAAACTGTCGGCGAATCTCATCGTGCGTGGGGTCAGCCCTGGAGCAGCTTGGCCTCGACCCCGAGGATGCTGAAGATGAGGGCGAGCACCGTGCCACTGATGTAAAAGAGCAGCTGGCGTGTATCCACCACGCCGCGGGTGAAGTCGTTGAGGTGCTGGAAAATCTGGGCGTAGTTGACCACGGCCTTGACCGGCTGCATGAGCTCGAGCTCAAGGACCGCCATGCCGTTGAGGAAACTCAATCCGCTGATGAGACCGAACAGCAGGGCGAACGAGCCGATGCCCGCGACCGCCTGATTGCGGGAGAGCGAGCTGGCGAAGACGCCAATCGCGATGAAGAGCATGCCGGAGACGGCAATGAAGACGTAGCCTCCGATCAGCGGGCCGTTGTCGAGAAAGCGGACGTCTCCGGCAAAGCGGTGGAGGATGTAGAAAAAGCCGCCGGTTGAGCCCCAGAGAAGCAGGTAGAGGAAATAGGCGGCGCCGAACTTGCCCAGGACCACCTCGGTGGTGGTGACAGGAGTGGTGAGCAGTGTCTCCAGAGTTCCGAGACGCCGCTCCTCGGCGAGGCATTTCATGGTCAGGAGCGGCACCATGAAGAAGACAGGGAGCCAGAAGTACTGGAAGAACACGGTGGCGGGGGAATCCACCTGGGGGGCCGCACTGTAGTTCTCGAGGATGCCGGTGAAAACGAAGCCCATCACCGCGAGAAAGAGAACCGCGGCGATGTAGGTGCTGGGATTGACCAGCAGCATCCGGATCTCCTGGTTCAGGATGGTGAGAAAGTGGCGCATGGAGAGCGATCGAGGGGAGCGATAAAAACGGTGGAGTGGGGCCGACGCCGAGGAGGAACAGGCGAGGGCAGGTCGTCGGGGGAGGGGACTTTATTTCCTTGCTCCCGGGGCGTCGACCACGTCCCAGCTGCGTTTGGTGGCGGCAAGAAAAACGTCCTCGAGGCTGGGATGCGCCCGGGTGAGCGATCGCAGGCGGAAACGCGAGTCGGCCGCGAGGGCGTGAAGCAGGGCGTCACCCAGCTCATCATCCCGATCCGTGGTGAGCAGCACCCGTTGAAAAACGGCGGGGTCGGGGGCCTCATCCACCCTCCTGCCGGGTGAGTGGGAAACCGCGGGTTCGAGTCGCAGGGAGGCGTCCACGCCACGGAGCAAATCGGGCAATCCGGAGAGGTCGCCGGCGATCTCGAGTTCGTAGCGGGATTGTCCGAGGAACTCGCGTCGCAGGGCGTTGGGCGTGCCCTGGGCCACAACCCGCCCGCGATTGATGATGAGCACCCGGTCGCAGGTCATCTCGATTTCCGGCAGAATGTGGGATGAGATGATCACCGTCATGCGCCCGCGCAGGCTGGAGATGAGGTCGCGCACGATCAGAATCTGGTGGGGATCGAGACCGATGGTCGGTTCGTCCATGATGATGACCGGCGGCTCGGCGAGGATGGCCTCGGCGATGCCCACCCGCTGCCGGTTGCCCTTGGATAGCTGGCCCATGATCCGGTGGCGCACCCGCGTGAGATCGCAAAGTTCCAGCACTTCGTCGAGTCGCGAGCCGAGTTTGGATCGGGGGATCTCTTTCAGACGTCCCCGGTAGTAGAGGTACTCCGACACCCGCATGTCCTCGGGAAGCGGGTTGTTTTCCGGCATGTAGCCGATGATGCGTTTGACCTCCTCGGAGCGCGAAGCGACGGGAATACCGAAAATCCGGACGGTGCCTTTCGTGGCGGGCAGGTAACCCGTCAGGATGCGCATGGTGGTGGACTTGCCCGCGCCGTTGGGTCCAAGAAAGCCGAGAATTTCGCCCCGTTCGACGGTGAAACTGATGTCATTGACGGCGGCGAGTCCCCCGTACGCCTTGACGAGATTGATGACTTCGATGGCGGGAGGCGTGGCGTCGGGCGCTCGGGCAGTCATGTATGGGCAGGATGGTTCAGGCGAAACGCGGCGGCAAGCCCCTGCAACGTCAGGTCGGGCACGTGGACCGGTTCAGGGCGAATCCGACCGGAAATCCGGGTGGCGGTGCCCCCGGTGGAGAGGATTTGTGGGTTGGGTTCCCCGCGTTGCTGCAACTCGGCAACGATTGCTGTGAGGAGCGACTGAATCAGACCGGCGAAACCGACCACCGTACCGATGCGCATCGCCTCCATGGTTGACTTCCCAATCATGCCGGTGAGCTCTACTCCTTCGTCGAGCAGAGGCAGTTGGGCGGTCTTTTCGTGCAGGTAACTCCGCATGATCTCGATGCCCGGCGCGATCACGCCTCCCTCGTAACCGCGCGTGGAGGTGACGACATCGAAGGTCACAGCCGTGCCCAGATCAATGACCACGGCCGGGGTGCCAAACAGGGCGTGTGCTCCCGCGGCATTGGCCAGACGATCCTGGCCGATTTCGGCCGGCGACGGGTAGGTGATCGGCACGCCGAGCCGGCTGCGGTGCGTCAGGTTGAACACGGGCACATCGATCCGTTGGAGTTCAAACGTCCGTCGCAGCAAGGGTGTGGCGGCCGGAACGACCGAGCAGAAGGAAATGCCCGTGACGGGGCCCTTGGCACTGATCTCCCTCCAGAAGGCCGGGATGATTCCCTCGGTCGGATGATCGATGAAACGCGTCGAGATCCGCAGTGGCACCACCTTACCCTGATTCGGGACGATCCCGAAGTGGGTGTGGGTGTTTCCAATATCGATGCAAAAACAAGGCATGTCGCCTGGAGATCGTTCAAACCGGGCGGGCAGAGGCAAGCCTGCGGAAAGGGGCGGGTCGGAGTGGACGATCAGCTGCCTGGTTTCTTTTCCAACGTCACTTCTCCGGCGCGAAGGCGCTCGATGCCGCCACGTTCAGAGCGGAGCAGGAGACAGCCTTCCTCGTCGATGCCGGACGCGATGCCCGTGAGGCGTTGTTCGCCCTGCAGTCCGGTGACGCGCTGGCCCCGCAGCACGTCGTAACGATTCCACAGGTCCGCGAGCGACGGCGTGTGGTCGCCGCGCAGAAACCGCTCGTAGGCGAGCAACACCCGACCCGCGAGCGCGGCGGTGAACTTGTTGATGTCGATCGGACCTTCGACGTGCGCGTCGAGCGCGGTGGCTCGCAGGGCCAGCTCGCCCTGCCAGCCGCCCGCGGGTGTGCGCAGGTTCAATCCCAGGCCGAAGACCAGGTCGCGTATCTGATCGGAGTCGATACGCGCTTCGGTGAGCATTCCGCCCGCCTTGCGCCCGTTGAACACAAGGTCGTTGGGCCACTTCAGACCTGGGGTGACGCGGAAGAAATTTGCGATCAGGTCGCAGAGATTTGCGCCCATCCACAACGTAAACGTCGGCATGCGCACCGGCTCGATGCGGGGACGGAAGGCGAAACTGGCGTAGAGGTTGCCATTGGGTTCGCTCATCCACCGTCGACCAAAGCGCCCTCGTCCCCCCAACTGCCGGTGGGCAAGGATGAGGAATGGATCGGAACGTCCGTTCGCCAGCTCCCGGGCGGCCTCGTCGTTGGTGGAGTCGACATGGTCCAGCAAGGTCAGGGTCAAACCGCGATCGCGGAGCGGCAGGAAGGCTCGAATGAGGGTGGAATTGAGTCCTTCCGGGCGGACGGACAGGCGGTAGCCGCGCGAACGCACGGCTTCGAATTCAAAGCCTTGGGAGCGCAGTTTCTCCATGTGCTGCCAGATCGCGACTCGACTCATGCCGGCTTTGGCGGCCAAAGCCGTGCCGGACACGAAGGTCTTTTCGTGGGCGAGGAGTTCGCGCAGAATCAGGGTCTCGGGGGTGTTCACGGGGCGGGCTTCCAGTCGAGTCCAATGTCCACCCAGACGCTTTGGTGGACCAGTGCGCCGGTGGAAATAAAGTCCAGGCCGAGGTGGGCGAGCCGCGGCAGGGACTTGAGCGTGATGCCTCCGCTGGCTTCGGTGAACGCGCGTCCACCGATGGCGGCAACGGCGCGTTTCAGTTGAGGGACAGTAAAGTTGTCGAGGAGAATCACGTCAGCACCGGCCGCGAGCACCGCCGGGATTTGGTCGAGTCGGTCGACCTCCACCTCGACCGGCAGTTCCGGGGCGGATGCACGGGCGCGTTTTACCGCGTCAGCCAGCCGCCGGCCGGGAAGTCCGGCCAGACTGTCCTTTGCATTCGGTGAACCCGCGCCCAGCAGGGCGAGGTGATTGTCCTTGAACATCACCCGGTCAAAGAGCCCGAGGCGATGATTCCAGCCTCCGCCGCAGGCGACCGCGTACTTCTCGAGCATGCGATAGCCCGGGGTGGTCTTGCGCGTGTCGAGCAGCCGGGTCCGCCCGCGGCCCAGGGCATCGACATACCGACGCGTCTGGGTGGCGACTCCGGAAAGCCGTTGCAGGAAGTTGAGCACAATGCGTTCGGCCGACAGCAGCGTGCGAGGATCGCCGGAGAGCGTGCCCAGGACGGCGCCTGCCTTCAGCGAGGCGCCGTCCTTGGCACGAGGTTGGAACGTGGCGCGTCCACCGTAGGCGGACAGCACCAGTGGCACCGCCGGCAGGCCGCAGGCAATCAAGTCCTCACGAGCCACCAAATCCGCCGCCCCGGCGCGAGAGACGCCCGCCACGCTTGCCGTGGAGGCGTCGCCAGTCCGGCCGGGCGCCAGCCGCAGCCCGAGTCCGGAAAGGTCCTCATCCCGGGCCATTTCCACGAGTCGGCGCACATGGGCGACATCCAGGTCTTCCCAGGTCAAGCGTTGCAGGAGGCGTTCGGGCGAGGCAGGCATGTTTGCCGACACTCGACACACCCGGGGCTTGTTTTTCAAGTCGGCGCAACGCAGCGTCGATTTCCACCTCCATGGCTGCGAAGATTCATCACGCCCTCATCACCGCCGCGGGTCCCGACGCGCGACGCCTGCCGTTGCAATCCCTTTACGACCGCACCGGATCCTGGAAACCCGCGATCGCCATCCAGATCGATGAAATCCTTGCAGCCGGGGTCGAGCAGGTCGGCGTGGTCATTCGTCCGGGTGACCGCGAGGCCTATGCGACCGTGTTGTCCGGGTTTGGAGAGGCGGTGACCCTGATCGAGCAGTCCCAGCCGTCCGGCTATGGACACGCCGTGTTGTGCGGTCGCGCCTTTACGCAGGGAGCCTCCTTCCTCCTGCAAGAGAGTGACCATTTGTACGTGAACGGTTCGGCGGACAGTTGCACGCTTCAGCTGCTGGCCGTGGCGGAGGCCGAATCCTGCTCGGTTTCAGCCGTGCAATCGACACCGGAATCCCAGTTGAGGTACTATGGTACCGTGGCTGGGACCCTGTTGCCAGGACGCCGCGGGGTGTATCAGATTGACCACGTCATTGAAAAACCCACCCCCACGCTGGCCGAGCAGACCTGTGTGGTCCCCGGATTGCGCAGCGGTCACTACCTTTGCTTTTTCGGCATGCATGTGTTGACGCCGACCGTGTTCACCCTGCTGGCCGCGGAGTGGGAGGCGAATCCGAACGCCCGCCTCGGTCTGTCGCCGGCCTTGTCGGCGCTGGCGTCGCGGGAAAGTTATGTCGCGACCGAGCTGTCCGGACGCCGGGCCGACCTCGAGGCGCCCTTCGGCGTTTTTCGGGCTCAGCTGGCGCTGGGGTTGAATGGTCCGGCGCGGGACGAAGTGCTGGCTTTGTTGGCGGAGGAGCTGGCGTTGGATGCGGCGACCCGGCGTTAACCCAGTTTTATTCACCATGGATCGTGGATTGTTGGCGTTGATTGAAGGGCAGGGGAATGCCGGAGCGACGTTCGAGCAGCGCTGCCGCAGCCTCGATCGAGCCGGGCTTGAGGCGATGGCGGAGGAGCTGGAGACGTATCGGCGCTCCGCGGGAAACTTCTACCACCGCGTGCGGGCGGTGTTTTTTCTCGCGGCGATCCATCGTTATTTTTTGCCCCCGCATTTTCCGACCGAAGCCGCCGGTTCGATTCCCTACGAAGGGCACCGTCTTGCGCTGGCCCGCCGGTTTGAGGAGGCGGTGGCGCTTTATCGAACACATCAGGCCCGCATGGGATCGTCTGACGCCCTCTCGAGCGCGCTCGCTGCCGCCTACCACGGTCTCGCCTTCAAGACCCTGGCCCATCAGGTGCAGAAAACGGTGCGCGCGGTGCGAGGAAACCAATGGATGTTTCGCACCGGACATCCCCTCGACTACCCGCTCCGTTTGCGTCCCGAGTTGCTGGAGCCGCGCCAAGGCGATGATCCGCCTCCGCTCCTGGTCGAGGAGACGGCGGTGCGACTCGACCTGAGTCATTCGGCGTGGAGCGACATCTTCTTTCTCGGCATGGACTATCCCGAGGGAGCGAAGGTGCTGAACCTGTCGGTCGACCTGGGGGTGCATGGTCGCGATGAGTCCACCCGACCGCCGGTGTGCGCGTACCTGCGGGTGATCCACGAGCCGGTGCTGAGGCTGGTGAGCGTGGACCTGGGCGTGAGCGCGGACCTGACGTCGCTTGGGGACGTCTTCGACTTTGCCAAGGACTACCTCGGACTGCTCAAGGCGGCGGTGATTGCGGCGGGCGTCGTGCCCCCCGGTCTGGAGGGATCGGGTCACGACCTGACGGCGTTGCTCCAGCGACTGGTCGGTCCCGGTCGCGGTCTCGAACTCGCCTCGCAGGTCCGAGACATTCCCAAGGGTTCGCGCCTGGCGGTATCCACCAACCTGCTCGGCTGTCTCATTGCGCTGCTCATGCGGGCGACCGGGCAGACCCGGTCGCTGACCGGATCACTGGACGAAACCGAACGCCGGACCATCGCCAGCCGGGCCATCCTCGGCGAGTGGCTGGGCGGATCGGGGGGAGGCTGGCAGGACAGCGGCGGAGTCTGGCCCGGGATCAAGTTGATCGAGGGCGAAGCGGCCCAGGAGGGAGACACCGAACATGGCGTTTCCCGTGGTCGCCTTTTGCCGCGGCACCGCTTGCTCGGCCCCGACCTGGTGGCGCCGTCGACCCGAAAGGCGATCGAGGACAGCCTCATCCTGGTCCATGGCGGCATGTCCCAAAATGTGGGCCCGATCCTGGAGATGGTGACGGAGAAGTACCTGCTCAAGTTGGACCGCGAATGGGCGGCGCGCGGCGAGGCCCAGGAGATCCTCGCTGGCATTGTCGCCGCGCTGCAGGGGGGTGATGTGGCCCGGGTGGCCGGGCTCACGACGCGGAATTTCCATGGTCCGCTCCAGACCATCATCCCCTGGGCTTCGAACGCCTACACCGAGCGACTGATTGCGGAGATTCGCGCCGATCTCGGCGAGAAGTTCCGCGGCTTCGTCATGTTGGGCGGCATGTCGGGAGGCGGCATGGGATTCTGGGTGGACCCGGAACACAAGGCCGCCTGCCGGACCCGAATTCTGGCGATTCTTCGTCGCACCAAACGGGCGCTCGAGCATGCGCTCCCCTTTGCGATGGATCCGGTGGTCTATGATTTCACGTTGAACGAGCGGGGATCGACCGCGGTCCTCCGCCGCGGGGCCGAGGCGATGATGTCACCCGAGTACTACCTCATGATGGTGCCGCGCTGGCTCCGCCAGGACCCGCGCACCTTGCCCGCGCCGGTGCGGGCGGAGATGGACCGGTTTGCGGCCGGGAGGCTCTACACGGGTGAGCGCACCTGGGTCGAGCCGCTGATCAGCCGGATCTTTCCCAAGGCCGAGGCGAGGACCGTTGCGGGCCAGACCGGAACCCTGCGGGAGCTCCTGGCGGAAAACGGATTCGACCCGGTTCAGCATGAGCGGATCCGCGAGGACCTGCGGGCGGGGCGGATCGGACTTTCGCAGAACCGCCTGCCCTCGTCGGCCACGCTCGAGGAGGTGCGGGCCGGGGACGTGGTGGCGGCGAGCTCGATCACCGCCGAGGATGAGGCGCGCGGTGCGGCGGCGTTGCGCGAGGGGAGGATCGCAGTGGTCACGCTGGCGGCGGGCTCCGGCAGCCGCTGGACCCAGGGCGCGGGCACGGTCAAGGCCCTGCATCCCTTTGCGAAGATGGCCGGACGTCATCGCAGTTTTCTTGAGGTCCACCTGGCGAAGAGCCGCCTGACCGGCGGCCGCCATGCCGCTCCGGTGACGCACCTGTTCACCACCAGCTACCTCACCCACGGACCGACCGAGGCGTTTCTTCAGGAGTCACAGCAGTTCGGATACCCAGGGCGGGTCCTGCTCTCGCCCGGACGGTCGATCGGACTCCGGTTTGTGCCGACGGCGCGGGACCTGCGGTTTGCATTCGAGGAGGTGGCGCACCAGCAGCTCGATCCCCAGAAGGAAAAAATGAGGCGCAGCGTGCAGAAGGCGGTGGTGGAGTGGGCCCTCGCCGCCGGTGAGGCGACGGACTACACGGACAACCTTCCGCTCCAGTGCCTGCACCCCGTCGGCCACTGGTACGAGGTGGCGAATCTCCTGCTAAACGGCACGCTGCAGGCGCTCCTGCGCGACCAGCCCCGGGTCGAGCACCTGCTGCTGCACAACATCGACACGCTCGGCGCCCACCTCGATCCCGGGCTGTTCGGCCGGCACTTGCGCGAAGGCGCGGACCTCAGCGTCGAGGTCATCCGCCGGCGCATTGAGGATCGGGGTGGCGGCCTGGCCCGGGTCAACGGCCAGCTGCGTCTCGTGGAGGGACTGGCCATGCCGCGGGATGACGATGAATTTCGACTCACCTACTACAACTCGGCCACGTTCTGGATCCGGGTGGATTCCCTGCTCGGACTCTTCGGGCTGGATCGTCACAGTCTGTCCGATACGGTGCGGGTCACCTCCGGCGTGCGCGCCCTCGCGGCGCGCATGCCCAGCTATGTGACCCTGAAGGACGTCAAGCGTCGCTGGGGCAATGGCCAGGAGGACATCCTTCCCGTGGCCCAGTTCGAGAAACTCTGGGGAGACATGACGACCCTGCCCGATGCCCGGATCCGCTACCTCGCGGTTCCGCGCGCGCGGGGCCAGCAACTGAAGGACCAGGCGCAGCTGGACGGCTGGCTGCGCGACGGTTCGGCCGCCGGCATCGAGTCGCTCTGCGACTTTGGCTGAGTTGCGACCACTCTCCTCCGGCAATAACCAAGTCCTTTCCCTGGGCACCGTTCCATGACCCCCGAAGTTCTCCGCACCCTGCCTTCCGCGAAGGCGCTCAGCCTGCCCCTCCAGGCGCTCTGGCATGATGCGCAGGGGGATTGGGATCAGGCCCACGCGGTCTGCCAGTCGGCGGGCAACCGCGATGGCGATTGGGTTCACGCCTACCTGCATCGCAAGGAAGGCGACCTCGCCAACGCCGGCTACTGGTATGCCCGCGCCCGCCGCAGCCAGCCCCCGGCGTCGCTTTCGCTTGCGGACGAATGGACCTTGCTGACGGGAGAGCTGCTGCGCGCGAACCAATGCCCGACCGGAAAAAGCGAGCCGGACTCCACCTGAAAAGGGCAAGCGGTTTGCCTTCTGATGCCGGACAAATCGGATTGCCATCTCCGTTTCGAGCGGAGAGGAACGAATCCCCCATACCCGCGAAGGGTTTCAGGGACGACTCCCAGACCATGGCTGAAACGGAACTTCGCCAGTGGCGCATTGCCAAGGCCCTCAAGCAGGCACGCGCCCAAAAACAACCGCGACTCTCGCAGGCGCAGATCGCCGAGCGGGTGGAGAAGGGCGGGCTGAGCTACTTCACGGAGCGCCATGCCTCGCGTCTTGAATTGGGGTACATGGATGCCACGACCGCAGAGGTCCGGGCGATAGCGGGCGTGCTGGGAGTCAGTCCGGACTGGCTGTGCGGGGCGGCGGTGACGCCGGTGCCGACCACGCCTCCGATGGGCAATGGATTGGCCCGGGCGACACAAGTTCCGCCGTCCGCGGTCCCGAGTCCGGCCGCCGAGGCGGACAGCCGGTGGCCGGTGTGTCCGGGCCTGGACCGTCTTGAACGGGGAGCCGACACCCCTGACGCCCACCGAGCCCGGCTGATCGATCTCCGGGCCCAGGCCAACCGCATGCTGCACACTTCGGGTCTGCCGGCGGCGCAGTGGCGACAGTGGCGCGAGCTGGAACGTCAAATTGCTGAGCGATTGCGAGCGGGCTGACCGGGCCAGAAGGCCCCGCCTGCGCATATTTTGTCGAGCTTTTGCCGTTACGGCGACATTTCGGAGCTTTCGATTGCCTCCCCGGGCGCATTGGATTTCGGGGTATCCATGCGATTTACCCACACGATTGCTGCCGTTTCGGTCCTGTTGGCGGTTGGTGCGTCCCTGAACGGGTGCCGCGACCGCAACGTCGTGGTCTACCAAGCACCCAAGGACCGGGTCACGCCGCCCCCGGCGACCCCGGAACCGGCTGCGGCCGCCACCCTTCCCGACGGGCATCCGCCCCTCGCGGGAGGCGCCGCGCCGGCCGCCCCTGGAGCCATGGGTGCAGGATCGCCCCTGCCCCAGGTTGCCACCGGGCTGGCGTTGCGTTGGAAGGCTCCTTCACATTGGACGGCCAAGCCGCCTGGAGGGGTGCGCAAGGGGAGCTATGCCGTGCCGGGGACCGGCGGCGAGGCCGACATGGCGATCACCGCCTTTCCAGGCGACACCGGCGGGCTTGTGGCCAATGTCAACCGCTGGCGTGCACAGGTCGGGCTTGAACCCCAGTCGCAGGCGCAGATTGAGTCGGCGATCGAGCAGGTGGAGGTGGGGAGTTTGCACATCGACATCGTGGACGTGACCGGCAAAGGCCCGGGTGGGGCGATGCGCCTGCTCGGAGCCATCGTGCCGCATCAGGGACAGACCTGGTTTTTCAAGATGCTCGGACCTGAGCCGGTCGTCGCGGCGGAACGCGCCGGATTCAAGGCCTTTTTGAGCACCATCGAAGTTCCCTGAACCGTGAAAACGTACCTTGAAACCTTGCGGGAGTTTTTCGTCTCCCTCCGGCTGACCGTGGCGTTGCTCATCCTCTCCATGCTGCTCGTGTTTGTGGCGACGCTGGATCAGGTCAACCTGGGGATCTGGGCGGTCCAGGAGAAGTACTTCCGCAGCTTTGTGGTCTTTTGGAGTTTCCCTGACTCCGGGCTCGCCGTGCCGATTTTTCCGGGTGGCTACGTGATTGGCGGGCTCCTGCTGATCAATCTGATCTGCGCCCACCTCTACCGGTTTGCCTTCACCTGGAGAAAACTTGGGATCCAGCTCGCGCATGCCGGGTTGATCCTTCTGTTGTTGGGGGAGTTTTTTACCGGCCTGTGGCAGCGCGAGAGCTACATGCGCCTCGATACCGGGGAGACCAAGTCCTATTCCGAGTCGTTTCATGGCGTGGAGCTCGTGGTGATGGATACGACCGAGGCGTCGTTCAACCGCGTGGTGGCCATTCCGGAAGCCCTGCTGGAACAAAAGCCCGCGCTGCAGCATCCCGCACTGCCTTTCCGGCTCGAGGTGAAGGCCCACT
>JAEUGZ010000416.1 GCA_016794725.1 Opitutaceae bacterium | reverse complement strand
GTGCCTTCGAAGTTGGTGGTGGTGGGGATCTCTGGCACGCCGAACTTGTTGTGCTGCAATTGTCCGGCAAGGATTTCAACGGCGAGTGCGCCGACGGTGGTGTGATTCTGCCAGACCCCGGCGACGGTGCCACGGGTGTCGGCGAGGAACACATCGACAAAGGCCACGTCCCCGGGCACGCGCAGGCCCATTTTCTTCAGCAGCGGCATCACAAACGAGGCTTTGCTGATGATCACTTCCGGGCGGTGGGTCGTGAACCACTGCTCAAACGCGGCCGGTTCGGGGACTACCTTGGATTTGCTTTCATTGAGCCAGCGCTCGACCGGTTCGGGTTCGGGAAAGAGGTGGGCAGGGATGCGTTCGTCGGGGGCGAGCACCTGTTGTTCGCACAGGTAGCCGGCGGTCCAGAGGTGATCGACGGCGTGGTCCCAGCCCCGGTGCATGACAAATCCGATCCGCCGGTAGCCGGCGGTGATGACCTTCTGCATCGCCAGCCGTGCGATGTCGCATTGGTTGTTGGTCACGTTGTGCAGGGCCGGTTGATGCGGGAAATAGTCGATTTTGACCGAACTGAAGTTCTCCCACTCGAAGGAAAGGGCGTCGCCCATCTCCCGGCCATGCGAGGCGATGATCAGTCCGTTGATGCCGCGCGAATAGAGGATCTGGCTGAGCCGCTTCTGGCTCATGCCTTCGTCCCGCATCCAAAAGTGATCCAACTTGTAGCCGAGCTCGTTGGCCTTCGCCAGGGCGCCAGCGTAAAAATCCGGGTGGGCGGTGACCTTTTTCCAGCCCCAGCGGGTGGTCCAGTTGGTGACATAGGCCAACGTCGGGGTGTTGCGTCGCTGAATGACTCCACCGCGGTAGGCCACGAGAGCGCGGAGCAGGGGATCCGGGGTGTACCCCATCTTCTTGGCGAGCGCCTGGATGCGGCGCCGGGTGGATTCCGGGAGGCGCGGGTGGTTGCGCAGCGCGAGCGACACCGTGGTGACGTGCACCTCCGCCTTCACGGCGATGTCGGACAAAGTGACGCGCTTCTCGCTCATGTGGGGTTGAGGTGACTTCACGCGGCCTCGCCAGCGCCATCAAGGCTATAGTTAGACTGGCGGGAGTGCGGTCGGGTCAGGCCTGCGGCGCCGGGGCACGGTCCACGAACCACCGCGCACGAGCGTTCTGGGTTGGGCGATGCGCAACCGGAGTCGACGGAGCGACGCCCTCCAACTGAGTTTGTCAGTCGGGCGAGATTTTCGAGACGCGGTGGCTAGCGGTAGCGGTAGAGCGTCGCGCGCTGGAGACAGAACCGTCCGGGCTCGAGGCGGACGTGGCGGCCTTGGTGGGTTTGGTCGCCATTCAACCAGCGTTCGTGGGTCCATTTTCCATTGACGAATCGGCCTTCCGACACGCTGAGGATGCCGGCCTGCTGTCCGGGTTCGGACGAGGCGAAGGTGATGGTCACTCCGATACCAGCGAAGAGAAACTCGTCGTCTCCGAGGGTGATCATGAGACCGCCCGCCGGTGCGGCGCCGGCCCGGCCACCTCCGGCCAGGGCGGAGTTTTCCGTGCCGACCACCACGGCGAGTCCGTCGGCGAGGGAGGGCGGCGCGGCGCGCTCGAACGAAACCTGGAAGATCCACTGTCCCAGTCGCAGCTGCTGCGGCTGCCGATTGTCGGTGCTTTCCTGCAACAGTCCCGCAGTGAGGCCGCGCCCCTGTTTTTCGACGAGCAGCGGCGTCAGTTGTCGCACGAGATCGTAGCTGGCGGCGAGATAACCGGAAGCGGGTTCGGTGTTGGACTCGATGGCGAAGGGACAGAAGCCGATCGCGTCGTGCGCGCCGAACGCGAAGAGGGCGTTCACCGCGGCTTCCGGACTGCGGAGCGCCTCGGGTACGAAGAGGGGGTTTCCGCTGCGGGTGTAGAGGCGGGCCCAGTGCATGAAGTTCGGAAAGTAGATGTCGGGCGCCAGAAAATCCAAGGCCGGTGCGGCGGCGCGCCAGACGTCGATCAGGTGGGGCAGCGGGCCGGCGCTGGGATACTGTCCCGGCTGGTAGCTGGGCCGAATCAGGGCCGCGTTGGCGAACATCGGCAGGGCGAGTTCCGCCTTTCCGGCGGCGGTGACCGCCTGGGTGAAGGCGGCAAAGTGCCAGGCCATGAAGACCTCTTCCCCTGCCGGAGTGGTGCCGAAAACCTCCGCCCACGTCCCGGTCGACTTGCCGCCCGCCGACTGCCAGGTAGCCAGTAACTCCGGGGCGAGGCTGGCCCGGTTGCGCGTCAGGTAGTCCATCAGCACCGGTGGCACGGCGGAGGCGAATTGCCGGTCGGCTTCGGCGCTGCGATCGCGGGGTTCGGGGATCATGCCGATCTCGTTTTCCACCTGGACCATGATGACGGTGTGCTGGGGGTCGTTTGCCTTCAGGTGTCGCATCAACGCGGCGAAGGCTCTGCCGTCGGCGTCGCGGTTGGCTGCGGAAAACGGCGAGAGGATCTCGAGGCCGCGCCCGCCCGAGTCCTGCGCCCGCGGAAAACGCGCCGGGTCGCGCTTCACCCAGGCGGGCGCGTAGCACGACATGCTGTTTTTCCAGGTGCCGAACCAGAGCAGCACGAGCTTCTGGTCGAAGCTGCGCGCGTCGCGCAACAGACCGTCGACGGTGGCAAAATCGAAACGACCCTCGACCGGCTCGATGATGTCCCAGGAGATCGGCACCAGCACGGTGTTCAGGTTGCCGCCCTTCAATTTCCCCCAGAAAGGCCGGAGGTAGTCCGGTTCACCGCTGGAATTCCCCAACTCGCCTCCGCGAATCAGAAACGGCTGGCCGTCGACCATCAGCTGAGTGGCCGTCCCCTGCTTGCGCAGGTGGGGCAGCTCGGCGGCGACCAGGCCGGTGGTGAACGCGAGGAGGCAGAGCAGGGATTTCATCGCAGGGTGATCGTGATCTCGGCGGGATGCGTCGACGGCGCGAGGGTGAAGGTGGACTCGGAGCGCTGTCCGCCCGCTTCCACCACCAGCGCGTAGTCGCCGTGGTAGCCGCGCTGCAGGAAGCGACCCGCCTGGTTGGTGACGCCGGCGGCGTGGGTCCGCCATTGGCGCAGCACGAGGTCCTTGTAGACCTTGGCGTTGGGCTTCTCCGACCAGTCGGCGCGGTACATCGCGGCCGGTGGACGCCAGTGACTGGGCTCCCAGAAGCCCCAGTGCTGGACGCCGATCACGCTCGGGTGACTGTAGCAGAGAATCAGGAAGTCGCGGGTGAAGTCCGCCTGCAACTCGTCGTCCCGGGTCCAGACGTCAAATTCCGTCATCCGTACCGGTAGGTGAAACTGACGCTGGTAGCGATCGAGCACATCGAGAATCGCCTGCGGCGAATTTGGACGGCCGTTGAAGTGCACCTGGAGTCCCAGACCGTCGACGGGCGCGCCGTGGTCGATCAGGTAGCGTGTGGTGCGTTCGAAGTGGGCGACGTGGTCGGCGTCGGTGGTGGCGTCGTGATTCGAGAAATCGTTGAAGTAGAGCGCCACGCCGGGAAGTTCCTCGCGAGCGATCTTGAACCAGGGAGGCATGACCTCGTCGCCAAAAAGCTTCATGAGATCGAAGTTGGTGAACGGCTCATTGAGCACGTCCCATTCGTCGAGCAGGCCGCTCGTGGCCCGGGCGATCTCGCGGATGTGGGCGTGGACGAGTTCCGGGATTTCTCCCTGGCGCGGGGTGCCGATCCGTTCCTGGATGGGCTTGGGCAGGTTTTTGTGGCCGGGCCAGACGAGGACATGGCCGCGCGTGTGAAAGCCCCGTTCGCGCAACCACCGCAGTCCGGCCAGCGTCTGGGCGTGGGAGAAGTTGCCCTTCCATTCCCCGGCCCACACGGGCCACTTCAGGTCGTTCTCGGTGCTGGCGGCATTGAAGAGCTCCTCGGTCACCTGGCGGTAGCGCCGGTTGTCGGGTGTATCCACCACCAATCGCTCCATCTGCAGGGCGACCCCCCACTGGAAGGCGGAGCGCTTCTGGGTCACCGTGATCTTGGCATTCGGCACGGGCTTCCCGGAGGCGTCCTTGACCGAGACCGTGAAGTCGCGCTTCCGAATCTGCTCGATGCGGGCCAGCGCCTCTTTGCGCCAGGCGGCGTCAGGTTCACGGCCGACGTAGCTGAAACGGGTGCGTGGAAGGGAGGCAAAGGTGTGGCGGGTTCCGTAGTAGACGGCATCAATTCCGCCGATTTCGACGGTTTGGCGTTTGAATCCGAAGCGTAGCATGAGCGCTGCGCCGTCGGGGGCGAAATCCTGTGACCAGACGAAGGGGACAAGGATCTCCTGCCACTCCCGCGTGAGCGGGAAGTCGCCCTCGAAGCTGCTGTTCCAGTCCACGCCATTGCGACGGATGACAAGTTGGACGCGGCCTCCGGATTCATCGGCGCTGTCGGTGGCGCGGGCGAAAAAGCGCAGGAGGGCGACGTCGCCCGTCGTGACCGGACGGACATTGAGTGCCCGCAGTTCGATGGCCGCCATCGGACTGGTGTCCTTGAGCGTGGCGATGCGCCAGGCTCGGGTGAAGCCTGGGCCCTTGGCATCGACCACTGACAGCTGGGCCTGATCGTGGGCAGCGGGATCGACTTTGGCAGTGAAGGCGGCGAGGGGGTCACCGGCGATTAACGGTTCGCCGGGAGGCAGGGGCGTTTGTCCGGCCAAAGAACCGGCCAGGAAAAGCCCGAGCAGGAGGACGCGGAGCAAGGGGTGCAAACGAGGGTTCACGGGTCAATCGAGGGTTATCTGGACTTTGACGCTCGTTGGCTTCATCCGCGTGGCGTAGTCAAACGCCGCGATGGAGTCGGCAAACGAGTAAGTATCGGTGATCAAGGGACGGACGTCGATCCTTTGGCTGCCCATGAGGGCGAGTGCGCGAGGAAAGACGTGGGCGTAGCGGAAGATGGTTTCGAGGCGGATTTCCTTCACCTGGGCGGCGACCACGTCGAAGGGCACCGGTGCGCCCGGCATGCCGATGAGCACGAGGGTGCCGCCGGGGGCCAGGACCTCGATCGCCTGAGCGATGGATTGGGGTAGTCCAACGGCGTCGAAGACCACGTCGGCGCCCCAGCCCTCGGTCATCCGGCGGACCTGCTCAGCCAGGTTCTGCTCGCGTACGTTGACCGGGGTGATGGGACCCAGCTGGGCGGCCAGGTCGAGCTTGGCGGCCTGGACGTCGGTGATGACCACGTGGGCGCAACCCCCGGCCAGTGCGGCCAGGGCTGTGACCATGCCGATCGGACCCGCACCGAGGACCACCGCAAAATCGCCCGGACGCAGCCGCGCCTTGTGGGCGGCGTGCATGCCGACGGCCAGCGGCTCGACCATGGCGCCCTCGGCGAAGGAGACGGTGTCGGGCAGGCGGAAGGTGAAGGCGGCGGCATGCACCACGCTGGGACGCAGGCAGCCGTGCACGGGTGGCGTCGCCCAAAAACGGACGGCTGGATCCAAGTTGTAGCTGCCTTCGCGCGTGGAGCGGCTGGTGGGGTCCGGAATGCCCGGTTCCATGCAGACGCGATCGCCGACCTTGAGTTGGGTGACGGCCTGGCCGACCTCGGTCACCACCCCGGCTGCTTCGTGACCGAGGATCATGGGCGCGCGCACCACAAAAGGCCCAATCTGTCCGTGCTGGTAGTAGTGCACATCGCTCCCGCATACCCCCACCGTGTGGATACGAACGCGGACGTCGTGGGTGCCCAGCGATTCCTCAACAGGGAAGTCCCGCAGGACGAGGGATTTTGTTTTCTCAAGGACGAGGGCTTGCATAAGGATCACGGATGTTCGCCGGGACGGACAGCGACTGGGCGGGTGAACAAGTTTGGCTCACTTCCGCCGCACACTTGGCACCGGAAGGTCTGTAGTCGATGGAGGTGTGACGCCGGTGAAGGGCGCTGCGAGCGCCCGGTCTTGATGAACCTTTGTACCTACAACCGGCGATTGAACCACGGATGGACACTGATCCACGCGGATACAAACGAGATACGCCCACGTTGGCATTCACCAGGTGGGTGAAGAACTCTACATGCTCCGAATCCGCGTTTGTCTGTCCCGCGGCCGCGGGATCCGTGGCTTATGAGCGGATCGATACATTTCAACGGCGGAGAATAGGTTGAAAGCGATCGGAGCATGAATGAAAAAGGCGGCCTGCTGGATGAGCCAGGCCGCCCCGTGATTGACCCCGAAGTGAGGGAGCGCGGCCCGGTGCTCCGGGCCGCGCGTGTCGGCTTAGAAGGCGAAGGAATTTGTGACGAACCATTCCTGGGTCGGCTTGATACGAACGGAGGCCCACGTCTGGCCATCCGGCTGGACCGAGATTGGGATCACATCCTCCTTGGCGAAGGCATTTCGGACATTGAGTTGGATCTTCCAGCTGATCTTGTCGGTCAACTTGCGCTCGTAGCTGGCCCACAGGTCAAGCCCCTCTTCCGAAGGTCCGTAGTAGGGCTTGGACAGATCAAAGCTGGCCTGGCTATTGGCACCAGGGATGACCGGATAGCCGATGACCACCTTGTCCTGCCAGCGATAGGAGGATCCCACACCCGTGCCCTTGAGCCGGCCGTGAGTGAACGAGTAGTTTGTCACGACATTGTAGCGCCACTTGCGGAGCTCGGAGGCGGAGGCCCCCTCCTGGAGCTTGAGCAAGGTGTATTGACCGCGCCAGTTGGCCCAGTTCTGCCGGACCTCGTTGTTCGGAACGTAGTTGCCGTTGAACTGCCGCATGTCGCCCGCGACGCCGGCCATCTGCTGATCCATGTAGGTGACGAGTTCGTCGAGAACCGGACCGCCGACGTTGGTGCGAACCGCAGTCGTTTCCGCCGCGTTGAAGGCAATCCGCCAGTTGGGGGTGGGATTGGCCGTGAGTTCGAACTCGTAGCCTTTCGACTGGGTATCGGCCGTGACCGACAGACCCTGCGGCGTGATGGCGCCGTAGTTGGAAAGCGTCGAGATATCCGGCAGGTACTGCGAGGCAGGAACGGTTCCGACCAGGGTGGCCTCGTAGGTCGCGCGATCGGTGAGCGCGCTGGCGCTCGTTGGGACGTAGCCCCACGCCTTGAAGAAGCCCTTGGCATCGAGTGTTTTTTGGATGTCGTTCCAGGCGCGGATGGCGGCGTCGCGGTGAGCGTCGGCCTGGGCCTGGGTTTCGAGCACGGCTCCGGCGGGCGGCGTTGGGCTCCCGTTCAGATCGGCGACCGGGCGACCACTCGAGTTGATGTAGGCGGGCGTCCAGAAGTACCGTTGTCCCGGAGTGAGATTGGTCTGTTCGCGTGTATCCCAGGTGTAGCCGGCCATGCGGTAGAGGAAGACATTGCGGAACTTCATGCCCTGGGTGATGGCACCCGCAAGGCCGTTGAGGTCGACCTGGGTGCTGGCGTTCGCGACTTTGCTTTCGTACTTCACCGCGCGGAACGAGTACTTTCCGTCTTTGGTGGAGAGGACGACGCCGTAGTCCTTGGTGCTGCCGGTTGGATTGCCGATCGGGTTTCCAAAGAAGTC
>JAEUGZ010000401.1 GCA_016794725.1 Opitutaceae bacterium | reverse complement strand
GGAACGGCCTGACCACAACGGAGTCCTTTGCTGCTGTGGCCTTGGCGCTCCCTGCCCATGCCCTGGCGCGCCTCACCGTCGGTCCTTTGGGAGAGCGTCCCTTGGCCGCGCTCGACTCCATTGAATATCCCCCGGTGGCATCCCTCTTTCTTGGCTATCGCCGCGATCAGGTGGCGCACCCCTTGGACGGATTCGGCCTCCTCATTCCGGCGGTCGAGAAACGTCAGCTCCTCGGTATCTTGTTTTCATCGAGCCTCTTCGCCGGTCGCGCACCCGAGGGCCACGTAGGCCTGACGCTCATGTTGGGAGGATCTTCAGCCCCGGATCGAGCTCACCTCGATACTCCCGCCGCCCTGGAAATGGCCAAACGCGAATTGACTTCGCTTCTCGGAGTCACGGGAGAGCCGGCCCTCGTGAGACACCACCGCTGGACCCGAGCAATTCCACAATATAATATTGGTTACGAGCGCTTTATCGAAGCAATGGTTCGCACCGAGACCCACCACCCAGGCCTGCTGGTGGGTGGACATGTCAGAGATGGAATCTCGCTGACGCAGTGCCTTGCTTCGGGGCTGCGACTGGCGGAGCGGGCGAGCGCGCTCGCCCGCACTTCGCCGCGAAGCTGATTGGAGAATAGCCAAAGGAATCGGGACATCGGCCTGAGATAACTCCGGCCCTGCCTTGACTAGGTCAGATGGCAACATACCCTCTGCCGCCTTTTCTTTGGCATGGCGCAAGATCTCAAGGACACTCTGCAACTCCCCAAAACGGATTTTCCCATGCGGGCGACTCTCGTACAGCGGGAGCCCGCGCGGCTCGCGCATTGGGAGGCAACCCAACTGTACAAGGCCTTGCAGAGCCGGCGCGCCGGCCGGCCGGCGTTTGTTCTGCACGATGGTCCGCCCTTCACGAACGGCGACGTGCACATCGGAACGGCACTGAACAAGAGTCTCAAGGATATCACGCTCCGCTACAAGACGATGCGCGGCTTCCGCACGCCTTACGTGCCCGGATGGGACTGTCACGGACTGCCGATCGAACAAAAGGTGGCCCGCGAACTTCAAACCAAGAAGGAAATCGTATCGGTTTCCGAATTGCGCGCGCGCTGCGACACTTTCTCCGAGTCTTGGATCGCGCTGCAGAAGAAGCAGTTCAAGCGACTCGGCGTCCTGGCAGACTGGGAAAACGAATACAAGACCAAGGCGCCTGCGTTTGAGGCGGATATCGTGCGCACGTTTGCCACGTTCGTCGAAAAGAACCTGGTCTACCGCAGCAAGAAGCCTGTTTACTGGTCGATTCCTTTTGAGACGGCCCTCGCCGAAGCCGAAATCGAATACCGCGATCACGTTTCGCCTTCAATCTGGGTTCGATTCCCGGTCAGACCGGATGCGGCGTCCGCGTTTGGACTTCCATCGGACAAGCCATTGTCCGTGGTCATTTGGACCACCACCCCGTGGACAATTCCGGCCAACCTGGCCATCGCGGTGCACCCCGAAGTCGACTACGTCGTGGCGGATCTCGGGGCGGAACGCATCATCGTTGCGGAAGCCCTGCTCACCTCGGTGCTGGCGGCCGCCAAGGTTGAAGGTGCCCCGGTGGTGGCGGAACGCAGGCCGGGAAAGACCCTGGAACACCTCGCCCCCCGTCACCCGTTCATCGACCGGCCGTCACCGGTGGTTCTCGCGGATTATGTCACAACTGACAGCGGCACTGGCGCGGTGCACACGGCGCCCGGCCACGGAGCCGACGATTATTTGACCGGCCTGAAGTATGGCTTGGCGATCTATTGCCCCGTCGGCGACGACGGTCGGTACCTGGCCGACGGCCAACTCCCGGCCGACCTCGTCGGACTGACCACGCTTGAGTCGACGGAAGACCTCGAGGCGAAACGGACGTCGCCCGCCAATGTCGCCGTGCTCAAGAAGCTGGCCGAGGCCGGTGCCTTGCTGGCCAAACAGCGCTATACGCACAGCTATCCCCACTGCTGGCGCTCGAAGACCCCCATCATTTTCCGGGCTGTCGACCAGTGGTTTGTCAGTCTGGACGGGATCGCGCCCAGTTCCACCGGGGTCCATAGTCCCCGTCAAACCGCGCTCCATGCCATCAGCTCGGTCGCCTGGGTGCCGGTGTGGGGTGAAAATCGGATACGCGGTGCGGTCGAAGCCCGTCCCGACTGGTGCATCAGCCGCCAGCGCTCCTGGGGCGTCCCGATTGTCGCGTTTTACGACGCGGCCAAGAAGCCCTTTCTCGACGCGTCGGTCGTCCGTGGAGTTGCAGCCAAGATCGCGGCCAAGGGCAGCAATTTCTGGTACGACGCCACCCCGGAACAGATCCTCGAAGGGATCCCGCTTCCGGCCAGCTGGCCGTCCGCCAAGGAGCTTGTCTGCGGCCGCGACACGCTCGATGTCTGGCTTGACTCCGGCTCGTCGCACGCCGCCGTTCTGGCGCGCCATCAGGGTGACACCCAATCGCCCGCGGACCTCTATCTGGAAGGCAGCGACCAACACCGCGGCTGGTTCCAATCCTCTCTTTGGACATCAGTGATTGCGCAAGGCGCGGCGCCCTACAAGGCCGTGCTCACCCATGGATTCATCGTCGGTGAAGACGGCAAGAAGATCTCCAAATCCGGGCAGTACGAGAAGCCTCCAACTTCCGACAACTACATCGCTCAGTATGGTGCCGACGTGATCCGCCTGTGGATCGCTTCACAGAATTTCACCGAGGATATCACGCTCTCCGACAAGATCCTGAATAACGCCGCGGAAGCCTACCGGTTGTTTAGAAACACCTTCCGGTATCAGCTCTCGACCCTGTTTGACTTCACCTACACGGCCGACGCCTTGCCATTGGATGCGCTCGACACCCTCGACCGCTGGGCGCTCCATCAGACCGCAAATCTCGTCCGCGAGTGCGGCGAGGCCTACGACGCGTACGAGTTTCATCGGGTCTACCAGCTCTGCAATCAGTTCTGCGCAGTGACCCTTTCATCCGTCTACCACGACGTGCTCAAGGATCGCTTGTACACGCTCCGTTCGGATCATCCCCTGCGGCGCTCATCGCAGACCGCCATCTACCATATCTTTCACTCGCTGATCCGGGTGCTCGCTCCGGTATTGTCACTCACCACGGACGAAGCCTGGTGTCACGCGACGTTCAAGGCCGATTTTCCCGTCGCGGCCCAGTGCCAGGGCGAAAACTCGGCGCTTGCTTCCATCCACCTGCAGGATTGGCCGGACGTACCCGCGGACTGGATCCAACCGGAACTCGAAAAAGAGGTCGCTCTTCTGCTTGAGGTCCGTCGCCGCGTCAACGAAGCGATCGAACCCCTCCGGGCGGCGGGAAAATTGGGCAAATCCCTCGATGCTGCCATCACCCTGTCGGCGCCGGAGGCGGGCCTGCGTGCGGTGCTCGAAAGGCACCGCGACTTCCTGCCCGAACTTTTTATAGTCTCCCACGTTGATCTTGCCGCGCACGAGACGGCACCCGGCACCCCGGTCGTCTCGGTTCGGCCTGCCCAGGAACTCGGCTTTGTCCGCTGCCCGCGTTGCTGGCGCTGGGTCCCCGCCTTACAATCCACCGCCCACGGCGAAGTCTGCGCGCGCTGCGCAGATGCTCTCTGAGGCACAACCCTTTCTTCTTTAGATCATGGCCCAAAACAAAAAGCCCACTCCCGCCAAGCCCGCTCCCGTCGCCCCCAAGAAGCCGGAGCCGCCGGAGAAGAAGGTCGCCGCAGCGCCCGCGAAGCCGGCAGCCGTCGAGGCCCCGGCCAAGCCAGCCAAACCCGCAGACAAGGAAAAGGGGAAGGCACGGGATGCCCTGCGGAGTCGGATCCTTGGCAGCAAGAAACCCATCAAGCCGATCGCCTTTTCCCTCGAGGAGGTCCGGGAAATCGCGAAGACCGTCGCCGTCAAGGCTCCGGAATCCGAAGAAAAGGCGCACAAGGTGGCCAATGGACAGAAGGCCGCCAAGACCGACGCCCCCAAGGTGGAAGTCAAGCCGGCGCAGCCCAATCACGTGAAGGCGGCGTCGCTCGCGGACATTCTCGGTTTCAATCCCCGCAAGGCAAACAAGCCCGCCGCGGACGACGAGTCGGTCGTCCCCGAAAAGTTCCGGCGGTATTTCCGGCTGCTGATGGACCTGCGCAATCACGTGACCGGTCAGCTCGACCAACACACCGAGGACACCTTGAAGCGCTCGTCCAAGGACGACGCAGGTGATCTCTCCAGCTACGGCCAGCACATGGCGGACGCCGGGACGGACACATTCGACCGCGATTTCGCCCTCAGCCTGGTTTCAAGCGAACAGGAAGCGCTTTCCGAAATCGAGGCCGCCATCCAGCGTATCCGCGCGGGAACTTACGGCATCTGCGAAATCACCCAGAAGCCAATCGCCAAGGAGCGCCTTCTGGCCGTTCCCTTCACCCGCTACTCAGCCGAAGCTCAAAAGGAGATCGAGCGGAATCGCTACCGCACCCGAACCGGTGCCGGCCTGTTCGGGGAAATCGGTGAAGAAGGCGCGAGCATCTCCGGTGGGGGGGATGACGGTGGCGGTGACGAGTAACCACACGACTCATCGCATCCCCTTCGCTTGAATTCGGAACCCTCCCTTTCGCGCGACGGCCCGCCGGCAGCGGCGGACGCTCCCGCAGCCGTTCGCCCAAATCCCGTCGGATGGACCGGGCGGTTGGGGACCTATCGGCTGCTCTGGATTCTCGCGACTGTCACCTTCGCACTCGATCAGGTCTCCAAGATCTGGATCAATTCACACATGCCGTTGGGGACCTACGGCCCTCCCGGCGCGGTCACAGTCATCGAGGGTTTCTTTTACCTCGTTCACGTCGGCAATACCGGCGCGGCTTGGAGCATGCTGAGTGGCAAGAGCGTCTTCCTCGCCACCCTCGCCGTCTTCACCCTCGGCGCGATCTTCATCTGGCGTCATACCCTCGGTCTGCGCAACCAATTCGTTCAGACTGCGTTTGGCCTGCTCTGCGGCGGGATCGCCGGAAACCTCGTCGATCGCCTCGTGCACGGTCACGTCATCGATTTCCTCGACTTCCATTTCGGAAGCTACATCTACCCAACGTTTAACGTCGCAGATTCAGGCATTTGCGTTGGTGTCGTGCTGTACATGATCTGGTCTCTCAAGACTCCAGACCCCAAATCCTAGGGACTTTGGGCGCCGGCATCCTCCACCGGATCTGAAAAAGCAATTGCGCTTCTGGCTGCCGGCTCTACTTCCTTCCCGGCAACCATGACACAGGTTGCCACTCCTTCCGGAACGGTGGATCTCGTCGACGACGAGTTCTACCTGTCGGCCGATGCGTTCTTCCGCGCCAATCTTCCCACGGCGCTGACGTTTGACGACGTTTCGCTCGCCACACTCTACTCGGACATCCTCCCGAAGGACTCCGACACGTCCACGGCGATCTCCGATTCGCTCAGGCTTTCCATCCCGATCATATCATCGGATATGGACACGGTGACGGAGGCAAAGATGGCCATCACCATGGCGCTCAACGGGGGATTGGGCCTCATCCACTACAACATGCCGGCGAAGGACCAGGTCAAGGAGGTCGCGCGGGTGAAACGCCACATTCACGGGCTGATCCAAGATCCCATTACGGTCTCGCCCGACCAGCTGGTCGGCGATGTCCTCGCGTTAATCGAACAGAAGCGCTATGACTTCCGAACCTTCCCCGTCGTCGAAGCTTCCGGCAAACTCATGGGACTGCTTTCGGGCAGCACCGTACGGGATCGGTACAAGGCAAAACGGGTCGCAGACGCCATGGTACCCCGGCGTGACATCATCACGGTTCACGAACGGACACTGCAACCGGATCCCATTTCAGCCGCTGACTCCTTCTTCATGGAAAACGTCGGCATCCACAAGATGCTGGTGGTGGACGATGCCGACCGTCTGCGCGGCCTGGTGACGTTCTCGGATGTGGAACGCATCACCGCTGAAGCCAAGTCCCGCCGGAAACCGGCCCGGGATTCAGACTTTCGGTTGGTGGTCGGGGCGGCCATCGCACCGGTGAGGAAACCGGACGGTGCGCTGGATCGAGATCGAGTGATCAACCACGTGGGCAATCTCATCGACGAATCGATCGATGCCATCGCCATTTCGACGGCCCACGGACACACTTCGGGCGTGGGTGATATGGTGAAAATGCTGCGCGCCACGTTTCCCAGCCTTACCATCATCGCAGGCAATGTAACCAGTGGTGCGGGCGTGCGGTTTCTCGCCGAATGCGGAGCGAGCGCAATCAAGGTGGGTCAGGGGCCCGGCTCCATCTGCACGACGCGTATTGTCGCCGGAGTTGGTATTCCTCAGCTCACAGCGCTTTTTGTCGCCAGCCGGGAGGCGGCCAAGCAAGGGGTCAAGACCATTGCCGACGGTGGCATCACGAAGAGCGGCGATATCGTCAAAGCATTGGCGCTGGCCGATGCGGTCATCCTGGGCGGACTGCTGGCTGGTTGCCGTGAGGCCCCGGGCGAGATCATGGAAATCAACGGAAAACTGTATAAGCAGTACCGTGGCATGGGATCGCTCTCGGCTATGAAGGCGGGGAGCGCCGCCCGATATGGTCACGACAAAAACGACACCACCCGGAAATTGACTGCGGAAGGAATCGAGGCACTTAAGGAAGTGTCGGGTTCCGCC
>JAEUGZ010000399.1 GCA_016794725.1 Opitutaceae bacterium | reverse complement strand
TCCTGACCAACGAAGAGCGCGAGGGACGCAAGGGTCTCGGCGTCGTTTGGTACGAGAATCCCACGCGCTGAAACCGTCACGCTACCCAAGGTGAATCCGGTGCGCACGGCTGGTGGCGTCGCCCTCCGGGGCTGCCCCATCACACCGGTGTTGGGATTTGGCCTTCCCTCGCGGTTCACCCCTGCAAGGGCCGCCACTACCGCTGATTCGGCTTGGGGAAATGCGGAGAGGACGTGTGCTCCACTTGCATGATTCGCCGGATCTGTGCCACCACCTCGGGAAAAGAATCGGCGACATCCCTCGACTCAGCCACGTCCTCCGACAGGTCAAAGAGCTGCAATGTCCCATTGGGGTAGGGCTTCTGAACCGCCTTCCATCGTCCCAGCCGCACGGCCCGTGCCACGCCGCGCTCGTATGATTCCCAATACACATGGCTTCGAGCGATCTGGCCAGGAGACTGCGTCAGTGCCTTCACCAGGCTGATGCTGTCGAGCCCGTCTGGGGTGCGGCATCCGGCCAGTTCGGCCGCAGTTGCGAAGAAGTCGCCGAAATATCCGATATGATGTGACGTCGTGCCCGCAGGTATCCGACCCGGCCAGCGAACGATC
Organism: Opitutaceae bacterium; assembly: GCA_016794725.1. Lineage (GTDB taxonomy): Bacteria > Verrucomicrobiota > Verrucomicrobiia > Opitutales > Opitutaceae > UBA6669. Next base: position 3,310 of record JAEUGZ010000399.1, on the reverse strand, counting down.
ATGGGCACGCGCACGCCGCCCTCATACAGATCCCGTTTGATCCCGCGTAGGGGGCCGCTGGAGCGGAAGCGGGCCGGATCATGGCCGCCCTCCCGATGCGGCCCATTGTCCGAACTGAAGAAGACGATCGTGCGATCATCGATTCCAAGTTCAATGAGCTTGGCCAGGATGCGTCCCACGTCGCGATCCAGGCGAGAAACCATGGCCGCATAACCCTTTTCCGCATCGGGCCACGGCCGGTCGTGGTAGCTCCCGAAATCGGGAACCTCCATGCCTCGCTCCCCTGCCTCATTGTTGGCGTGGGGGTGGGTGCTGGCGAAGTAAAGGAAGAATGGGCCGTCACGGTTCGTCGTCACGAACTCCACGGCCGCATCCGCGATCAAGTCCGCGCTGTAGTCGCGGCGAATCGTGGCCACGCCCTGGCCCTGCTTTCCCGCCGATGGCACAACATTGCGGAGCGCGATACGCTCCTCGCCGCGGATCAGATACTCCGGGAAATAGTTGTGCGCGTGCGTCTGGTCGGCATAGCCGAAGAAAAAGTTGAACCCCTGGCGCGTCGGGGCACCTGCACTGTTCTCAGCCCCAAGCCCCCATTTGCCAGCGAGCCCCGTCGTGTAGCCCGCCGCACGGAGCATTTCAGCCACGGTGACCGTCTCCGCCGGCAGATTGAGCTTCACATTTCCGCGAAGCAGAATCTTCCCGCTATGCTGTCCGGTCATCAGAACGTTGCGTGAGGGGGCGCAGACACACGAGCCGGCGTAGAACTGGGTGAAGCGAACCCCCTGCGCCGCCAGACGGTCGATGTTCGGCGTCCGGATCTCCTCCTGGCCGTAGACCCCGAGATCGCCATATCCAAGATCGTCAGCGAGGATGAAGATGATGTTGGGCGGAGACGCCAAGCCCGCTACCGGGAGCGCAGCGACGGCGATGGCGGCAAGGCCGATGAGCAGCCGGCGGGAAAAAGCGGTCTGCCTCCACGCAATCGGGTTCATTCTTGTCCGCGCGACCGCACACCCTTGGCTCCGGTCCGTTCCGCCTTCCCCGGTGCAACGGGCACGGGCCAGTTCCGCCTCGCCAGCGCCTTCATCTGGTCGACAACCGCGCGGTGGTCCGGGCTAGCGGCGAGATTCACCCGTTCGCGCGGATCTGCGTCGTGATCGTAGAGCTCAACTCCGCGCCCACCCTCGTCCCACTCGGTGTAGCGCCACCGTTCCGTACGAACGCTGCGTCCGCCGAAGCTTCCCAAGTGCACCTGAGTAAAGGCCGGTCGATCCCATCGATGCTGGGAGTTCTCCAACAGCGGCCTCAGGCTGGCGCCATCCAGATCGGCTGGCGGTACCAGCCCCGCGAGTTCGGCCAAGGTGGGATAGAGGTCGATCAATTCCACCGTGCGGCGGATGACCGCGCCTGCGCCGCGGCCGTCAGGCAGGGCCACGATCAGCGGGACTCGAGCCGATTCCTCGAAGAGGGACTTCTTGTGCCAGAGCCCGTGCTCACCCAAGTGATACCCGTGGTCACTCCAGAAGACAACGACGGTGTTTCGCCGCAGATCAAGGCGGTCGAGGGCGTCGAGCACGCGTCCGATCTGGGCATCGACGAACGAAATGGCCGCGTAGTAGGACCGTTTGGCTTCGCGCAGCTGCTCTCGCGTCATGCCGAAGTAGGGCCAGGGTTTCGTCGATTGCAGCGCCGGTGCCGGCAACAGGCGGGCGGGTTCCGGCTCCTCCGGCAGGGAGATCCGATCGAGGGGATAGGCATCAAAATGGGCCTGCGGCGCGATATAAGGGCAGTGCGGTCGGTAGAATCCAACCGCGAGGAAGAACGGCTGCCCACGATGCTTCTCCAGCATGCGAATCGCCTCGGTCGCAACCTTGCCGTCCGTGTGCTCTTCATCCTTGCCGCGCGGATCAGCCAGATAGGCAACGGCGGATCCCAGCGCCTTCTTCGCGGGTGTCAGATTGATGACATCCGACTCCAACGCGGTCTTGTCGATTCCCGCCGGATTGACCACTTCCTGCCAGGACGGAGGGTCATCCAAACCGCTGGTACCAATGTCGTCGGGATTGCCATAGTGATACACTTTGCCCACGCGGGAGGTCACATAGCCGTTGCGCATGAACAATTGCGGGAGCGTGACCACAGTGGGCAGCTCGGTGCGAAAGTGGTAGTAGAGATCAAAGACACGGGTCCTGTCCGGGCGCAGACCCGTGAGTACCGAAGACCGGCTCGGACTGCAGAACGGGTACTGGCAGTAGGCCCGTTCAAAACGCACTCCCCGGGCGGCGAGTCGATCAATGTTCGGAGATTTCACCACGGGACTTCCGTACACACCCAGGTCCGTGTTCATGTCGTCCACGGAAATGAACAGAACATTGGGCCGCAAGGGAGGGGCCGCCTCGCCGCTGAGGGAGGTCCGAGGCACGAGGGCAGCGGCAAGAGCGAGGGCGGTGATGAGGCAGCGGGAAGGCATGGCGGATCGCGGGGTGTTCTTGGAAGGGGAGCAAATGGCAGCTCAACGCGACGAAAGAAAACCCAGGGAGACCAGAAACGCATCCATGGCGGCCACCGTCTGGGCGTAGTGTCCGCGCTCCCGTTTCTTGTATTGAAAGAACCCGTGGTCGGCTCCTCCGTAGATGAACAGGTCGCACCGATTTCCATGCTCCTCCATCGTCCGCTGAAAACGGAGCGCGGTGGTGAGCGGGATGAGTCGGTCCTTCGATCCAATCAGGAAGAGCGTGGGCGGCAACCCTTCCCTGACATGCTCCTGGGGCGAGATCGCGTTCGAATACTCCTTCACGCGATTATGCCCGTATCCACCCTTTTCACTCGGGCTCGTGTCAATCACCGGATTGAAGAGGATCAACGCATCAGGCCGGCAGCTGGTTTCCAAAGACTCACCAGGCTCATTAAATTCGGGCACGAGGGCGCACGCGGCCGCGAGATGTCCGCCGGAGGATCCGCCGGCAGCGACGAGGCGCGACGGGTCGAGTCCGAGGGATCCCGCGTGCTGCCGCAGGTATCGCATGGCCGATTTCGCGTCCTGCACGGCCTCCCGCGGCGCTGTTTGATGCACCGACGCAATTCGATATTCCGCCGAAACTGCCACCATGCCACGGGCGGCGAGGTACTCGCACTGGGCGAAGAACTGCTCCGGTGTTCCAGTCTTCCAGCCACCTGCGAAGAAGAAGACGATGCCAGGTCGCGGTGGCGTCGTCGGGTTGTCACCAACACCAAACACATGCAGCCGGAGGTCGGCGCCGCCCACCTGCTTGTACACCAGCTCCCGCGGGCGGGCTGGAAGGACCTCGGC
>JAEUGZ010000392.1 GCA_016794725.1 Opitutaceae bacterium | reverse complement strand
TGGCGGGTGGGGCACCTTGGGCGCGACTCGATGTTTTATGAAGAGTGGGGCGGTGGCGAATGGCGGCGCCTCGAGATTCAGGGTGAGATGCTGATGGGCCGGGCGCATCATGTGATCTACGTACCCTCCCCAGCCGCCTGGCAGGCCGGTCCAGGGTGGGCGAGGGAACGACGCGACGAGATCCTCGCGCGGATCAAATCCCGGTTCCCCCCGCCCGACTATGCGTATCAGGATGTCACTACCCCTTACGCCGACGGCCTGGCGAAACCAGAGGCGGCGACCCAAACGGCGAAACGGAAACCCGCCCGGGACGGTTCCTACACCCTGCTGGCGCTTCTCTCAGCAGCCTTTCTTGCCGTCGCAGTCGGACTCTTTTGGTTCGTGCAGCGCGGGCTCGCCCGGGGAGAGACGGTGTTTCCGGGCAAAGTGGCGTCACACAGCCGGGCGGTCCAACGCCAGCAGGAGCCGGTGAAGTTCTGGTTCTCCATCGGCCTCTATGGCGCGCTGGGTGTGGGAGCCTTGGGACTCGGGGGCTGGGGTGCGCGCGAAACGTGGAGACATTTGCGAAGCGGACGCTAGCACCGGTTCGATGTGAAAAACCAGTGCGGTGTGGGAGGCTGTTCGATCCGGCACCTAGGTGCCATCCGGTTCGACGCCACTCGTTGCGGAAAACGATGCCTGAGTTGTGTCGGCCAGTTGAACACCAAGTCCGAAGAAACGTGCTATGACGGATCGCAATGAGTGTCGCGCCGTCATCGTCCTCAGGCACGGCAGTCCCTGGCCGCATTCGCGACTCGGTTCTCGGATATGGGAATTCGATGCCCGCCGCGCGGGAGTCGTACGCCGCTGCGCTCAAACCTGCTTCTTGTCAGCGTTGTCAGATGCCTCTGGTTGGAGTTCTATGTATTTCAGATCACTCCGTTTGATCCAGAACAACAGTGCACCTATCGGTAGTGATAAACTCAGAAACCATGGAGCGTAGATACCCGCTGTGAACATTCCGGAACCGAATAGCTGTATATTAAGAAGTCTGTAGCCAACCTCGCCGGTGGTCCAATTGAGGGTGAACTGGAAGATACCAAACAGGATGAAGACTATCCAAGGCCACTTTCTACCTTTGAATCTGGTGCGCGCGCTTGCGACAAGCGTGAATAGAACAAAGAGGGGGGTAAGAACGCACCCGGCCAGGAAGACGTAATGGACAGCTCCTTTGCCTTTCAGTGTGAACCGATTGATCTCCTGCAGGGAGCGATTGGTTGGACTGTTTACATACAGAGCAATGATCTCATCCCTGCCGCCGGGAAGTGTCCTAAACGCAATGTTCACAATATTCCATCTGTTCCCATATCCATACTGATAGTAAAAATTGTATCGAGTTGGCTCCCGGTTGTGGGTGTGTGTATTGAAACCGATGAGGTTTGTTTCTTTTGGCTGGGTGGTGCCGAGCGTGTTTCTCATCTGCTGCAGTACTCCGCTCGTTATTTTCGTTTTCAGGCTTGGCTCCAGTGCATCTTCGATCTCCTCAAATTTTCCATCGATGATCTTCTGAATGAAGTGGGTGGCCTTGGCTTCCTTCGTGTCATCCACGAATGTTTCAAGTTTGAACGGAGAGCATCCGAGGATCACGGCCAGAACCGGCAGTACGACAAGGAGTTTGCGAGTCATCATGGTTGAGTCATCTCCGAAGGCCGGGGTCGCCCGAAGTCAGTCCCCTATCCGCGTCAACGGAGGGGGACTTTGTCCGTTCGTCGATTCGGTGCAGGGGGCTTCTTCGAAACCGGCGGTTCCCACTTCTGTACTTCTGGAAGCTGTGTCTGGACCGATTCCGCAATCTCGGAGAACGGGTGATTCACCAGCTGCAAATACACGGTCACCGGACCTGTCAGGCAACCCGGATCCTTGGCTGCGTCGATCAACACCTGGAGTGAAGCGTCGGTGGACGATTTCAACCACGAGATGAGACGTGCCCGGACCGACTCCACCGAAAAGTGGTCCCGGATGATTTTCGCCCGCACTGCCCGGTATCGAGCGCGTTCTGACAGCGCTCTCGAGAGCAAGAGTGACAGGGCCTTTTCATCCGCAGCATCAGACTGGAAGAGGGCAGCATTCAGCCGTTCCAGCTTTTCCTTGAGCAGCCGATCTTGGGGAAAGAGCAACTCATGGCCCAACCTCTCGATACGCCCCTGGATGGCCGATTCCAGATTGAAGACCCTAAAGACTTCGGCGATCTTCTCGTCCGATGCAGCTTGGGCAGTGCTGCAGAGTGCGAAGAGCAGGTAGATCGAGACGCGTTTCACGGTCTTGCCGAGGTCAGCTTCTTTAGTCCGGCGTGGGAGTGCGACGCCCCAGGGTCTTTCGTAGGACCCATGGGTTTGGCCGGTGTTTCATCGAAGGTGGGCGATGGACTGTGCTCGGCGGTTCGCGCCTCGCGATCGCAGGGTCGAGGGGTGACGTTTGGCGCCTCGCCAGCAACGCATCCACCGACCTCTGCCGGCGGCTGAGTCAGGAAGGGAGTGGTCCGACTTCCATGGTTTGAATCAAACCCTGCGCCAGGGTGAATCGATGGCCTACGTGTTCGTCGGCGAGGACGGTTCCGGTCAAGTCACGCACGACCTGATGGACGTCGACCAGGATCCGTCCGGCCTCGTCCGGGTGGAAGGCCACCGGCTCCACGTGTGGGTCGATCTCGCTCCATTGCTCCATCCAGTAGGCGCGAATGGCCTCGGGCCCGCGGACAAAGCCGCCCTTGAAGGCTCGCGGCCAGGCGACATCGGGGGTCATGGTGGCGAGGGCGGCATCGATGTCCCGGGCGTTGAAGGCCGCATAGGCCGCGCGGAGCAAGGTAACGGCTGATTCAGAGGGAATTGGCATAAGGGACGAGTGAAGGGACCCGTTGGCTGACGACAACCGCCAGACACGGAGGAGGTGAGACTGCCCAAAACCGTCCACCCTTCAATGCGAACCGCAACCCGACGTGGGGCCTCTAGAACCAAGACCTCTTTTGCCCTCGGCGACCTGACGCCCACATTGATCGTCTCTTAACTGCTCGCTACGATGCTTCGAACAAATGCACTCACCAGGGGATGCGGTTGGTCCGCCAGCGACCTCGCCTGCGGAACAAACAGGGTTCCAACCATGAACGGATGCGCTGGATATTCGACGATCCGAATCTCACCCTCGGAACCGACACCCGACACGCGGATCGGACCGGCGCGAACCGCAGCGACGGAGTCGGGCGCGATCCCGTAGCGGCAGTAGTAGCGTTCCGTGATGCGGGTGGCGCCATAACACCCCGCTACCAGGCTGCCGTCGAGCAGGTTGACTTCCGACACCTGCCCCCTCAACGAGCAGGATAACTCGGAAATGAAAGGATGCGGCGCGTCTCGATTGTACTCGGCGTGGCCGGGGTGTGTGATCCCCAGATACGCCCGTGCGAACTCCAGCATGATATGCTGGAAGCCCTGACACGTGCCAAGGCAGGGCACGTGGTGCTCCCGGGCAAACCGGATGACATCCAGAGCGGTGTCGAGGGAGAGATAGGGAGCACCGGTAGCTATCCAGAAACCATGGGCCGTTTCTATTCGGCTGCGAGTGATGGTCGAAGTCGAGTGCCACTCGCTCCGTAGCGCCCAGCCGACAACCCTGCTCGAATGTTCAATCGCGGCATTCGTCGCACGGTGAGTTTCCCAATCGGGATTGTACTCACCTAAGATAACAAGGGTCTTGGTCATGTTGAGAGGGGCTCAGATCCTCACGCAAACGCATCAGCGCTGCTGAAACCGAATTCCACAAGGGGGAGCTAATGAGTCACATCCTAATACCTGCGATTGAACCACGGATCGCGCGGCCGCGGGACTGATCCACACGGATACAAACGGGCTGCGCCAAAGCTGGTGTTCACCTTGTGGGTGAAGAACCCTGCACGCTCCGGATCCGCGTTTATCTGTGTCCATCGGTGGTTTATGAACCAATCGATTGTCTTCAACTGCGGGAAGTGAGTTCATTCGTGTAGATTCGTCCCGTGACTGTGCATGCGCGTCAACTTAAGGATTGGGCCTGGGGAATCGCATTGTTCTTGTTGGAGGTGGCCTCGCTGAGGCCGCGACGGGACCGACCGGTCCCGCCTC
>JAEUGZ010000364.1 GCA_016794725.1 Opitutaceae bacterium | reverse complement strand
GGAAAAGTCATTGACGCACGAATCCTTCACCAACAAGTTGCTCGACTTTCCTCAATACACGCGTCCCGCCGAATTCCGAGGCATGTCCGTTCCTGAAGTGCTCCTTTCAGGCAATCATGCTGAGATCGAAAAGTGGCGGCATGCGCGACAGGTGGAAAAAACCAGACTCGTCCGACCCGATTTACTCGAATCAACGAAAGCCCAGTTATGAACCCGATTATCAAGGAAGTCACCGATGTTCAGGTGAAAAAAGACCGCCCGCCGTTCAAAGTCGGCGACGGTGTTCGCGTGCACACGAAGGTGCGTGAAGGCGACAAGGAACGTGTGCAGATCTTTTCGGGGGTCGTGATCGCGCTCAAGGGCAGCGGTATTCACGAGACCTTCACCGTTCGCCGCATCAGCTACGGCGAAGGAGTGGAGCGTGTGTTTCCGGTCAACTCCCCGAATATCGAGACCATCGAGATCGAGAAGGAATCCGAGATCATGCGCGCGCGCCTTTACTATCTCCGCGATCGTCAGGGCAAGGCCGCCATGGCGGTCAAGCGCAAGGCTTATGACGACAAGGCCGTTGCGGCCGTGGCTCCCGCGGCCAGCTGAGCCAGGGAGGCGGTGCCTCCCGGTTGTTAACTTTCATCAAAGCGAGCCACCATCGGCTCGCTTTTTTTTTGTGCACTTCATTTGACTGTCTGTCCAATCGCCTTCGCACGTCGGCCCAATCACTTTGTCCGCCATGACCCTGCAAACCATCCTTCTCTCCAAAGCCGCCAATCAGGCCCGTGGTCTCGCCATGGATGCCGTCCATGCCTCCCAGTCGGGGCATCTGGGTCTTCCGTTAGGAGCCGCTGAAGTCGGTGCCGTGCTTTTTGGTCACGCACTCCAGCATAACCCGGAACGGCCGCGCTGGATCAACCGAGATCGGTTTGTTCTGTCGGCCGGCCACGGTTCCATGTTTCTGTATGCTTGGCTCCACCTCAGCGGCTACGATCTGTCGCTGGAGGACGTGAAGCAGTTCCGTCAGCTTCACAGCAAGACGCCGGGCCATCCCGAATTTCACGAAACGCCTGGCGTTGAGGCCACCACGGGTCCCTTGGGCCAGGGCATCGGCAATGCCGTTGGCATGGCCGTCGCCGGCAAGATGGCGGAAGCGCATTTCAACACCGCCGACCACACGATCATGGATTACCATGTCATCGCGCTGGCGGGTGACGGGTGCATGCAGGAGGGTGTCGCGCTGGAGTCCGTGGCCTTTGCGGGACACCAGGGCCTCGACAATCTGATTCTGATTTACGACTCCAACGACGTCACGCTGGACGCCATGGCGGACAAGACTCAGAGCGAAAACGTCGTGCAACGGTTCAAGTCCTTGAACTGGGAGGTTCAAGTCATCGATGGCCACGACCTCGCCGCGATTCTCAAGGCCGTGACGCGGGCGAAGAAAACCAAGTCGGGCAAGCCCCAGCTGATTGTTGCCAAGACGATCATTGGTAAAGGCATTCCTGAAGTTCAGGGAACGGCCAAGGGACATGGCGAAGGCGGTGCCAAGTTTATCGATGCCGCCAAGCCCGCGCTCGGCTTGCCCGCGGACCAGCATTTTTTTGTCAGCGAAGACGTTCGCGCCTACTTTGCGCAGCACAAGGATCGGTTGGTCCGTCAATGCAACAAGTGGCACAAGACCTACAAGGCGTGGCGTGAGGCCAATCCGGCGAAGGCGGAGCTGCTCGACTCCGCCGGCAAAACGCCGGACGCCGCGACCCTGCTCTCCAAGATTCCTGCATTCCCGACGGACTCCAAGCTTGCGACGCGCGCCGCCGGCAAAGCAGTGCTTCAGCCGCTCGCTGGCGCCCTGCCGTTGTTGGTGGGTGGAAGCGCAGACCTCTACGGCTCCACGCTCAACTACATCGCCGACGCGCCCGATTTCGACAAAACGACGCGTGGCGGCCGCAATATTCGATTTGGCATCCGCGAACACGCCATGGCGGCCATCGCCAATGGCATGGCCTACGACGGACTTTTCCGTCCCTCGATCGCCACCTTCCTGGTGTTCGCCGACTACTCCCGTCCGTCGATGCGACTCGCCGCCCTTGCAAAGCTGCCGGTGGTCTACATCTACACCCATGACTCAGTCGGGGTGGGAGAGGATGGTCCGACCCACCAGCCGATCGAAACGGTCTCGTCCCTTCGCGTCATTCCGGGTTTCGACGTCATCCGTCCGGCCGATCCCGAGGAGACGGCGGGTGCCTTTGCCGCTGCCCTCGAGCGCACCGATGGACCGACACTTCTGGCTCTGACGCGCCAGGCGCTGCCCACGCTAAATGAAATTCCCCTCGCGGAACGGCGCGAAGGCGTGCTCAAGGGTGCTTATGTGGCGGTTCGTGAAACCGCCTCGTTGGATACCGTGCTCCTCGCCAGTGGCTCCGAACTCCAATATGCCGTGGCCGCAGCCAAACAACTCGGCGCGGGCACCCGCGTGGTCTCCGTTCCCTGCTTCGAGCGCTTCGCCCGGCAATCGAAAGAGTATCGCGACGCCGTCCTGCCTCCGTCCGTTCGCAAGCGCGTTTCGATCGAAGCCGGTGTGACCTCCCTGTGGAGCCGTTGGGTCGGACTCGATGGAATCACCCTGGGCATTGACCGGTTTGGCATCAGCGCCCCCGGTGGCACGGTGTTCAAGGAGTTGGGAATCACCACCGATGCGGTGGTGGCGGCAGCCCGTTCACTGGCCTGATCGGGCTGGGTGACTCAAGCGCGCAAGCCCTCATTTGCCAGGTGCTTGCGCGCAGTGATGGGGATTGAACCCGGGATGCGGTTGATTTCTGCCGATCCGCAGCCGCATTTGCAATCATCTAACCGGTTGAGGTTAAGTATCTAAGGCTTTTTGGCGCCGGTTCCGTACTGCATTTTGACTCCTTATCTTGCTTTTTTGATTAGGCTCCTAATTATCAGGAGCCTTATTTAAATTGATGCGCCTATGCCGTTGCTGATGCTCAAAGACCTGCCGCGCTACGAGTGCCTCCTGGAGGGCGCCAAGCAGTTTCCTGACCTTGATCCATCAGCTTCGGAAGTGTACTTGCATTTGCTTCGGACGGGCGACGAAGTGTTCCGCACCTGTGATGCACATCTGGCCGCGCACAACATCTCCCAGGGGCGTTTCACGGTGCTCATGCTCCTGCTCGACAAGGCGACCGACTGTCCTCATGCGCGGACTCCGGCGGAACTGGCCGAAATGGCCGGGGTCACTCGCGCGACGATGACCGGTTTGATCGACACGCTCGAGCGCGACGGTTTTGTCCGGCGCGAACCGGATCCCCATGACCGCCGGATGATGTCGGTCAATCTGACGCCGGCCGGTCAGCAGTTTCTCTCGCGTTTTCTGCCCGAGCATTTCCGACGCACCGCGGCGCTGATGGCCTTCTTGACCGAGAATGAGCGCAAGGTGCTGGTCAAGCTCCTGGCCAAGGTCCTGCAGGGGACGGCGGCCTTGCCGCCGCTCGGATCCGCGTCGGCGGCGGGAGCGATTGCCGCCCCACCTGCCTCAACCGTGCCCTAGGTATCACTTTTCCACCCACACCGTTATGATTATGAAGTTCCTCATCGCCTTGGTCGGCTTCGCACTCGTTGTGCTGTCGTTAGGCGCGGTCAAGATGTCCCAGTTCAAGGCCATGGCGTCGATGAATCACACGCCTCCCGCGTCCGCCGTGACGACGATCAAGGCGGAGCTCGCCAGTTGGCGGCCCACCATCAATGCGATTGCCACGCTCGCGCCGGTCGAGGGCGTCACCCTTGGCGCCGATGCCGATGGCACCGTGGTCCATATTGCGGTGGAAAACGGCGCGATGGTCAAAGCCGGTGACATCCTGATTGAACTCGACACCTCGGTCGAAGCGGCCCAGCTCGCCGCGGCGGAGGCGCGTCGCGTCATCGCCCAGCTCGACCGCGAGCGTGCCGTCCAGCTTCTGGCCAAGGCCACGATCAGCCAGGCGGAACTCGATGCCGCCAATGCGCAGCTCAATCAGGCGGAGGCGGACAGTGCCGCGTTGCGTGCGCTCATGGCCAAGAAGGTGGTCCGGGCGCCGTTTGCCGGGCGAGTCGGTATCCGTCTGGTGAATCTAGGGCAGTTCGTCGCGCGAGGCGCCCCCCTCGTGCCGATCCAGCGACCCGATCCGATGTTCGTCAATTTCAACATTCCGCAGCGGCAGTTGCCGGAGATCCAGGTCGGGCAGACGGTGCTGGTGAAGGTGGATGCCTATCCTGATCGTATATTTCGCGGCACCCTGAGCGCGATCAATCCCGCGGTGGACGCGGCGTCACGCAATGTGTCGGTGCAGGCGACCGTGTCGAACCCCGACGAGGCGCTCCGGTCCGGCATGTTTGCCCGCGCTGAGGTGGAAATGCCCGTGGGCAAACCCACGGTCGTGATTCCCGCCACCTCGATCGCCTATGCGTCCTATGGCAACTCCGTGTACATCGTGGAGAAGATGAAGGGCGCCGATGGTGCCGAGTTCCTCGGTGTCCGGCAGCAGTTCGTGAAGCTGGGTGTCAGCCGGGGCGACCAGATCGCCATTGTCGATGGGATAAAGCCCGGTGAAGAAGTGGTCACTTCGGGCGTATTCAAGCTTCGCAATGCGATGCCTGTGCAGGTCAATAACACGGTCCAGCCTGGAAACAATCCGGCCCCGAAGCCAGCCAACACCTGAGCCGCCGTCCTCCATCGGACCCGCGACGCACGGCTTGACGCCGTACTTGCGGCCCTGCCGTAGCTGAACCGGAGCGTTCCCATGAAATCTAGCTTTACCGATCTATTTGTCCGCAAGCCCGTCATCGCGATGGTTGTCAACATCGTGATTCTCGTGGTCGGGCTGGTCTCCTACAACCAGCTCAACATCCGCCAGTATCCGCGAAGTGACAGCGCCGTGGTCAACGTGACCACCGTCTACTTCGGAGCGAGCGCCGAAACCGTGCGCGGGTACATCACCACCCAGCTCGAACGGGTGATCGCCAGTGCCGACGGCATTGACTACATCGAGTCTGAGAGCCGTTCCGGTCTCAGCACGATTCGAGTCTACCTGCGGCTGAACTACGACACCAACGCAGCCCTGGCGCAGATCAGCGCGAAAATCGACCAGGTTCGCAGCGAACTGCCGCCGGAGTCGGAGTCGCCCAGCATCAGCGTTGAGTCGAGCGACAACCAGTTCGCCTCGATGTACCTGAGCTTCTACTCGGATCAGCTGGAGCAGAACCAGATCACCGACTATCTGAACCGCGTCGTGCAACCGCAGTTGTCGTCCATCAAGGGCGTGCAGCGTGCCGACGTGCTGGGCGGTCGCATCTTTGCCATGCGGATCTGGCTCAAGCCTGAGGAACTGGCCGCCCGGGGCATCAGCCCGTCTGAGGTCCGGCAGGCCCTGGCCAACAACAACGCGCTCGCGGCGGTGGGTGCGACCAAGGGCACCATGATGCAGATCAGCCTGGTGGCCAATACTGACCTCAAGAACATCCGGGAGTTTGAACAGCTCGTGGTGGCCGAGCGCAACGGAGCGATTGTTCGACTCTCCGACGTGGCTGAGGTCGTCCTCGGCGCTGAGAGCTACGATGAAGAGGTCCGCTTCGGCGGACAGAAGGCTACGTTCATGGGCATCTGGGTGCTGCCGACGGATTCGACCGTCGAGGTCATCAAGCGGGTCCGCGATGCGATGCCCGGCATTGAAAGCCGGCTGCCGTCCGGATTGAAGGCCAAGATTGGATACGACGCCACGGGCTACATCGACGATGCGCTGAAGGAAATTGTCACGACCCTGATCGAGACCCTGCTCATCGTGGCGGTGGTGATCTTCTTCTTCCTCGGGTCACTGCGTTCCGTGCTGATCCCGCTCGTCGCCATGCCGCTCTCGTTGATTGGAGCGATCTTCATCATGCTGGTGGCCGGGTTCACCATCAACCTGCTGACCTTGCTCGCGGTCGTGCTGGCGGTCGGCATCGTGGTGGACGACGCCATCGTCGTGGTGGAGAATGTTGAACGGCATATCCGGGAGGGCAGTTCACCGTTTGACGCCGCCATTCTCGGTGCGCGCGAGCTGGTGGGTCCGGTCATCTCCATGACGATCACGCTGGCCGCGGTGTATGCGCCGATCGGTTTTCAGGGCGGCCTGACGGGCGCCCTTTTCCGCGAATTTGCCTTCACGCTCGCCGGCGCCGTGACGGTGTCAGGCTTTGTCGCCCTCACCCTTTCGCCGATGATGAGCGCCCACCTGCTGCACGGCAAGGAGGACGAGGAGCGTGGCCTCACCGGCCGGATCAATCGCGGTTTTGACGGGTTGCGCCGGGTTTACGAGCGCGTCATTGGCTCCGTCCTGACCGGATGGAAGTCCGTCGTGGTGGTGCTCTCGATCCTCTTCACCCTTTTGCTGGCGCCCTTCTTCATGCTGGCTCAGAGTGAGCTTGCCCCGAAGGAAGACCAGGGTGTGGTGTTCAGCATCCTGCTGCCGTCGCCCACCTCGACCATCGACCAGAATCTGATCTTCTCGGAAGAGGTTCAGAAGATGTTCGAGTCGTTCCCCGAGTACGCGAATTCCTTCCAGCTCACTGGAGCCAACTTCGGGTTTGGCGGCGCGATCCTCAAACCGTGGTCCGAGCGGTCGCGCACCGCGCTCCAGATTGAACAGTCCCTCATTCCGCTGGCCGCCCGCATCGCGGGTATGAACGTCATCATGACGACACCCGAACCGCTGCCCTCGGGCGGACAATTCCCCATCGAATTCGTGCTGCGGTCGACGGCCGACCACAGCCAGATGCTGGAGTTTGCGCAACAGCTGGTCCTCTACGCGAACACCGAGGCGAACGAGCCCAATGCCGCTCCGACGTTCTACTTCGCGGACAGTGACCTGAAGTTTGACCTTCCCCAGTTCGAGATCGAAATCGACAAGGACAAGGTTGCCGCGATGAACCTGAGCCTGACGGATGTGGCGCGGGATTTGGGAGCGCTGCTCGGAGGAGGCTATGTCAACCGGTTCGTCAATGACGGTCGCAGTTACCGTGTCATTCCGCAGGTCAACCGGGGAGACCGGCTCAATGCCGATCAACTTCTTGACTACCACATTCGCGGACCCCAGGGGCAGCTGATCCCGCTCTCCACCATCGCAACACTGCGCGAAACCGTTCAGCCCCGCACTTTGAACCGCTTCCAGCAGCTCAACTCCGTGAAGATCACCGGCGTGGGTCCTAGTATTGATGGTGCGCTGAAGAAACTTGAGGCCAAAGCTGCGGAGATCCTTCCGCCCGAATATTCCTTCGATTACGGCGGCCAGTCGCGCCAGTTGCGCAACGAAGGTGCCGCCTTGTGGAAGGCGGGCCTGCTGGCGGTGTTGCTCATCTTCCTCGTGCTGGCGGCCCAATTTAACAGTTTCCGCGATCCGTTCATCATTCTGCTCGGATCCGTGCCCCTCGCGATTGTAGGGGCCATGCTGCCGATCTTTCTCTGGAAGACGACATTGAATATCTACTCCCAGATTGGACTCATCACGCTGGTTGGTTTGATTGCCAAGAACGGCATCCTGATCGTGGAATTTGCCAATTCGCTCCAGGAGCAGGGTGTGTCGAAAATCGACGCCGCCCGGCGTGCTGCCGCCACTCGGCTCCGCCCCGTGCTGATGACCTCGGCAGCCACGGTGTTTGGGCACTTGATGCTCATTTTCGTGACCGGTCCCGGTGCGGCCGCTCGAAACAGCATTGGTTGGGTATTGGTGGTGGGAATGGCGGTGGGTACCTTCTTCACTTTGTTTGTGGTACCGACCTTTTATCTTCTGATTGCCCGTGATCACTCAAAGGACCGTTCGCTCGAGGATAGCTCGACGGTGCTGGGGTCCGCTGCAGCTGCTTCCAAATAATATGATCTCACGATTGACTCGACTCACCTGCGCCGGTGCGGTCCTGCTCCTGGCAGGCCGATTGACCGCGCAGCCGGCGCAACCGCAGGCGGTTCCCGACACCCTCGACTTGAAGACCGCCGTTGCCTACGCGCTGGAGAACAACTTCTCCATCCGTCAGGCCCGGGAACGGATTCGGCAGCAGGAGGGAGTGATCCTTGAGGTAAGTGCGCAACGCCTCCCCACGGTCTCGCTGGCCGGTAGCTACCAGCGGAATGCGACGGAGATTTCCCAGTCGTTTCCCTCGGATGACTCGGCCTGGCAGATTCAGATTCAGGCCCGGCAAGCGCTTTACGCAGGTGGTGGCATCAAGGCCGCCGTCTCGAGCGCCCAGTTGGTCCGCGAGGCGGCCATTCTGGAGTTGCAGGGCGTGATCAATGACGCGCTCCTGATCGTCCGGACCCGGTTTTACGATGTTCTGCTGGCACGGGAGAGCATCAAGGTGCGCGAACAGTCTGTCGCCTTGCTGAAGGAACAGCTCCAGAATGCGAAGAACCGATTTGAAGCCGGAGCCTCCTCCAGTTTTGAGGTTCTTCGTGCCGAGGTGGCTCTGGCCAACGCCCAGCCTCCGCTCATCCAAGCGCGGAATGGCTACCGGATTGCCATTGAGGAGTTGAGGCAGGCTTTGGGATTCACCAATCGCGAAGGCGAGAATCTGCGCAAGACCCCCGAATTTCTGGGCGAGCTGGCGTTCGATCCCGTAAGCTTTGACCTGCAGACTGCACTCGATGCTTCGCGAGTCCACCGGCCGGAACTGGCGCGGCTCGACAAGCTGCAGGCCGCACGCGAAGAGGCCGTGCAGGGGGCAAAAGCCGGGGGCCGACCTGGGGTGGACTTGGTCGGCAGCTACCAATGGCGCAAAGCAGGCGCCAGCGATTCGTTTAGCGACGCCAACGACGGCTGGTTGATTGGGGTTCAATCCCAGTGGAACGTATTTGACGGTCGCGCCACGGCCGGCCGCATCGCCCAGGCTCGTTCCGCCCTTGCCCAAGCCCAGCTTGCTCGCAACGAAGCGGAGCTCAGCGTGGAGGTCGAAGTGCGCCGCGCCATGTCCTCTCTCCAGGAGGCGGGTGAACTCGCCGAAGCCTCGCAGAAAGTGGTGGAGCAGGCGGCCGAAGCCCTCCGGCTGGCCAGTGTTCGTCAGGCTGCCGGCACAGCCACGCAGTTGGATGTACTTACGAGTCAGGTAGATCTGACGCAAGCGCGCACCAATCAGCTCACTGCGAACTACAACTATCTCGTTGCCATCGCCCGCTTGAGAAAAGCGATGGGACAGTCGGATCAATTTGCGCCAGGTTCCTGAGCGATCTACCGGGGGAGTACTCCGGGCAGTATCGGAAAAGGAGAGATGGCGATTCATCGCAACTCCCCTAGGTTACGACTGTCCTTTCCGTAGCTCATGAAACTCACGCGCGTCCTGGTCGTCGGCTCACTCGCGTTGTTGGCGCTGGTGCTGATCGCAGTGGCGCTCGCCTTCAACTCCAGCGTGCAGACCTGGGCGGCGCGTCGGGCGGTGGCCGGGCAGCCGGGCATGGTGGTGGAGCTGGGCCGCGTGTCGGTCGGACTGCAACGAGTCGACCTTCAGGCAGTCACCGTCCGCGTACCGGGTATGAAGTTCACGCTGCCCGAGGCTTCGGCCGAGTTGCCGGTCATCGATGCCGCATCGAAGAAGGTCTCTGTGCGCCGCTTGAAAGCCCATGGCTGGACACTCGATTTGACGGCGCCCGCCGCCCTGGCCGAAACTCCGGTCCTTGCTCGCCGGGCGGTCGCCGGATACTTCGCGGTCCTTGCCAGCGCCGAAGCAGCGCCGGCGAAAAAGGTGGAGGCGTTCGCCGGTATATTTGGACTCCTGCAACTGCCGGTCGAATTGTCGATCGATGAGGCAGATCTTGCCGGTGTGGTGATTTTTCCAACGACCCAGGGACAGCCGGCTGGCCGAGCGACGGTTACGATCGCCGGCGGCCAGCTCGGGGTTGGGCGGGAGGGCCGGTTTCGCGTGGCGGCCAAAGCGACTCTGACAGGAGCAGTCACTGACTTGGCGGCAAACAGCGAGATTGGGCTGCACATGGACACCGGCAGCTCGATCGACCGGGTCACGGCAACGACGGACCTGACCGCAGTGGGAGCGCAGTTTCCAAACGGGGCACGAATCAAATCCATCCTCGATGCGGACCGTGGCGTGCAAGGGGCGGAGAACTACCGGCTTCTGGTGGAAAGTGATGGCAAAGCACTCATCGATCTTCAGGCGCAACTTCCGGCGGGGGCCAGCCAACTGGGCGGGCGCCTTGTCCTCTCCGTTCGCGACACCGACCTGTCCCCCTTCTCATTGGGCCGGGCTCTCCCGGTGTTCGCGGCCACGGTGGATACGAAATTCGGCGCGACCACCACGTTTCAGGCCTTTAGCGCACAGGGCTCGCTGGAAGTGGTGGCGAGCCGTCTCGAGGTGGTTTCCCCGCAGTTGAAGCCGGTCGGTCAAGTCACGGTCACCTCGACGTTTTCTGTTGAGCACACCGCGGAGCTTCTGCGGGTGAATTCCTTGCAGGCGCGCCTCGCCGGGTCCGCGCCCCTGGCTTCGATCGATGTGAGGCAGGCCTTTGGATGGGTCCCGAAGACAGGCGAACTAAAGGTGGCGGATCCCACTCGTGAACTGGTCTCGATCTCATTGGAAGGAGTTCCGCTCGCGTGGGCCCAGCCCTTTCTCGTCGGAATGAAGATTGAGGGCGGGGATGTTCGGGGGAGCTTTCTCGTGCGTGCGGCCGAAGGGGGATACACAATCCGGCCGCAGGTTCCTCTCACCTTGTCGCCCTTCTCCCTGGCCAAGGACGGCAAGCTCCTTCTCCGGCAGGTTGGACTGACAGTGAGTGCCGGAGCTGACGTCACAC
>JAEUGZ010000293.1 GCA_016794725.1 Opitutaceae bacterium | reverse complement strand
CATCCGGAGCTTGCCGGTCGCCTTCCAAGCGACTGCGTCAGCGCGGGCGTCGTCCATCGTCACGGTATGGATGCCAGACCGCTCCCACCAGTGATTGATCGCGGCCTCCATCTGGGGCGTCAGCTGAATGTGACCGCTTTCGATCTGAGAACGATAGACGAACATCGCGAGCTTGTAGCGCCATTCGAAGGTCTGATTCTTGGGGAAGAGGGTTTCGATCGTGAATCCGTGGGCGGCGCTGTCGTCCATCCGGGTTTTGTGCTGTTTCATCCCGTTACGGATGAAACCGTGCACGGCCTTCACCCAGCGGTAGGAGGCATCGTTTTTTGCGTAATTCGCCAGCGATCGGTTGGCTGACATCACGCAGTTGAGGCAACCGAAGCGGGCGCCACCCAGGTCGGAGCACACATTGGAAACGCCTCCGTCCTTCGTGAAGGCGATCCGGCACTCCGCCGCCCCATTGATGTCCTCTGGCGCCGCTCCCTTACGGTAGATGACCTTGAGGCTCTCAAACGAGAACGGATCCCAGGCTGGCATCGACCGGCGTAGGTACTGGGTGAGGATTTCGTGGGTCCAGTGGACGATGGGCTGGCAACCGATGCGGTTGGGATCGAGCTCACCGTTACTGTCTCCCTTGCCGTCGGAGACGCGGGTGAGCCCGAAGGGCATACCCAAGGAGTAGCGGGTGATAGACGCATTGCGTCGTTCGCTTTCCTCCATGCGCACCCCCAGGAAGTGAATCAGCTTGGCGCCATCGGCCTTGGCGAGCTCAAGAGCGCGCTGCATGGGGCCAATCTTCAGCCGTGAAACGCACCATGAGTTGATGGTGGCTCGATTCGACTGCTGGTAACTCGGCAGGGTCCGACCAGAACCAATGAGCTCAGACAGGAGGGTGTTCTTCGGCGCCGGACTGACGACCTGGGTCTTTAGGGCAATACCTTCTCGGGCCGCCCACTTTTCAAGGGAGGCATTCTCGGTGACGACCCGATTGGTCATGTCGATGAACTCGCTGCCGGTATCCGCCACCATGAGGAGGATCGCCGGGTTGACCAACCCGGAAGACCTTCGCGCAAGAAGCACCTCGGTGATGATTCCCACCACCGCGCTTGAGTCTTTTCCCCAGGAGCAGGAGATCAACACGCGGGTATCGGAGGAGGCGGCATCGAACGCCGCGTTCACGATGGCATGAGACAAAGCGATCGCGGTCTCGTAGGATGGCCGGGTCTCGAATGCCTCGTATGCTGGATGAGTGGCAGAGGCATAACTCGCCAGAGAGAGAAGGCCAACGTCCGTGTTGGGAGCCTCATCCAGGAGTGCGATTTGTTCGTGCATGCTCCAAGATAGCGAGGCTCCCAGCGACACCGTTCCCGTACCGGCACGTGATACCCGAAACGAAAAAGCCGCCGGCACCCGAAGGCACCGACGGCTGAAGGGGAACAGAAATGACCTCAGGGCTTGAGCGCGCGTATGAAAGCGACGAGATCCTTGATCTCCGCTTCGGAGTACTCGTCCTTGTATCCCTTCATCCGCTGCTTGTCTCCCTCCATCACACCCTCAGCGGTTGCTTTGATCATGGCCTCATCTTTGAGAACCGCCTGAACCGCGGGATCCGTGTAGTCCCGGATCTTGAGCTTCTTGCCCTGTTTCGTCTGAGCCTTGCCGTCAGCACCGTGGCAGGACGCGCAAGAGTTCTCCCAGTTTTCGCTGGCCGAAGCCGCATAGGCCGCGCTGGTGGCGGCGATGAAGACACTGAGAAGTGCGATTTTGGTTTTCATGGCGAAAATGGTCTCGAATTTCTGAAGGAGGTTTTGGGGTGGTCTGTTCAGGGTTTTCCGAACACTTCGACCTCGACGTAGTGGTTCAGCTCATCGGTCGTGTTGCCGCCTGAGGTGAGGCGAACGTAACGGGCCTTCACGCCTTTCGCGTCAATCAACCGTCCTTCGTTGGTCTCGATGTAGGAAGGATCTTTGCCGGCGCCGAGGCCGGCCGAATTGTCGGCGTCATTATTGAACAGGGTTTTCACGCCCTTCTTGAACTCCGGATCATCGGACACCTGCACCACGACATCATGATAAACGCGGGCCTGGGCGTGGAAATGCCAGATCGCGATCGCGGAAACCGTCACCTGGGCGCCCAGATCGATCTGCGCCCACTGGACACCGGGCCCGAACTCCACGAACGTGCCGTCCGCGCCGGTCTTTTCGCCATCGGTGAGGAAGTTGAGTTCCCCGATGACCGGAAACCCGTCGGACGCGGTGACCGTCTTGCCTCTGGAGAGGAGCGCTGTACCCTCCGGCACCATCATCGGCGGACGAGGACCGCTGCGGGGCGTTTCCAGATTCGGCAGCGAAATCGGCCTTGGAGTACCCACAAACAGGGGCTTTGGCAGCTCAAGGGTGAGCGGAACCTGTTTCTGGGCGGAGAGAGGAACGGCAAGCGCCACGGCGGCCAGGACGAGGAATACGGATCGGAGCTTCATGGTTTTTCGTTTATTTGTTCGAGTATATTTTGACATCGCGGCAAGATAAGGGGTCCATCTGAAACAGTGAGGATTACCCCCTGTATCGGCCCATCCGATAAGGGCCGGGGGATCGACCCCCCGAAACAATGAGCGAACAGCGATTCGCGACTATGCGGCCTTTTCCAGGATGCGCATTTCCGGAAGATTCGCAGAGATGATGGCCGCTGCCATCGGAGGACACACGCTATTCCCCACCATGCGAACCTGAGAGGTTTTGGTGAGCTTGACCTCCCGCAACTGGCCGGTCGCTGGGTCTTCAACGAGACCGCGATCGATGATGTATTCTTCCGGAAATCCCTGAGCACGGTACAGCTCGCGGGGGGTAAGCATTCGCATGCCGATATCCACAATGATGTGCTCGCCCACCGTCGCGAACTCACCTTCGAACTCGACCCCATGATCACGAAGGAACTTCGCGACCACTCGCGCGCTTGCCGCCAACTCAGGAGAAAGAACAGGGAGATTTCCCTGCCATTCGACCAAACCGAAGCGATCTTTTGTGGTGACCGAATGCGAAGGTTCCTCCATTCGCGGATCTTGATCAGTTCCGTAGTATTTGATCAGTGACGCGCCCACCACCGCCTGCTGGGAGCCCTTTGCACTAATGGTACTGGCCGGTTCCTCAGCGGTATGACCCACCACTCCGGTGTTATGCTGAGCGAGGAAAGTCGCGACCAATTGGCTCTTGCCGCCCCCATCGCTCATCACCGTGCGGGATGGCTCATGTGCCGCGTGTCCGATGGCTGTACCAAACTGCCGGGCCACGAAGGCGGAAACAACACCCAAAGGCAGAGCACCGCCCGGGCGCTTGATGAAACTGTTCGCCGTGATGGTAGGGGCTGGGGCATCCGCACTGGATCCGACAGAACCCGTGTTGAACTTGGTGAGGTGGACTGCAGCCAGGCAGGTGTCGGCCTTGGACGTCGATGTCGCGAGTGGTTCGGCGGCCGTGCGAGGACGCGATTGCCCGGCTCTACCACCGCAGCCGACAAGAACCGGCATAATCACCTGGTTCTGGTCTTTGGTCGACGCGGCAACGGTGTGCAGAGGAGACTCGGCTGATCGCACCTTTCCGCCGTGCTGTGCGTGTGCGATGACCGGGGCAACGAGTGCCTTTTCTCCACGATTGGCCGCCGTTACGGTTTTAACCGGGACATCGATCGACTCAACGCCGTCAATTCCGTGATGGGTGAGGTTGACGATGAATGGGCGCTCGGACTTGAGCACGTACCGATCGACTCCCTTCGCCACTCGGGCAAGAGTGGCAGACTCGAGGGGACGTTTGGCACCGATGGCGCGGGCATCTCCCTTCGAAAGGAAAATCGACGGACAGGGAATTGAGAAATCGAGGCATTCCGCCACGGCGCGGTATGGCAGGAGATCACCAGCCTGCACCTCGGGACTGGTCGGCGTTCCATGTGTTGGTGCCGGCCACACGATCGGACGTCCGTCAAACCGCACGACCATAAAGAGCCGCTTCCGGATGGTCGGGACACCGTAGTCACACGCACGAAGTTCGCGGCATTCGATCGCGGTCGCGCCGCGGGCCGTAAGGGCCGACTTCAGTCTCCGGAAATAGAGGCCTTTGCGCTTGGGGTCGGGAACAAGATGCTGATTCCGGTAGGGCACCACCTCCCCAGCCGCTGCGACGGTTCCATCCGCCTTCACGACGCGCCCCGTCTTGGGACAACGCTTCGCGATCAACGGCCCCCAGGTCTGGAACTCCTCGACGTTCTCCAAGAAAATCGTGCGGGGACAAGCGGGACCCCGACCGCCTTTGCTCAGTCGCCCGCCGGCACGGCCGACCCACTTCAGCAAGATCCAGGCAAGGCCTCGAATACGCTTATCGACCAGTGCGCCGCCCTTGGCTTTTGAGAAATGCTTGCAATCCGGACTGAACCACGCACCCCCTACCCTTCGCCCCATGAATCGTTCAAGTAGTTCCATCGGATCCACTTCCCAAACGCTCTGACAGAAGTGGAGTGTCTGCGGATGGTTAATGAAATGCATCGAGCAGGCCTCGGGATTGTGGTTTACGGCCGCGTCGACATGCCGACCCGTTGCCATCCAGTACCCCGTCGATGCGCCTCCTCCGCCTGCGAACTCGTCGAGAAAGATCTCATCTGCGAAATCCAGACGAAACTGCTGGGCTGCTCCGGGTGAACGAAGCGTGATTGTCTTGGCGGGTTTTCTCATGCCACCAAGATAGTGGGCACGGCACTACGCATTCCGTCCCCATTCGGCATATCGGGCAAAACTGCGAGCGTGGCTACTCAGCTACCAGCGCACTTGGAACAGAACAATTTTGCCTGGCGAAATTTCGGCTGCAGTCCGCGCATCACGCCGGTATTTTTCCACTTATTTTCCCAGGTCCAACGCATGGAATCGAGTTTGCCCTTTGCCACCTTGGTCTCGGGCTCAATCACGGAACCGCATTGGTCGCAGACAGCTTTAATCGTGTATTCGATGGCCATCTGCTGGAGATGTTACGGGGATTCCGCCACTCCGACCGGGGAAGAGCGGCTTGGCCCTTTTTGGAAATAGGGGATGAGCGGAGTGGTGTACGCCTGGTACAACGGATGAATCGGCGCGCCTGTCTGGTTGAGTCCGAAGCACCGGACCTTCTCGATCGCGCATTCCTCTCGCAGGATCTGCTCAATCACAGGTGCTCTTCCCAGCTTGTGTCCCGGGTTCCCCCAGCAGACAACGACCAGCTCGGCCCGTTTTACGATGCGGCGAAGCCAGAGGTCGTTTTCAGGGTGATTCGCCTCTTCCAAAGGCGGCAGCTTTGTTGAATCGGTTAGCCGAATCGAAAGAGCATTGAGCATGTACAGGGCGCCCATTCCCCAATGCTCCCGAGCGAACACGCAGAGCTTGCTGACTGTGTTGTCGGTGACGTCTTCGGCCGCCCCGGACGGATTCATGCCGATACATGCGACGTAACGCGCCGGGTCTCCCCAATGCCGAAACAGGGTGAACCGGTGAGTGCGATCGGTGCTGAAGCGGGTATTCTCGCATACCAGCGGTTCCAGCAACCGATACTCTTCGGATGGTGGCGGAGGAAGTACCTCTGGTGAGGCCGACGCAAAATTGCCACGCGCTTTCAAGGGGTGACAGAGTCTACTCGGCGGCTCCTGTGTCCGCTTCGGTCGTCGACGGAAGAGGAGCGGCAGGCTTTGCTTCCGCTGCTGGCGCCCGAAGCAGTTCGGTCGCCAGATGAACGTGCCACTCGTATTGGGTTCCATACAATGTCTCGCGCACTCGTCCCACCCCTCCCGTGACCGCGGCCTCGGTAACTCGCTTCCCATCCTTAAAGCCCAGCGCCGTGAGCTTCTTCCCTACGGCGACAGCGGAAATCCCGAGTGCTTTGCCGATCGCCGTGAGCGAACCCCACTCAGCGTCCCTTTTGAGAACGGGCCCAAGTTCGCGCTTGCTCAGCTCATCCGCCTTCGTGTTCTGTTCGCGCGGAACCCAGGATATCGTGGCATTGGACTTTCGCATGAGATCGACCGCGCGAAACCAATAACTGTGCAGGGAAGCGCTTCTCACGGCCCACGTACCGTTGAGCTGATTGACCACCAGCTGGGAGTCGCCGAAGATCTGGACCGAAGGAGCTCCAGCCTCAATGGCGGCCTCCATCAAGGCAATGATCGCCTCGTACTCAGCTTCGTTGTTGGTGCCGAAACCAATCGGGCGGGACAGCTGAACGACAGTCCCGTTGGGGCCCTCCAGAAAGACCCCGATGCTTCGGTTGCCGGGATTGGTGGGTTCGGCGGCGCCGTCGAACCAACCACGCCATTGGGTGGAGTCCACGTTCTCGGAAGCTTTTGGGAGGGTTTGCATGATGCAGGCAAGATAGAGGCAGAACCACTGCCGATCTTAAAATCCACATGGGCAGCGAACCAACACATGATTTTCTGCACCTGGAATGAATTATTTGAGTGGCGGATAATCGACAATAATTGCCACTCCAATCACGCCAGCCAGCACTCAACAGTAAGAAATTTCCAACTCGATCGCATCCTCAGGTGAGAGCCTTTCTTCCGGATCGTCGTAGAAATTTTCTGCCAAAGAAACCGCCCACTCAACGAGATTCTCGTTCGGTTCTTTATCACCGTGTGCAGCCGCCAACAGCCGTGCGGCACTACCGATCCACTTATCGCGCTCGGGATTCTGAGGTGCCCAAAAAATGGGCGATACCCAATGTTCGGTCGATGAGGACATGAGATAAAGCTTGGCTCGATGGTTTGATAGTTCGGCTGACTGGAGCACCAACCAACCTACTCGGGATCGTCCTTGGCGTTCGAGACTGCTGCAGTCAGGCGCTGCCAAAAATGGGGAATTTCCTCAGGGCCGATGGGAAGTGCACCGCGCCGAATCCGACCAAGAACATAGACGGCGCCGTCCTCCTTGGGCGGAAGCTTTTGGACAGTGAATTCTCCGGCGATAATCTTTCCTCGAATGAAGTAAGTCGCACCGTCGATCTCCACCCGACCAAAGAGTTTGTTTGTATCGACGAACTCGTTATGAACAAGTTCACAAGCGGTGACTGAGGCGGGTCGAACTCCAGGATGTGTGATGACCTGGCCAAAGAGAGGCTTGCGTCCATTGGTGAACCCGGCCGGGCCATCAAAGTCCTCCAGCTTTACCCCAAAGTGGGTGCGCATCACCTGGCGCCAGCAACCCCGAGTGAAGCCTTTGCCCGCAAGACTCCCTTCATCGTCAAAAAAGACGAGAAGGCGCACTGAAACTGGGTGTGCAAGACGCTCGTCCTCAACATACATGAAGGGCTGCCAGACATAGGAAACGGTCAGCTTCTCGAATTCAGAAAGGTGCTTACTGAGCTCCAGAATCCTTTTTAGGACCTTCTCCCCGCCCGGCGATGAAGCAATGAGAGCCTTTGATCTGAAATCGATCTCAGTTCGGGGCGCGAGGATGTGTCGTCTGATCGGCTCGTGGGAACAAAGCCACACGTCAGCATCAATGGCATTCTCAATTGCAAGGGCACACTCTTCGAGGCTCCGGTACGTAATCATCCGCTCGTTGTACTCCGCCTCATCAATGACGGGCTTAAAGCCGTTGCATTTTCTCGTGTGCCTGAAAATGGCCATCAACGCCTTGCTGGGTGTGTTTCGAATTTCAGCCCATTTTTTGTCGGGATCGATCAGATCAACGACTTCGTCGAATTGAGCCTTAACGAGTCGTCCCGTCGGGATCAGCTCATGGGCAAAGTAGCGAATCATGTCCTCGGGGACATACACGCCGGCCGCGATCTCTTCTACAACGGGACCGCAGAGTTTTCGTACCCTGAAGTCACGACATGAGGTTCGATCGGAGTACCCATAGAAGGCGATCGCGCGCCCGTCTTCCTCGGTTGAGAGTTCCTTGAAGGTGATTTCGTAGTTCACGATGAAAGATAACGAACACATATCCAGGATCTATAGGGGCACCTGGATGACTTGAGCCTGTTCTGCGGTATTGCTACGAAACTGCGACCTCCTGTCCCTTCTCAACGGACATCGCATCGATCTGGCGAACCAACTCGGCGGTTTTATCCGGATCGACGCTTTCAGGAGGGGGCATTGGACGAGCGCGATCGAGAAGCATGCTTGAAGCGCGGCCAGCGGCATTCACCGCAGTGACCAAAAGACCCGGCTCGCCTCGGAGGTTCTGTGCCCAATGCTTGAGGTAGGCTGCGTTGATCGGTTCCAGCTTTGCGGTGTCGAGACCGATCTCCGCAGAGAGGATTCCCTGTCCAAACGCGGCCACGAGTTCTTCGCGGGCGTACGGATCAGTTCCGAATCGAGAAGACTCGATACGATCGAATCGGCTCTTGTGGCCGGTGGAGTGAATCATCTCGTGAAAGAGCGTGTTGTAGTACCGATCGAGTCCTTCTGTCCAAAGCTCCTTGCTCGGCATCCGGATGAGGTCTTCGCTAGGGGAGTAGCACGGGAGTGTCGAAGCCGACTCTTTAATCGGACACACGGAGGCCGCATCCACAAAGTCCTGGGCTCGCATGTGAACTTCGGTGGGATCCACTTTCAGCAAAGTCGGATAGGCGTTCTCGAGTTCGACTCCCTCCGTCTGGTCGTAATTGAACAACGTCCAGGGAAAGGGATACATGCGGCTCTTCGTCTCCTTGCCCTCTTCCTTCTCATTGTCTTTCCCCTTCTCATTCTTTGGCTTCCACTCACGCCACATGACGACCTGCGTGCCCTTCTCACCGCGGCGGACATGGCCCCCACGTGCCACCGCTTCCTTGTAGGTCATCCACATGTTCGACTTGTGGCCGGCATCCATAGACGCAACTGCCAATCTCAGATGATTGAAGCCTGAGTAAGGCTTTCCGCTGTGGACAGACGTTGGACGCACAGAAGTATAGCCGGCGCGCCAGGGAGCTACTCCCTCCTCCATCATCGAAATCAGCCGGTCCGTGACCTTCGCAAAGGGAAGTTCTTTTTCGTCGTTGGTATTCACAAGACAATATGACAGGGTTTCAGGACTGCACCGGTTTGCTTGGTTCCTCGAAGAAACAGCGGCAAAGCACCTGAATCACCGCGTGTGGGTTTTCGACTTTGTGAACACGGCTCTGCGACATCACATCTTCTCGACGTGCAAATGACGCACACTGGTCCTTCTCGAATTCTTTCCCGAGGATCGTCATCTCGGAACGGATCCCTTGGCTGACTCCCGGAAAGTAGAAGTGATCGAGGATCCAGTTCTCGAACGGACTGAATTGATCCGCACGGAACGTGTCGTTGGGGGAAATCTCGGAGGATGAAGTATCTTTGGGCATGATAGGGAGTGTGGGATGAGGATCAGTTTGAGGGCGGCAGAGCAGCGAGGATTGAGGCTTCGGTTCCCCCACTCCGCTTGGCGTTGTCGATAGCGACATCCTTCCGGATCGTTCCTGGCACCATTCCGCCCTCGAACGCGGTGGTGAGGGCCTGCAACATGCTCGACCGGGTGCCCTCTGCGATGTTCTTGCGGATCGATGGGGCCCCAAAGGGTGCACTCAAAACGACGGGGACGGGCCGGCCCTCCTTGCTGTAGGCCAGATCCACGTACAAAATGGTATCGAGGCACTGTGCCAGAGAACGGCGTGCGACATCGTCGTCCATGTGCTTACTCGCGAGGTTGAGGATGCGGAGGATGGCATCCATGATGGAACGAGCGTGAAGGGTCGTGACGACAGGTTCGCGAGCACCGCAAACATTCAACGTGCTTGCCATGTCGGGACCGGTGCGAACCTCCCCGACCATGAGTCCGTCAATGTCGGAGCGTAGGGCATCACGAAGAGCAGCATCGAGAGGAGATGCCCCAGGAGAGTCGTTCTGGCTGAAAGACACTTCCACCGAAGACACAATGCCCTGGATTGGATCGAGGAGGTATTCAACCGGGTCTTCGATCGTGCGGATGTGGCGTTTCTCGTTTGCCCAGATTTCGACGATTGAGGAAGCGAGGGTGGACTTCCCGGCTCCTTGCGGGCCGCAGACCACGACGAGTCCGGTGGCATTACGCAACGCCTCCACGACCGCGGGGCTACCCTTGAAACAATCACCCAGAGGCGGTGGGGTTCTGGGCTGAAAACGCAGCACAATCTCCTCCCCGTTGAGCGTCTTGTTTAGGCGGGCTCGAATCTGCCGGCGAGATGAGCGAATGACGCGAATACCTGCTGACGGATCCTCCCGCCGAAAGATCGTCTGTTTCAGGGCGTGCATGGTGAGACCAGGAAGCGTCGCACCCTCAGAATCGGTGAGATTGTTCCAATTCAAAGCGAGGCTAAGGCGCCCACAATTCCGGAACCAGATCCTGGGATGACCGCGGTTAGAACCAACACCCGCACGTGCGACGATGTGCACGTCCGTGGCATTACTTATCTCTGCACCAGCGATGAGCTGAATAACGGTTTCGGACGGGATCTCGTTTTGTAGCTCAGACATCCTACATAATAACAGGAATTCTGGCTCACTTCGAAAATGAGGGTGCCGCGCGAGTCCGGACCGCCGAGAGAAGGCGTGCGCACAAAGTCCAGATAGCACGGCTCGGCGTGTGTACGCGAACCGGCGCAACGGTGGCCCGCCCCGATAGGAATCTCGCCCAGGGCGTCCCGGTTCTCCAGAGCCCGGAAAAGCTCAACTGGCCTTGGGCCGAATCTTCGCTTCCGCCAGCAGGCCTTCCAGCGCTTCAAGCTCCCATATCGTCTGACGGCCGTGGCTCATTTCAAAAAAGAAGCTGAGCGACTCTGAGCAAGTCCTGAGCCGCTCGTTCAAATCCTCTGGGAGGACGTTTGCGAGCAGTGCGCCCGCAGTGGACATCGTGGCGTCGGCAACGCGTTTGCGGATGAGCGGTGTGATGTCCGTGGAGTGCACACCTGCATTATTGTTCACTTTCGAAAAAATCGGAAGTGCTCGGCAGAAAATCAGGATTTTGGGGGGCCGGCCTTTAAGGCCGCACGCACACCTGCAATCAGCTCCTTCACGGTGAATGGCTTATGGATGAAAACGGCACCCGTCTTTCCGTGGCCCGACCAAGCTTTTGCCAATACCTCGTCACTGGAGATCACGACAATCGGGAGACTCGGACAATTCTTTCGCGCCATTTCTGCCAAGGCCGTCCCGGATGCTTCCGGCATTCGCACATCCGTGATCATCAGGTCGAATCCTCCACCTTTGATCTTGAGAAGCGCTTGATGCGCATCTTCACAAGATTCAACAAGGTACCCCTGATTCTGCAGAGTCCGACCGATGTGGGCCAAGAGGACTTCATCGTCGTCGACCAACAGAATCTTCGCGGGGGAATTCTTGGGAGAGGTGTCGGGAGCTTCTTGTGGCATCATTGGGGAGCCCGTGGGGACAGGCTCGGTAGTGTTGGGTAGATGAGATTAACGACTCCCGCAGAGATTGAAACGAAGGCTCGCGTGTGAATGTACAGTATGCACGAACCAAACACTGCAGAGCAATTGCAAACTAGAAGGGGACGTTGTCGTCGTCGGTGGCGTTTGCTGCTCCAGCTGGAACAGGGGCGGCGCGGGGGGAAGGCAACGGCCGCTCGGGGCTTCCTGCTCGTTCGGACCCGTTAGCCGGTGCGCCTGCCCCTGGACCGGTCGCCCCTTTGGGTGCGCCCAAGAACTGAACATTCTCGAGAACGACCTTTAGGCGACTGCGCTTCTGGCCACTGGCCTTATCCTCCCACTGATCGAGTTTGAGCCGACCTTCGACCATGCACTGAGATCCCTTTCCAAGGTATTTGGAAACGAGTTCACCCTGTTTTCCCCAGGCCTCGATGTCGACGAAAGTGGTTTCGTCGCGCGTGGCTCCCGCTTCATCCTTAAACTGCCGATTCACTGCCAATCCAAACTGACAGATAGCTGTCCCTTTTGGTGTGACCCGGAGCTCCGGCTCGCGAGTGAGATTTCCGATCAAGAAGACTTTGTTGAGTGACGCCATGTTGAAAGATAAGGGACGGGAGGCTGCGCGACAAAAGAGCGATAAGCGGGTGTTTGGATGCCGATGTTACGCCAAACTGCACGCACCGCCTGCGCAGGCCGTGGCAACTTCTCGATGCTCGGAGCCCGCGGTCGCGTCCTCGCGATCAGCGTTGGTGTAGTCTACGGGCGTGTAGGACAGGCCATTCCACTTCCGGATGTCGTCGCTGGTCTTGATCTCCTCCAAAGGTGCCTGAGCATAGGACTTGTCGCCGGTGGCAGCCAGGAGAGCAACCCCGGTGAAGTAGTGCTGGTTCTCCCAGATGAAATCGGCGACCTGCAACCACTCCTCGGGATGAACCGTGATCGTATTCGAAACGTTGTGATGAGCGTCGGTGTAGGTGGCAAGCGCACGGCCCGGCTTGACCCAGTTCTCCTGAACGAGCTTGACGTGACTAAGTAGCTGCAAGGCGGTCACATCGTCTTTGAGCAAGGCGGTTGGAGATGCCTCGACCGGGAAAGTAATGACGTCCGTTCCCTGGCCATAGACTGAGGGCTCAACCATGTGAGGATTGGTGCGCTTAAAGGCCTGAAGCATTCTGTCCGTCGTTGCACCCTGAACTCGCCGAAAGTATCGGCGGGCGTGATGCGGGTGAATCCCGGAGCCGGCGTTGAGCACCAGTGCCGACGTACCCTCAGGCTTGATACACGTACAGCGTGCCGCGCGATTGATGCCAATGACCGAAGAAATCAAGGCGTTGGTCGCTTTAACGACCTCCGCGCCGCGACGAAGGGTTTTGGGATCGAGGAGTACCGAAGGGTTGTCAAGCACTCCGCAGATAGATACGCCGATCAAGGCCTCGCGTTCGTTGATCACGCGGGTGATCGGACCAAGGACTGGAACGTTGGTGTAGGAGGCCTGAAGGGTTCCGATCACGCTCGCAGATCGCACCATGTGGAAGAAATCCTCCGGAGTCTTTGCGGCCGCGCCGGAAATCGTGGAGAGATTGCAGAATTGCCAGCCCCACAGTTCCATCCCTTCCTTGAGCTCGCCCTCGTAACCGTAGAGGCGGAGCTTTT
>JAEUGZ010000291.1 GCA_016794725.1 Opitutaceae bacterium | reverse complement strand
GGAACGTGTGAGACTATCAGATACAGTCACCGTCTGATCCCCGCGCAATGGCGCGGACCTGGAGCGAGACCGGCTAGTGCACCGCAGCGGCATGCACCTCTGCCGCCCGGAGCACACGCAGGACATTGCCGCTCCAGAACTTCTTTATATCTTCCTCGCTATACCCTTCTGCGAGCAATCGTTCCGTGATCCGCGGCATGCCGGTCACATCCATGAGCCCCTCCACCCCGCCGCCACCATCAAAGTCGCCGCTGAAGCCGACATGGTCGGGACCGGCTACCTTGAGCGCGTGCAGCACGTGGGACATAAACTGGTCAAAGGTTGCGCGCGGCGCGGGATTCGTCCGTTCTATTTCCCGGCGTGCGAGCAGATATCCCTCCCGCTTGCCGGTGGTGTCAAATCCTCCCCACCCCCCCTGACGTGCCAGAAGCTCCTTCAAGGCGTTGTTGCGGGCCGGATCCACAGGCAAGGGAGCGACATAGCTGCTGAAGGCGTTCATCTGGATCACGCCGCCCTTGGCGGCGAGCGCACGAAGCAGATCGTCGTCGATGTTTCGCTTGTGGTCATAAACAGCTTTGCACCCGGAGTGGGACAATACGATCGGCACCGCCGAGAATTGAATCAACTGCCGGAGCGTTTCATCCGAGGCGTGGGAGGCGTCGAGTACAATGCCGAGGCGATTGCACTCCTCCACCAGCTTTCGACCCAACGGGCTCAGGCCCTGCCATTCGGGCCCATTTGTGTCCGTGGCGGAGTCGGCCAGCTCATTGTTGGCCAGATGCACCGGTCCGAGCATGCGAACGCCCAGGGAATGAAAGAGGGTCAGCAGCGAAAGGTCCTTTCCCAGCGGATAACCGTTCTCCATCGAGAGATAGACCACCTGACGACCACTCGCGACAATACGCTCCGCGTCGTCCGCCCGGGTCGCCAGCGCGAAGGCGGCGTGATTCCGCGCCACCATTTCTCGAATACGAATTGCTATCCCCAGCGCGGTGTCCCGCGCCTTGGCGTGGCCCTCCGGAGTGCGGGGTCCCTGTCCGACATAGAGTGTCCAAAAACCACCGTCGACGCCTCCTTCAACCAACCGCGGATAGTCCACCTGCGTGAAATCCTCCGCCCAGGTGTGGCGTTGCATCACGTCCCAGCCGGCGATCGTGAGGTTCACCGCCGTGTCGAAATGGGTGTCGAGCACGAGCGCCCGCCGATGCACCTGCAAGCCGTCTTCAGCGGCCATGGCAAGACTAGGGAGAAACCACCAAATCAGGCACCGCGTAGGAATTCGCATGTCCGCCAGCTGACTGGAGATTTCGCCATTCGACAACACTTCCCGACCACGTCGCCACGCTCCAGTCTGGGCAACTCGGCCCATCCGGGTCAGCCGGCAACACTATCCCCTTGTGGCCGCCAGGATTTGACGCTGTGAGTATCCTACTACCCATGTCTTCGTCCCCTATTGAAAATGTCATCATCGTCGGCACTGGTTGTGCCGGTCTGACCGCAGCCATCTACACGGCCCGGGCCAACCTCAACCCTCTGGTGCTGGAGGGGACGCTGCCCGGCGGCCAGTTGACGACCACGAGCGAGGTGGAGAATTTCCCGGGCTTCCCGGAGGGCGTGGACGGATTTCACCTGATGGACAGTCTTCGCAAACAAGCGACGAAGTTTGGTACGCGTTTCGAACAGGCCGCTGTCACCGCCGTCGATTTCACCTCCATGCCACGCAAACTCATCTGCGGGGACCGCACGTTGCTGGCCAAAGCCGTCATCATTGCCACGGGAGCGTCCCCACGCATGACGGGTATTCCCGGTGAAAAGGAACTCTACGGCGGTAAAGGAGTGACGACCTGCGCGACCTGCGACGGCGCATTCTATCGGAAAATGGAGGTCGCAGTCATTGGCGGCGGCGACAGTGCGGCCGAAGAAGCACTCTTTCTCACCCGGTTCGCCAGCAAAGTCTACCTTGTCCATCGTCGCGATTCGCTTCGCGCCTCAAAAATCATGGCGGACCGAGCCACCTCCCATCCCAAGATCGAGCCGGTTTGGGACAGTGTACCGCAGGAGGTTCTCGGCGTAGCCACGGGCGCAGTGACGGGGCTCCGGGTAAAACACGTTAAGACAGGTCAGGATCGAGTTCTCCCCGTCAAAGGTATCTTCGTCGCTATTGGCCACGTGCCCAATACCGGCCCGTTTGCACCCCCGCTGGCAGTTGATGAAGGCGGCTACTTCAAACCCAGCGCCGGTTCGCAGGTCAAAAGCAGCATTCCAGGTGTTTATGTCGCCGGCGACTGCGCTGATCATGTTTATAGACAAGCAATTACGGCCGCTGGCATGGGCTGCCAGGCCGCGATTGAAGCGGAACGCTGGCTCGCCGAGCACGAAGGCTAGGCACTCCGGTTTCGCTCCCCACACGTGAGGCCCAGGCGCCTCAGGTGTGGGGTTTTTTGCGACTATTTTGTTAGAATTATTCTAATTATCACTTGAAACTTAGAACCATTCTAATCTCCTTTGAACATTCATCCATGGTTCCCACCGCCCAAATGACCTCCGAAGCCCTGTCGCAGAAACTCGCCGACAGCGGTCTGCGCAACACCCCTCAGCGCGAGATCATCTACTCGATTTTGACCAAGAAGAGGGACCACCCGACCGCCGACGAAGTCTTCGCGCGGGTCAAAGCCGAGATGCCGACGATTTCCTTGGCCACGGTCTACAACTGCCTGGAGGCATTGGTTCAGTGCAATCTGGTCCGGCAGGTCAATTTTGAGCGTGGTCCAACCCGCTACTGCCCAAATCTTCACCCGCACGCTCACTTTCACGACGAAACGACCGGCTCGACCTACGACATCGACCTGCCCCCCGGGCTGCTGGAGCAACTGAAGTCCCAGCTCCCGGTCGGCTACCAGGCTTCGGACGTCGAGATCACGTTCCGCGGTCACGCTGCTTCCTAAGTCCAGGCTCCATTCATTTCGTCCACCCCCTTTCCTGACCATGTCCTCCCTCGAAATTCGCGACCTGCATGTCGCCATCGACAGCAAAGAAATCGTCAAGGGCCTGTCCCTGACGATCAACTCCGGCGAAGTCCATGCCATCATGGGCCCGAACGGCACCGGCAAATCGACCTTGTCCAAGGCGATCGCCGGCCATCCGGACTACCGCATCACGCAGGGTGATGTTCTGCTCGACGGCCGGTCGATCCTGGAGCTCGAGCCGGATGAACGCGCCCGCGCAGGCATTTTCCTCGCCTTTCAATATCCGTCCGAAATTCCGGGCGTTTCCATTGCCAACTTCCTCCGCGCCGCCGTTCAGGCCCGGATGGCCGAAGGCGAGGAGCTCGAAGCCACGGCCTACTACAAGCGGCTGTATCAGAAAATGGATATGCTGAAGATCGACCGCAAGTTCACCTCGCGCTCCGTCAACGATGGTTTCTCTGGCGGGGAAAAGAAACGGTGCGAGATCCTGCAAATGGCCATGCTCGAGCCCAAGTTCTCGCTTATGGACGAAACCGACTCGGGCCTGGACATCGACGCGCTCCGCATCGTCGCCGAAGGCGTCAACACCCTGCGCGGACCCGGCCTGGGCGTGCTGCTCATCACCCACTACCAGCGCCTGCTCAACTACATCATTCCCGATCAGGTGCATGTCATGTACGACGGCCGGATCGTGAAAACGGGAGACAAGTCGCTCGCCCTCGAACTCGAAGCCCGCGGCTACGACTGGGTCAAGACCGAGCTCGCGCACGCCTGATCCTCCCCACCCGCCTCTCTCGTCGATTCCCACCGCCGCCGGCGCCTTCTCTTTCCCTCCACTCCTTTCCGACATGAATCATCCCACCGCACTCGATACCGAGACGTTCGACACCGCCGTCGAAAACCCGACCGTCGGCATCGATCAGGCCGTCGGCGACTTTACCTACGACGTCAAATACGCATTCGACGCCGGCAGTGGATTGGGCGAAAACACCGTCCGGTACATCAGCAGCGTCAAGAAGGAGGCCAGCTGGTTGCTCGATTTTCGTCTGGCCGCCCTTAAGACGTTTTACGCGAAGCCGATGCCCACCCACTGGGCGACCAAGGATCTCGACAACATCAATTTCGACAAGATCCGCTATTACCTTTCCCAAGGGCAGACACCCAAGCGCACGTGGGACGAGGTCCCCGATGACATCAAGCGTACGTTTGAGCGGTTGGGAATTCCGGAGCAGGAACGGAAGTTCCTGGCCGGGGTGGAAGCACAGTTCGACAGCGAAGCCGCCTACTCGAACATCAAGGAGATCGTCTCCAAGCAGGGAGTGATCTTCATGAACTCCACCGAGGCCCTGCGCGAACATCCTGAGATTTTCCGCAAGTGGTTCGGCAAGGTCATCCCGACCGGAGACAATAAATTCTCCGCCCTGAACAGCAGCGTCTTTTCGGGCGGTTCTTTCATCTACGTGCCCAAGGGAGTGAAGGTCGCACAGCCCTTGCAGGCCTATTTCCGGATCAATGCCGAAAACTTCGGCCAGTTCGAGCGCACGCTCATCATCGCCGACGAGGGCAGCGAGGTCACCTACATGGAAGGCTGCACCGCACCGAAGTTCACCACCTCCACGCTTCACAGCGCCGTGGTTGAACTCGTGGCATTGAAGGGTGCGAAGATCCAGTACATCACTGTCCAGAACTGGGCCCCCAACGTCTACAACCTGGTCACCAAACGGGGCCTCGCCCACGAGGACGCGGAGATCAAGTGGATCGACTGCAACATCGGCAGTCGCCTGACCATGAAGTACCCGGGTGTCGTGCTCAAGGGCCGGCGCGCCCGCGGCGAGGTCATCTCGATCGCACTGGCCAACGATGGTCAGCATCAGGACACCGGTGCCAAGATGATCCACGCCGCCGACGAAACCACGTCCACCATCATCTCCAAGTCGATCTCGGTCGGACAGGGACGGGCCACTTACCGCGGGCAGGTGCACATTCCGAAACATCTCAAGGGCTGCAAGAACAACACGGAGTGCGACGCCCTGCTGATCAACACGAACAGCCGCACCGACACGTATCCAGCGATCACGGTACGGGGAGACTCCCATGCCGTCCAGCACGAGGCCAGCGTGTCCAAGGTCAATGAGGAGCAGATCTTCTACATGCAGCAGCGCGGGCTGACCGAGGGCCAGGCCATGAGCCTGGCCGTCAACGGATTCGTCAATGACCTCGTTCGCCAGTTTCCCATGGAGTACAGCGTGGAACTCAAGCGTCTGATCGATCTTGAAATGGAAGGATCCGTCGGCTGACGCCGCTCCGGCGCCGCCATCTTCTCCCTGGTCGTCAGACACCCAGCCTATTTCAGCGTCACTCATGTCATCCCTCCTTTCTTCGTCTTCTGTCGGACTCTTCACCGAACAGGCATTTCTCTCCCATCTCGCCTCCCAGCCCGCATCGGCGCCCGCATGGTGGATCGAACGCAAACGGTCGGCCTTCGCCCGGTTCAGCGAGTTGGACATGCCTTCCCGCACCGACGAGGGCTGGCGCTTCAGCTCCCGGGAAACGCTGACATTGGAAGGCTTTGATGCCTCCAGCACCCCGCCTGCGGACCAGGCGGCGGCATCCATCGACCTGGGCGAAGTTGCTGCCTCGCTGACCTTTCTCGATGGCGTGCTCACCGCCCGGACCGCGGTGTCCGCGGAACTCTCGTCGAAAGGCGTCGTGGTGGGCACGCTGCGTGAGGCGCTGGCCCACCACGCGGTTTTGTTGCGTGAACACTTCATGGCCCAACCGCAAAAGCTCGGCTCTGAGAAGTTCGCCGCGCTCCACACCGCGTTTGTCAACGACGGTGCGTTCATCTTCGTACCCAAGGGGGTTGAATTGTCAGCGCCCATCGTCGTGACGCACGGCAGCCGCGGGGCCGGCACCCGGGTGTTTCCCCACACCTTGGTGGTGCTGGAGGAGCAGGCCAAGGCCACAGTCATCGATCTCTTTCTGTCACCGGACCGGGGTGCAGCTCCCCCCAATCCCGGTCATCCCGCTGCATTTGCGTGTGGCGCCAACGACCTCTACGCCGGACAGGGCTCCCAGCTGGTCTATGCGGCCGCT
>JAEUGZ010000275.1 GCA_016794725.1 Opitutaceae bacterium | reverse complement strand
CGGCTGCCGGATGGCCTGCGCCTCGCCGCCGTCCGGGGAGAACAGGCCTTTCTCGAGAAGGGCGCGAGCACCTTCGCGGTCACGCTCGGTTCGGAGTTCACTCCATCGCGGTGGAAGCCGGTGGCGGCCTCCACCGGGTCGGGAGCACCGGACGCTGAACGGCCCGTCGCGACGGCGGACAAAACCACTCCCCCAAACGGGTGAAATTCCCCGACGAAGACGGCCTGTCGGTTGACCCCCGCCGCCTCACGAAAGCAACGTCCCTGCACGCGCCTGCTTCCTCCTTTTTCCGCCATGATCAATATTGACGTCCCCGAGTTCGACCTCGCGTTGCAAAACGACGCCAGCGGCGAGTTTCACCGCGCCGTGCAGGAGTTCCTGTCGCGTTCACTGGACGACGTGCGCCGCCAGCTGCAGCGCGGTCTGTCCCCCCTGGAGTTCGAACGGGCGAAGAAGATCGAGGCGGCCATTGAAAAGGCCGCCGATGTGATCCGGTTCTCCGCCACCCCTGTTTCCGCCCGATAAATCCAATCCGTATCAACCCAACCACGTCATGCCTGTACTGTCCAACACCCTCGGTTCCACCCCCCTCTTCGGCGGCAACTCCGATGTCTGGGAAACCATCAACTCCATGGCGGACCAAGTCCGCAC
Source organism: Opitutaceae bacterium (assembly GCA_016794725.1). GTDB lineage: Bacteria > Verrucomicrobiota > Verrucomicrobiia > Opitutales > Opitutaceae > UBA6669. The sequence goes on along the minus strand of JAEUGZ010000275.1, from coordinate 10,475 downwards.
GCAGACCAACAACGTCATTGGCGCCTCGAACTCGACCGACTTCTCGGACCCGGGTGCGGTGGTGCTGCTGCAGATGCGCGTCAATCAGGTGACGAATGCCGCGACTGCGGTCTCCAACCTGGTCAAGGCCATCCAGGAGCCGTCCAAAAACGCGGTCAGCAACCTCAGGTAGGCTCCGGCCCGCGTTCTCGCATGGAAACTCCCGCCGAGTTGGTCCGACTCCTGATGCGCACCGGCTACTGGTCGGTGTGGCACGGGCTTTACGCGGAGGCGGCGGCGCTTTTCAACGGCGCCAAGGCCGCCCGCCCCGATAGTGAGATGCCGGTGCTGGGCATGGCCGTGCTCGCCATGGTCATGCAACAGCCGGATTCCGCGGTCCAGCTCCTGCGGGAGAATGCGCTCAGCCTTGCGCCCAAGAGCGAACTCGTGCGGGCCCATCTCGGCTGCGCGCTCCGGCTCGCGGGGGAGGAGTCCGAGGGGCAGGACCTGCTCACCCGCATCGTCTCCGAGGGCCGCGATCCGGATGCACGGCAGATGGCCGTGAACCTCCTCCGCCTCTCGCCCTCGCAACTCAACCCGCATCTTGCCAAGGTCCTATGATTCCCGTTACCGCCACCGTGCCCGTGGCCGCCACCGCGCCCGCTGCGATCGAACCGGCCACCACCTTCAGCGAGAGCGACCTCGCACGCCTGCGCGAACTCATCCAGTCGGCGGCGTCGCAGACCGCCAATCCCCAGGGGCTCACCCCTCTCGCGGATGGAGTGGGAGCGGTCGATGGAGTGAAGCGTTCCTTCGGTGACTCGATCCTCGAAGGCATGATGCGCTTCGGCAACAACTACCAAAGCTCCCTCCGGGCGATCGAGACCCGGCTGCAGGACGTGGTCAAATCTGAGGGAACGGGCCTGACCAACTTCTCCGAGATCCTCGCCCTTCAAATCGATGTATCCAAGTGGTCGATGTCCGTCATGGGCGTCGACAACGCCGCCAAAGCCGGAGCCAACACCGTCAAGGAACTGAGCCGCGGTGGCTGAACCAGGTTCCCGTTTCGCCGTACGCTTCTCCTTGCCTGTTCGCGCACCCCCTCGCGTGTCCGCTCCCATGACTTCTCTCCCTTTGTCCTCCGTTTTCCGCCTTGGCTTCGGCCTGTTCGTGGCGCTGCTGCTCGCCGGATGCGGCCAGGTTCCGCTCTTCTCGGAGCTCACCGAGAACGAGGCGAACGAGATGATGGCGATCCTCCTGCAGCGCGACATTCCCTGCACCAAGACCGCCGGAAAGGAGGAGAAGTGGATCCTCAAGGTGGCCCAGGCCGACTTCTCCCGGGCGGTCGATCTGCTCAAGGCACAGGGTTATCCGAAGGACAAGTTCACCAAGATGGGGGACGTGTTCCAAAAGTCGGGACTCGTCAGCTCGCCGACCGAGGAGCGCATCCGCTACATGTACGCGCTCTCCCAGGAGATCGCCGAGACGCTCATGCGCATCGACGGAGTAATGAACGCCCGGGTGCACATCGTCATTCCCGACAATGATCCGCTGGCGGAGAAGATCACGCCGTCCTCCGCGGCCGTGTTCATCCGCTACCGCTCCGGCTTCGATTTGGAGAGTCTTACGCCCCAGCTCAAGAGTCTCGTCATGCGCAGCATCGAGGGACTCAACTATGACAATGTCTCCCTCGTTCTGGTCCCCGCCGTCAACAGCACGGCCGTCGCAGCCGGTCCGCGGGCCGCGTCCCCCTCGACGACAGGAGCGGGCACGGATCCGGTGCTGCTCGGAGCCTTCCTTCTGGGGGGCGTGGTGCTGGGCGCCGGATTTCTCTGGTTGATCCGACGCCAGGCGGACCGCCGGGCGCCCAAGGAGGCGACGACGTGAGCTCCGCCGGATGGTTTCGATCCCTGGTGACCCGTCGCCCCGATCTGTATCGGGCGATCTACGACTGGAACGTCTATCCCCACCGGTGGCTACTGCCCGTGTGGATCGAGGGCGGTCTCCCGGAGCCGGTGGTTCGGGTGCTGGAAACGTCGGCGGCCGGACGCGAACGTCTCGGGCTCCATTATCGTCGCTCGCTGAACCTCGACGAGATGCTCTGGGATTTTGAATCGGAGTCGCGGCGTCTCGCTCTGCTCGGTGCCCGCACGCTGGATCGCCTTGTGCGCTTCGCCGGAGCGACGGTCCAGGTACATCGCCTGGCCCGGGTGGTGGCCAAGGAGGAGCGGCGCCAGCTGACGGCGCGCATCGGTGAGGATGCTTATGGGTTTGCCCTCCGGCGCGGCCGCTTGTTGGCCGGCTCGGGAGCCGTCCCCGCCGAAGGGGCGCCGTCGACGGCGGCGCTGGCAGACGACGTGATGGCTTCAGGCTGGGCCAAGCTGTCCGCCTGCCTCGCGGGCGAGCCTGAGGCCCTCCGCCGTCGGCTTCGTCTCAAGGCGCCGCGCGAGGTCACGCTGTTTTCGGGAACGGTCGATGCCGACGCTTCGACTCAGGCGTGGCGGATGCTCAAGCCGATCTGCCAGGATGTGCTGACACCGGAGGAAAATCGATGCTTTGCCTGAAGCGTGTGGGTGCCGAGGTGCTCTCGCAGGGGCCGATCCTGAAGTCCTCCGACTTTGCGGCCGCGGTGGAATCCGATGCCGTGGTGGCGCAGGCCCGGGAGGAGGCCGCGCGGATCCTCGCCGAGGCCCGGGCCGAATATGCCGCCCAGAAGGAGAAGGGCTATCGCGACGGTGTGGAGCAGGGCAAGGCGGAGATGTCGGAGCGGGTCGTCCACACGCTCGGCCAGTCCAATCTCTACTACGCCAAAGTGGAGGAGGCGCTGGTGGAGGTGGTGATCAAATCGACCCAGCGCGTCATCGGCGAGTTCCAGGAACGCGACCGCGTCGAGCGAATCGTCCGCAAGGCGCTGGAGATGCTGCGGCAGCAGAGCCAGGTGCGGCTCAAGGTCTCCCCCGCCCAGGCCGAATGGCTGCAGGGAAGGGTCGAGGCGCTGCTCGCCTCGTTTCCCCGTATTCAATTTCTCGACGTGCAGACGGATGCACGGCTGCCGGCGGATGGCTGCATCCTGGAGACCGAGCTGGGGGTGATTGATGCGACGGTGCAGACCCAGCTTCGGGCGATCGAAAAGGCCCTCATTCAGGCGATCAAGTGAAAGCTCCGACCTTCGATTCCGACGCTTTTGCCGCCCGACTGTCACTTGGCGTGGACCGGGCCGAGCCGCTCGCTGTGCGCGGGCGGGTGCAGCAGGTGGTGGGGACGATTGTGCGCGCCTACGCGCCCGGTGCAAAAATCGGCGAGCTTTGCGCTCTGCGCAACCCGTGGGAGGATCACCAGATCATGGCCGAGGTCGTGGGGTTCTCCCAGAATCTGGCCTTGCTCACACCCCTCGGTGAATTGGTCGGAGCGTCAGGCTCCACCGAGGTGATCCCCTTGGGCGAGGTCCACAAGGTGCCGGTCGGCCCCGGATTGCTGGGACGCGTGCTGGATGGTCTGGGGCGCCCGCTCGACCGCAAAGGACCCCTCGCGGTCGAGTCCCACTATCCCGTCTACGCCGATCCGCCCAACGCGATGGCGCGCGACCTGATCACCAAGCCGATCAGCCTCGGTTTGCGCGCGCTCGATGGCCTGCTCACCTGCGGCGAGGGCCAGCGCATGGGAATCTTTGCCGCCGCTGGCGGGGGCAAGAGCACCCTCCTCAGCCAGATTGTGCGCAACACCACCGCGGATGTCGTGGTGCTGGCGCTGATTGGTGAACGCGGTCGCGAGGTGCGGGAGTTCCTGGAGCGCGACCTGGGGGAGGAGGGCGTCAAACGAGCCGTCACCGTCATTTCCACCTCGGACCGCCCGTCGATGGAGCGGCTGAAGGCGGCGTATGTGGCGACCGCGGTGGCGGAGTACTTTCGCGACCAGGGAAAGAAGGTGCTCCTGCTGATGGACTCCGTCACGCGTTTTGCCCGCGCCCTGCGCGAAATCGGCCTTGCGGCGGGCGAACCGCCGACCCGCCGGGGGTTCCCTCCGTCGGTCTTTGCCACGCTGCCCCGCTTGATGGAGCGGGCGGGCTGCTCGGAGAATGGGTCGATCACCGCCCTGTACACGGTGCTGGTCGAGGGTGACGACATGACCGAACCGGTGGCGGATGAGACGCGCTCCATCCTCGATGGCCACATCGTCCTTTCCCGAAAACTGGGATCGGCCAACCACTATCCCGCGATCGATATCCTGGCCAGTGTCAGTCGTCTCATGACCGCGATCGCCTCGCCCGACCACCAGCGACTGGCCGGCCGGGTGCGCCAGCTCATGGCGAAGTACCAGGAGGTCGAACTGCTCGTACGGATTGGTGAATACAAGCCGGGCAGCGACGCCGTGACCGACGAGGCGATCCGGAAGATCGAGGCCATCAACGCATTTCTGAAACAGGGGCTGCGGGAGAAGAGCAGCTTCAATGAGACGCTGCAGGCGATGCAGCAACTCGTGAAATGAGACGCTACGCCCTCCAGGACATGGTGCGGGTGCGCCAGCACCGGGAAGAGCAGGCCAGCGAGGCCGTGGCCCGTGCGCGCCGGGCGCTGCTCGAGGCCGAAAAGGCGCTGGCGGCCGCACAGACCAAACTGGAGGACTATGCCGTCTGGCGGGTGCAGGAGGAGAAGCGCCGGCTCGACGCCCTCATGCGTCGGATGCTCAAGCTCGGCGAACTTTCCGACGTGCGGCAGGAGATCGCGGCCTTGCGTGAACATGAATTCACCCTGATGGACGAGGTGAAACGGGCCGAGGCCGCGGTGACCGAGGCCCGGACGCACCTCGAAGACGCCCGCCAGCGTCACGCCCAGGCGGTGCGCGACCTCGAGAAGCTGCTCGAGCACCGGGCCCTTTGGCAGCGCGAGGTCGCCCGGGAAGACGAAACGGCCGAAGACCTCGAACTCGAGGAGTTCAGCCGGCCGAAGCACCCCGAATTTGAAGAAACCACTTATGAACGCAATTGATCGCCTCGTTCCCGCCTCCGCGGAGGAGCTTGCTTCGATGACGGGTCAACTCGGGACCGGTGCTTTGGCGGCGCCCGCCCAAGAACTGGTGCAACGTTTCCGCTCCGCCCTCGGGGGCGAGCCTGGAGGAGCGTATGACGCGCACGGCGGCACCGGTGGAACCCTGGTCAGTGGCGACGACGAAGTGGTTGCGACTCCCGGTCCCTTCGGGCTGCTGGCGGTGCCTGAGTCGACGGCTCCCGTGACGAGCCGGCTGACGGGAGACGATGATGGGATCGTGCCGCTCGAGCTTCGTCCCCAGGACGCCGCGAACCTCATGCAGGCGTTGCTTCCGTGGTTGCCGGCCTTGACGACCTTTGCCGAGACCCGGATCGGACTTGCTCCGGCTGCCGCCGGGGGCGCCGCCACGCCGGTCGCCCTGGATGCGCTCCCGACGGAAGCCACCGTGGCTCTGCGCGATGCCGTGGCGGTGGCCCTTGAACCTTCGGCCGGGGAGCCCGGTCGGACGCGTGCAACGGACGTGGCGGATGGACGTGGCGGATGGGATACGCCTGCATTTGTGACCGAGTCGGCGCGCCTGATGGAGCTTCTTCCCCGGGTTTCGAACGACGGACCCATGAGAGCGGTGCTGGGTTCCGTTGGGCTGACACCCGAGCGCCTCGGAGCGTGGCTGCCCTCGCTCCAGTCGAGCGCGATGGATCCGTCGATCCTGGTTTTGCTGCCCGCCGCCCGGAGTACGGGCGGGTGGGGGACCGACGAGGAGTCCTCCCGCGGTCCCGGCAGTGTCGTGATTGCAGAGGAAACCACGGTCACATTGGGTACGACCCTGCTTCAGTCCCTCGCCAGTCAGAGTGCGGGAGCTGCCTCCACCGTCGCCGCGCCGCAAGCGCCCTCGTTCGAGCACATTGAGGCCCTCCAGGAAATGGTGGCCGAAACCGTGTCGAGGGTGCTCGTCTCCGACCCCTTGCACGATGGACGCCGGGAGGTGCGCATTTCACTGGCGAGCGACGTGCTTCCCAAAACTGAGATTCGCCTGTGGCGCCAGGAGAACCGTCTCCATGTTGAATTCGTCACCACGGCTGCCGTGGCTGATGCCGGCCTGCAGGAGGGTCTGCCCCGACTGGCTGAGGCGATCCAGCACCGGCAACCCCAGGCGGAACTGCCGCTGCTGAGCGTGCGTCTTGCGGACGGGAGCGGGCAGCCTGAGGATGGTCGTTCGCGGCAACGCTACCTGACGCCCGAGGAACTTGAGGACGGGGCATGATCTCGCCGATGGAGCCACCCTTGATGAGGACGGGCGTCGCAGCCCTGCGTGCCACGCCGGAGGGCGAGATTCGCCGGGAGAGTGTGCTGGTCGGCATCCGCCGGGTCTTTACCTTTGCCTGGGCGGGCAAGCCCGGACGGCTGCGGTTCACGCCGGCGGCGGCGGCGCCCGTCCCCTCGGGGCACCTTCGCTTGAAGGGTGAGGCGTTCAGTTGTTCCCTGGGTCTTCCGGCATTGCCCGAACCCTCAAGCCTGGGCGTCGCCTTTGCCGGGATCGAGGTGGCCGCGTTGCCGGAGGAGCTCCTCCTGGGTGTATTGGAACTTTGGCTCGCGGATCCGCTGGCCGCGTTGCAGCGCCAGGGTCTGCCGGTGCAGCTCGCCGGTTGGTCCATCGGCTCCCCGGAGCGGCCGGCTCTCTGTGGCTGGGAAATCAGCTGGGATGGAAAAGACCGCTTCCTGGCCGGAACCCTGCATGCCGAAGCGGCGGCGGCCGATCACCTGGTCAGGCGAATCGAGAAAGTTCCGGCCCAGCTTCTGGGCACCGCCGACAGCCTGCCCGTGCCGATCTCCGCGGTCCTGACCCGTCTACCGCTGGCTCCCGCCACGTTGAGAACCCTGGGGGTGGGTGATGTGATCTTCGTTCCACTGGCTCCCGGCGACCGCACTCAGGGCAACTATGAACTGTGGTCCGGCACCCGGTTGATGGGGCGCGCCACGCGCAACCGCCAGACTTTCCGTGTATCCACCATGAATCCGCCCGCTGAACCCTCCGCCAAACTTGCCGCCGGCGCGGCTCGCGTCGATGACCTGCCCATTCCAGTGGTCTTCGACGTCGGCCAGATCGAACTCACCGTCGGCCAGCTGCGCAGCGTCGGCGAAGGCTACACCTTCGAGCTGCCCGCCACGCCTCCCCGGCTCGTCACCCTGCGGGCCCACGGCCGCGAGATCGGTCAGGGCGAATTGGTGGAGATTGGCGACAAAGTGGGTGTGCGCATCGTGCAATGGAACCTGGTGTAACGCCGGTAACTGACCTGCCACCCTGACCCCGCATTCGGATGAATTTCAATCTGCCAGATCCCCTGACGCTGATTGTCCTGACGGCCGTGCTGTCGCTGGCGCCGTTCTTTGCCGTCATGATGACGTCGTACGTCAAACTCGTGGTCGTGCTCAGCCTCGTGCGCAACGCCCTGGGCGTGCAGCAAATCCCGCCCAATCTGGTGATCAACGGCCTGGCGATCATTCTCTCCGTCTACATCATGGCTCCGGTCGCCACCTCGACCTTTGCCCAGATCGAGAAGGAGGACCTGAGCAAGCTCGACGCCGCCACCATCCAGCGGGTGCTGTCCAAGGCGCAGGAGCCGATTCTGGGATTCCTCAAGCGCCACACGAACGAGCGGGAAAAGCGCTTTTTCCTCGATACGACGCGGAAGCTCTGGACCAAGGAGGCCGCGGCCACGGTGGACAAGGACAGCTTTCTCATCCTCGTGCCGGCGTTCACCGTGACGGAGCTGACTTCGGCGTTCCAGATCGGGTTCCTGCTCTACCTCCCCTTCATCGCCATCGATCTGATCGTATCCAACATTCTCCTCGCCATGGGCATGATGATGGTGTCGCCCATGACCATTTCGCTGCCCTTCAAACTGCTGCTCTTCGTCCTGGTCGACGGGTGGACGCGCCTGATCCATGGCATTGTCCTGACCTACGCCGGTGGCGGAGGCTGATTTCACCATGAGCCAAGCCTTCATTCTCGATATCACGGCCAAGGCCCTCGTGCTGGTCCTGATCCTCTCGATGCCTCCGATCATCGCCGCCACGCTGATGGGCCTGCTCGTCAGCCTGCTGCAGGCGCTGACCCAGGTTCAGGAACAGACGTTGAGCTTCGCGATCAAGCTCGTGGTCGTCACCGCCGTGCTGCTCCTGACCATGCCCTGGGTCGGTGCGGAGCTGCTGCGTTTCGCCGAGTACATTTTCGACACCTTCCCCCAACTCGTCCAGCGCCAGGGCGCGTAACGCGTTCCTCGCTGGGTCTGCGCGTGACCCAGGCGGTTTCGAACCGGTATGACCACGAATGGACACGAATGAACACGAATGAGGACAATCACGAAGGACCGATGTGGCTAGGTCCCAGCGAGGTGCGTCCAAATCGGCTGTGTTCGAATCCCCAATCCGAGTGAATTCGTGTCCATTCGTGTTCATTCGTGGTCCAATCTCCGTTGTTTGGATTTGTTCATGACGGCCACGATTCCATTTCAGGATACGCTGATCATGCTGACGTTCACGCTGCCGCGGATGACGGCGGCGCTGTCGGTTTCACCGTTTTTTGGTTCGCAGTTCATCCAGGGCATGGCGCGGCAGGTGGTGATCATCAGCCTGACCCTCGTGGCGGTGCCCATCGTGGCGTTCACGTCGTCTCCGGGTGACATGGCCGGCAAGTCGGGCTTCTTCTTCGGTGTCATTGTCGCCAAGGAAATCGCGCTCGGACTCATTCTCGGCTATGTCAGCGGGCTGGTTTTCTGGATTGCCGAGGGTACGGGTTTTTTCATCGACAACCAGCGCGGCAGTTCGATGGCGGAAGTGCAGGATCCGGTGTCGGACTCAAGCACCTCGCCGTTCGGACTGCTCCTGACCAAGATTGTCGCGGTGCTCTTCTTCGTCGGCGGGGGGTTTCACGCGTTTCTGATCCTGCTGTACGAGAGCTACCGCCTGTGGCCGGTCTTCGAGTACTTTCCGAGTTTTCATCCCCAGCTGCCGGCCGCGGCCCTCGGTGTGCTCGATGGCATCATGGGCTACATTGTTCTGTTCTCGGCGCCCCTCATTCTCGCGATGTTCCTGGCCGAGTTTGGACTCGGGCTGATGAACCGCTTCAGTCCCCAGCTCAATGTCTTCTTCCTCGCCATGCCGGTGAAGAGCGCCATCGCCTCCGTTCTGATCGTGCTCTACCTGGGTGTTCTGACCGGCCTGCTCGAGGACCAGTTTGTCAATCGCGAGAAGATGCAGGTGTTCTTCCAGGCGCTCTTCCGGTGACTCGCCGCCGCTGCTTGTGGAACCACCCCGGTCTGTGAATCCGATCTCTTGAGGCATGTCCGGCGAGAAAACAGAACAACCGACTCAGAAGCGCCTGAGGGATTCGCGGAAGAAGGGCCAGGTCGCGAAGAGCCAGGATGTGACCACCGCGTTGCTCATGGCGTCGACCTTCGCCACCGTGGCCGTGATGTGGGACTGGTTTCTGCGCGAGGTGAAGGAGCTCATCCTGCTTCCCACCGCCTTTTACACCCAGCCGTTCCCCGAGGCTTTCCGGGCGGTGACCTACGGGGTGCTGGTCAAGGCAATCCTGCTTTCACTTCCTGTGGTGCTGACGGGGTTCGTGGCGGGATTCTCCGGTAGCTTCATCCAGGTGGGACCGTTGCTGTCCTTTGAGCCGATCAAGCCCGAGTTGAAAAAGCTCAATCCGCTGGAGAAGGCGAAACAGATCTTTTCGGTCAAGAATGGTATCGAGTTTCTGAAGTCGGCGCTGAAGGTGATCGTCATTGGCCTGATCGTTACCCTGATCGTCAAGAACAGCGTCAACGGACTCACCCGGCTTCCGTACGGCGGGGAGGCTGCGCTTCTGGCGAGCATCGGGCCGATCATGAAGTCGCTCGCGATTCATGTCGTCATGGCCTACATCGCCATTGCCGGTTTCGACTATTTTTTCCAGAAATACCAACACATCAAACAGCTCAAGATGTCCAAGGACGAGGTGAAGCGGGAGTACAAGGAGTCCGAGGGCGATCCCCAGATCAAGGGCAAGCGCAAGCAGCTTCACCAGGAGTTGTTGGCGAACAACCAGGTGCAAAAGACGCGCAAGGCGACAGTGGTGGTGACGAACCCGACGCACCTGGCGGTGGCGATCTATTATGACGAGCGCGACAACGTCCTGCCGACGGTGCTGGCGAAAGGCGAAGACCATGTCGCGCAGCGCATGATGGCCGCCGCTCGGGAGGAGGGGATACCGATCATGCAGAATATTCCCCTGGCCCGGGCGTTGTACGCGCAGGTGCCGGTGGACCGCTACATTCCCTCTGATCTCATCGAGCCGATGGCCGAGGTCCTGCGCTGGGTGAAGGAGTTCAAGGAGCAGCGCGGGTACTAGGCGTGGCGGGGCCGCGAACGGAAGGACCTCCTCTTGCGGGTGCGCTGGTGCGACAACGTTGGCGTGATCCTAGCTAGGCGTTTGGTGGAGGTGGGGTCGCCGACCCCGCGGGGATT
>JAEUGZ010000259.1 GCA_016794725.1 Opitutaceae bacterium | reverse complement strand
CGCCGCCGCCTTGAGAAACACTTCGGGATGCGGTTTCCCCTCGGTGACATCTTCAGCACACACCACGCCGCCAAATACCCGCTCCATGCCGAGCACACCCAGAAGCGTGACAATGTTCTGCCGGTGGGTGGAAGAACCGATGCAGGTGGGGACCCCGGCCTCCCTCAATCGATCCAGAAACACGCGCACTCCAGGAAGCGCCTCGAGGCCGCTCTCGACCACGCTTTCACGATAGAGCGACTCTTTGCGCAGCGAAAGGCGGTGGATCTCAGAGGGACATGTGGCCCACCCGAGCAGATTGGGAATGATCCACTCGTTTATTTTGCCAAACCCCTTCAGGAAGTGATCGACAGGCAAGGGCTTGTCCTCAAGACGGGCCAGTCGTTCCCAACTCGTCTCATGGTGTCTCGATGAATCGACAATGACCCCATCCCAGTCGAAAATGACCCCGCATGCGCTTTCCATAGGAACTCCAGGTTTGAGAAAGCGGCGAGCGGACACCGCCAGCGCAGGCACGTCAAAGCGCAATCACGCACCGGCTGGGATTTTCGCAGTTGTCGGCACGCAGCGGTCGGATTGACTGGCCCTGTGAAGGACCTCGACGCCTGTTTCCGTGCCCTGCGCGAACCGGGCACGCCGCTGCCCAGTGACCTGTTCACCGCGGACACCCTCTCACGCAAGAATGCCTCCGGCACCACGGTGCTTCACATTGCCGCCAAGCACGGTCGGCTGCGGGAGTTTCCAGTCGCGATGCTCACTGAGGCCCGCCTGCTGAGGAGGAATGATGCCGGCTATTGCGCCCTCCACCTGGCGGCCAGCGCCGGTCACCTGTCACAACTTCCCGCGGTAGTTCTGACCCCGGATTCCGTCCGCCTGCGCAGCAACTCCGGATTCACCGTCTTGCATTGCGCCGCGGCCGGAGGACACCTGGGTCACCTACCAACTCCGCTCCTCACACCCGAATCGCTTCGCCTGAAAAATGACCTGGGAGAAACCCTTTTCCATCTTGCCGCCGAACACGGTACCCTCGATCGGCTTCCTCCGGGCATGATCACCGCATCAACACTGTCGGATCGCACCATCAGTGGAGAAACGGTGATCCACGTCGCCGCCATGAATGGCAATCTGATCCAGATTCCAGCCCACTTGATTGATGATGAGGCGTTGAAGGCAACCACCACCGCTGGAGACACCGTACTCCACGCGGCCGCCATCGCAGGTCACCTCAACACCGTGCCCCAGTCCTTTCTCACCCCGACGCGCCTCGCGCTTCGAAGCAAAGCAGGGTACTCAGTGATTCACGCTGCCGCAGAAACGGGCCAGCTCGGCATCATTCCGCACGAAAACCTCTCAGTCGATCTCCTGGTGTCGAAAAACGACCATGGCGATACGCCCCTGCACGCCGCCGCATTCGAAGGCTATCTGGAACAAATTCCAGCCGAGCTACTTACGCTCGAGCTCTTATCTGTGCGCAACTATGATGGGGCCACGCCATTGCAAACCGCCATTGATCGCGGGTATCAGCACCAACTGCCTGCGCATCTTCAACCATCTATTTTACAAAAGCTTAGGAAATTTTTCCGCCGCCGCACCTGAGGGTGGCGGAACCGATCTGCCACCTTGGTTGAACCCGCGTCGATCCACAACGGCTCCGCGGCAGTTTTTGACTCCCGACCGAACGCAGTGGTCCCTGCCTTGGGCAAAGTCTGCGCAGTGATTCTGCTTTCCACCCATAACCCGGTTGGCTTCAGTGTCATCGTCCCGTGCCGCAAAACGGGCTTCCTTCCTCCCTCATGAGCAACACCAAGATCACAGCCATCACCGCGAGAGAAATCATCGATTCCCGGGGCAATCCCACGGTCGAAGTCGACGTACGCCTCGCCTCTGGCGCGCTCGGGCGCGCTGCCGTACCGTCGGGCGCCTCCACGGGCGAACACGAAGCCCACGAGCTTCGCGATTCCTCCGCTCCGCTTAAGTCCCTGCCCAAAGGCGTGGATGGCAAGAAACGCTATCTGGGCAAAGGCGTGCTCGCGGCGGTCAACAACGTCAAGGTGGCGATCGCCCCCGCACTGGTGGGTCACGACGCGCTGGATCAGGCCGGGATCGACCGAGCGATGATCGCCCTCGACGGCACCAGCACCAAGTCGAAGCTCGGTGCCAATGCGATTCTGGGTGTGTCCCTCGCCACGGCCCATGCCGCGGCCGCCGCCCTCGGCCAGCCGCTCTACAAGTACCTCGGCGGACCCAATGCGAAGGTGCTCCCGGTTCCGATGATGAACATCATGAACGGCGGCGCGCATTCCGACGCTCCCATCGATTTCCAAGAGTTCATGATCATGCCCGTCGGCGCCGTTTCCTTTCGCGAAGGCCTGCGGATGGGCTGCGAGGTGTTTCACGCCTTGAAAAAGGTGCTGAAGGAAAAGGGCCTCTCAACGGCGGTGGGCGATGAGGGCGGTTTCGCTCCCAAACTGGAATCGGCCGAGGCCGCTTTGGACGCCATCGCGCTCGCGGTCAAGAACGCTGGCTACAAACTGGGCAAGGACATCGCCCTCGCCCTGGATGTCGCTTCGTCTGAATTCTACGTTGCCGACAAGAAGACGTATGTTTTCAAGAAATCGTCGGGACGCGTGCTCACCGGCGACGAGATGGTGGAATTCTACCGTCAACTGACTTCCAAGTACCCGATCGTCTCGATCGAAGACGGCTGCGCTGAGAACGACTGGGTCACCTGGAAGAAGCTGACCGATGCCATCGGCGATCGCGTGCAATTGGTCGGCGACGACCTCTTTGTCACCAACACCGCATTCCTGAAGAAGGGTATCGACACGGGCACCGCCAATTCGATCCTGGTGAAGGTGAACCAGATCGGTTCATTGACGGAAACGCTCGATGCCGTGGAAATGGCGAAAGAGGCCAACTACACCGCGGTGATTTCGCATCGCTCTGGCGAAACTGAAGACGTCACCATCGCCGATATCGCGGTGGCGACGAATGCCGGTCAGATCAAGACGGGTTCCCTGTGCCGTACGGACCGCGTTGCGAAGTACAACCAGCTCCTGCGCATCGAGGAAGAGCTGGGGGCCAGTGCGATCTACGGCGGCAAAATGTAGGCCGCCACCAGCGTCGATCCTTTACAGCCGGTCGATTTCCGACCGGCTTTTTTGCCTTCACTCCTCGTCGTCGGAGTCGGCAACGATTTCGAGCAGCTGGCGGACAATTTCCTTGGGCGAGGTATCCTTGCGGATGAAGCCATCGGCTCCGGCATTCACCGCTGCCATCACCGCAGCCGACGAGGCTTCACAGGTGAAGATTACGGCATAGACCATATCGTCCTCACCGCGGATCTGCTTCAGCACGTCCATTCCCGACAAGATCCCCGACAAGTTCAGGTCGATCAGAATGAGTTCAGGCTTTTGCTCGCGAATGACCTTGAGCCCCGTTTCCCCATCGGCTGCCTCCAGGCAAAGTGAGATCCCTGCGTCCCGGAGTATCTGCACCGCGTACACCCTGACATGCGGCTCATCGTCGATGATCAGGGCGGAATTGGGTAGGGCCACGAGAGCAAACGGCTAATGGCTTTCGCGTCAGGTACAAGCCTCGATTGTCGGCGCGACTCCTTCACCGGCGGATTCCCCACCCGTCACAGTGGAAGGCAAGCGCGTCGCGCACGTGGAGATCCCAATAATCCCAGGTGTGTGCACCCGGAAACTCGTGATAATGGTGCGCCACGCCTGACGCTTCAAAGGTGTGATGCAGCCGCCGGTTGTCCCCGATGAGGAAGTCCTCGGTGCCACAATCGAGCCACAACCGGGGCAGATTTCCGGCGCGCACGGCGACCTGGGCCAGATTCACCACGTCATGGGGAGTTCCCGCCGGAGAAGGACCGAAGATGCGGAGCATTTCTTCGACAAAGGCATCCGTCCAGCCGCGATCCCGTGCCGCCGCCCGGTAGGCGTCCACCCCGTCATGACCGCCCCAGCCGACCGCGCCCGAGTGGCAATGGATCGATCCAAACCGATCGGCATAACCGAGGCCGATGCGCAGGGCGCCGTATCCACCCATGGACAGACCGCCGATCGCCCGCGACTCGCGGGTCCTGCCCGCCGGCAGGAGGCGCTCCACCAGGTCGGGCAGTTCCTCGCCATAGTGTCGGGCGAAGGGCGGCCCTTGATCGTGATCGGTATAAAAACTACGGTATCCATCCGGCATGACCACGATGACGGGCAGGCCCAGCACATAACTCTCAATCCGCGAACGCCGCAGCCACAGGGTTGCATCGTCCGACAGGCCGTGGAGCAGGTACAGCACGGGAAACGGGCCGGGGCCGGAGTCAGGCACCAGCACCTCGGCCGAGGTTTGTTTGCCCAGGAGGGCGCTTTTCCAGCGGAGGGTGATCCAGGCCATGGTGAAGGGTCAGTCGACCCGCAGGAGGTATCCCCGCAGGTATTCACTTTCCGGCATGGTGATCAGCACGGGGTGGTCGGGCGGCTGATGGCAGAACTCCACCACACGCACCCGCCGCCTGGCATCCGCCGCCGCCTCGGCCAGCACGGAGCGCAGGTCGGCATCCTGCATGTGGTGCGAGCAGGTGTAGGTTGCGAGCAGGCCTCCCGGGGCCAGGCGCTGCATGGCCCGCAGGTTGATCTCCTTGTATCCTCTCAACGCACCCTCGAGCGCGCTCCTCGACTTTGCAAACGGGGGCGGATCGAGCACGACCACATCCCAAAGCGGCTCACCCTCCCGGGACGGATGGTTGAACCAGTCAAACACATTGGCGACCTCGAATCGGATCGACAGTCCGGCGCGCGCCGCATTGCGGCCGGCGGAGGCAATCGCATCCTCGGCGCTGTCGAGACCCAACACCTCTGCGGCGCCCGCGCGAGCGGCCTGCAGGGCGAACGCCCCCTGGTTGCAGAACGCGTCCAGCACCCGCTTTCCCCGGCAGTGGGAGGCGACCGCGGCATGCTGCCGGCGCTGGTCAAGGTAGAATCCCGTCTTCTGCCCGCCCTGCAGGTCCAACCAATAGTCCATCCCGTCGACGCCGACCCAGCGGGGTTCCCAAATCCGTCCTGAATGAGTGGATACCTCAATCGGCAGTCCCTCCAACCGACGGATCGGAGCGTCATTGCGAAAGATGATCTCCGCCGGCTGAAACACCGATTGAAGCAGGGACGCGACCAGCGGACGGCGCTTTTCCAACGCCAGGGTCTGTATCTGGACCACCAGGGTATCCGCGAACTGGTCGACGACCAACCCGGGCAGGTCGTCGGCTTCCGACCACACGAGGCGGCGGTTCGTCTGCCAGAAGGATCCCAAGGCATCCCGGCGGGACTTCGCCCGTTCCAGAGCCCCCCTGAGAAAGGCCTCGTCGAGCAACACCCGCTCCCGCGCCAGGCGCCGCCAGATGATCTGCGAACGGGAATTGTAGATACCGCTGCCAAGAAAACGCCCGGCTCGATCCCGGCAGTCGACCACCTCGCCGTCAAAGGAGGCATCCAGCAGAGCCTCCACCTCGTTTGCAAAAACCCAGGGATGCCCGGTCATCGATCTGGCACGCACATTGGGCTTGAGCTTCAAACAGACGGCAGGCGTAGGCATCACCTCACCTCATCGTGCCCACCCCAAAGGAAAAGCTCAAAAAGCGGCCAGGACACAGCAGACCGTCCTGACCCGAGCCCGTGGCTCAGCCGAAATCTCAATCCTTCGTCGAACGCGACTTCACCCAATGGTATCCATCCGCGTCCTGATAACCCGTCGGGGCTTCCCAGACCGCACTGGCCAATATCACCAAACCTGCGCAATAGATCGCACCAAGGATGACGAGCAAGGTAATCATGGGGGGGGTACCAAACGGTGCCCCATCACCTTGCGCCTAGCAAGTGCTAATACGCATTTCTACCCATTACACACCCGAATAGGTGACAGCAGGGTCCCAGACTAACGCACACTTACTCGTTCACCTTGCGACCGTAGTGAAAGCCAGTTGCATCCTCGTACCCCTCGGGAACTTTGACCGAGTTGAGCGCCTTGACCAAGAAACCCATCGAGGTGACGAATCCGGCGGCAGCGAGAACATAAACGATAAACATGGCTTTGTGATGATCGTGTCGTCACAGCGCTGAAGAAACTTTTGTCGATTTCTCGCAAATGAGGGATTCACCTCCCCGGCCTAGGGGTGTCCCCTCCACGCTTCGGGATACAATCCTCGCCGGCGGCGGGCCCGCGTTGAGGGCTGAGGCCACTTTGCTCTTTCCCCCGGCTGCATCGCCCCCTTCCCTTCGCCCTTGCCTATGTCTCCCGCTGCCGAAATCGCCCGCCGCCGCACCTTCGCGATCATCTCGCACCCCGATGCCGGCAAGACCACGCTCACGGAGAAGTTCCTCCTTTACGGCAACGCCATCCATCTTGCAGGTACCGTCACCGCCCGCAAGAACCAGAGAGCCACCGCATCAGACTGGATGGAATTGGAGAAACAACGCGGCATCTCCATCAGCTCCACGGTGCTGCAGTTCGATTACCGCGGCTTCGCGGTCAACCTCCTGGACACGCCCGGCCACAAGGACTTCTCCGAGGACACCTACCGGGTGCTGACGGCGGTGGATGCGGCCCTCATGGTGATTGACGCCGGCAAGGGCGTTCAAGCGCAAACTCGCAAACTATTTGAGGTTTGCCGGCGACGTGGAGTTCCGATCTTTACGTTCATGAACAAGTGCGATCGGCCGACACTGAACCCGATTGCGCTAATCGATGAACTCGAAAGTGTGCTGGGCCTTCAGGCCAGTCCCGTCATCTGGCCGTTGGGGAACGGTCCTTCGTTTAGAGGGGTATTTGACCGGCGCACCCGCGAAGTCCACCTGTTCGAGCGCGTGCCCGGCGGAGCCTACCAGGCGCCGGTCAATGTCACGTCCCTCGAAGACGAGGTGGTGCGTGCCAAACTCGATGATTACACTTACGGGGAAGTGACCGAACAACTGGCGATGCTGGACGGCGCCGGCCATCCGTTCGATCTTGCCGCCATTCAAGCGGGCAAACAGACGCCGGTGTACTTCGGAAGCGCCGTCAATAACTTCGGTATTCAACTGTTGCTGGACGGATTCCTGCAGCATTCCGTTCCCCCCGCTTCCCGAAAGATCGCGGTCCCGGTGACTGCTGATACGGTGCGAACAGCCCAGGCAGAGCGGCCATCGGTCACGGTCCCTGTCACCCACCCCAAGTTTTCGGGCTTTGTTTTCAAAATCCAAGCCAACATGGATCCGAAGCACCGCGACCGGATTGCGTTTCTGCGGGTATGCTCCGGACGATTCAGTCGCGACATGAGCGTGCTCCATCAGCGAACAGGAAGAACGGTTCGTTTGTCGTCGTCCCACAAGTTGTTTGGACAGGAGCGTGAAACCGTCGACGAAGCCTGGCCAGGGGACGTCATCGGTTTGGTCGGTCATGACTCCTTCGGCATTGGCGATACACTGACCGAAGATCGGGGAATCGTTTTTGACGAAATTCCGCGCTTTCCTCCCGAAGTCTTCACCTACATTTCGAATCCAAATCCATCCGACTCCAAGAAGTTCAGAGCGGGTCTCGACCAGTTGCTCCAAGAAGGAGTCGTCCAGTCCTTCACGGCACGCCATGCTCCGCCTGGCGCCACGCTGCTGGCGGCTGTCGGCCCGCTGCAGTTTGAGGTGGTCCAATATCGGTTGCAGTCCGAGTACGGCGCCGAATCGCGTCTCGAAGTGGCACCCTGGACGCTCCTGAAATGGCTGGAGCCTCATCCGAGCCTGAAAAACCCGTCGTCGCTGATTGTCGCGACGGGAGTGAGCTTTGGGACCGACAAATTCGAGCAACCGGTCGCGCTCTTCCCGAACGATTGGACAATGCGGTACTTCTTGGAAAAGAACCCGGAACTCAAGCTGCACGATCTTCCCTTGGAGCAGACGCGACTGTAGCCACTGAACGGCCCCTCACGCATGAACGCGTTCCACTCCACTCTCGTCGCCATTGGGTTCATCGTGCTGCCGTTGGCCGTCTCGGCGGCTCCGAAGGCGCTCCCTGCCCCATACAAGAGCGCCATCGTCCTCGATGCCGCCTCGGGAAATATCCTGTTTGAAGACAAAGCCGATACTCTCGGTGCTCCGGCCAGCGTCACCAAGTTGATGACGTTTCTAATCGTTCACGATCAGATCGCTGCCGGAACACTCACCCTCCAAACGCCCGTGGCCATCACCCGGGAGGACGCTGCGGTGGGAGGAAGCCAAGTCTGGTTGGCGGAAGGTGAGACCTTTTCGGTCGAGGACCTGCTCTTTGCGCTCATGATTCAGTCCGCAAACGATGCGGCGCACGCCCTGGCCCGCGCGACTCATGGCGCGAAGGAAGTGTTCGTGACAAAAATGAACGATCGGGCCCGCGCCCTCGGCATGAACCACACCACCTTCCGGACTCCGCACGGCCTTCCGCCCACCAGCCGAAAGCTCATGGAAGGAGATGTCACCACTGCACGGGACCTCGCCCTTCTGAGCCGCGAACTGCTCCTCCACACGGACGTCCTGCACTTTACGTCGGTCAAGGAACGGGTGTTCAGACCAGGCCAACCCGCGCCCAAAGAGGTGGTCATGCGCAATCACAACCACCTGCTCGCCCGCGTCCGCGGAGTCGACGGCCTCAAGACCGGTTTCACTGCGACCGCGGGATACTGCTTGGCGGCAACCGCGGAACGCGATCGTCGGCGGGTCATCGTGGTGGTGATGGGTGGACCCGACGCAAAGACTCGGGACATCAAGGTGGCGGAACTGATCGAGACCGGCTTCTCGCTGGCGCCCGCCGCCTCTGCATTTATTTCGCCGTCAGAGAGTCCGTTTGTTTCCCCCACCCGACCGTCCGCCCCGGCCACAAAGCCGACACCGACTCCCGCGCCCGCAGCACCCGCGCGGGGGGATGCCGCGCCCTCGGTGCGCTTTGTGCCACCCAAGTCCTGACTTCCTGCCATGGCCCCCGATCTCGCCGCCGTCGAAGCCTACCTGAAACAGTTGCAGGACCGGATCTGCCGCGCCCTGGAGTCCGAGGATGGCGGTGCTGGGTTTCACGAGGATGCTTGGAAACGCCCTGAAGGCGGCGGCGGCCGCACACGCCTCCTCGCCGAGGGAACCGTGTTCGAAAAAGCCGGTGTCGCGTTTTCACATGTCACCGGCCACCAGCTGCCCCCCTCCGCCACCGCGCACCGGCCCGAACTGGCTGGAAAGCCCTGGCAGGCGCTGGGCGTTTCACTCGTCATCCACCCCCGCAACCCGTACGTGCCGACAAGCCACGCCAACGTGAGGTTCTTTCTGGCGGACGCACACGGCCCGAATCCAGTCTGGTGGTTCGGGGGAGGCTACGACCTGACACCCTACTACGGCTTCGACGACGATGTCGTGCACTGGCATCGCACCGCCCGCGACGCCGTCTCCTCCGTCGCTCCGGACTTGTATCCGCGTTTCAAACGCGCGTGCGACGAGTACTTCTACCTGAAGCACCGGCGCGAACCACGGGGGGTGGGCGGCCTCTTTTTCGACGATTTCAACGAACTGGGGTTCGAGCGCTCCTTCGAGCTCATGCGCCGCGTGGGCGACAGCTACCTCGACGCCTACCGGCCCATCGTGGCGCGACGCAAGGACCTCGCCTTCGGTGAACGGGAACGCCGGTTTCAGCTGTATCGGAGAGGTCGTTACGTGGAATTCAACCTCGTCTGGGACCGCGGCACGCTGTTCGGGCTGCAAAGCGGCGGCCGCACCGAGTCGATTCTCATGAGTCTGCCCCCGCTGGTCCGATGGGACTATGCCTGGACCCCCGAGGCCGGAAGTCCCGAAGCCCGCCTCTACGAACACTTCCTTCAGCCCCGTGACTGGACCGGTGCTCCCACGGCCTGAACCCCGATCCCCTATGACGTCACGCGAACGCTTTCTCGCCGCCTGTGCCTGCCAGCCTCTGGAAAGACCCCCGATCTGGATCATGCGCCAGGCCGGGCGCTACCTGCCCGAGTACCGTGAGCTCAAGGCGCGATCCTCCTTTCTGGAAATGGTGAAGACGCCGGACCTGGCAGCGGAAGTGACCCTGCAGCCGCTGCGCCGCTTCGCTGGAATCGATGCCGCGATTCTCTTTTCAGACATCCTCGTGATACCGGAAGCACTGGGCCAGCCCTACAGTTTCCGGGACACGGGCGGAATCTCGATGCAATACCGGATCGAAACCCGGAGCCAGGTCGACCAACTGACCCGCCCGGAGGAGGTTCCGGATCGCTTGTCGTATGTCTCCGACACGTTGGTTCGGCTCCGGAAAGAACTGGCCGGCCAGCGCGCGCTGCTCGGATTTGGAGGATCGCCATGGACCTTGGCCACCTATATGGTGGAAGGGGGAAGCTCGGCGGATTTTGAGCGGATCAAGCTCCTGTTCTACACCGACCGCGGCTTGTTTGACGCGTTGCTCGAGAAACTCACCGCCGCCCTGATCGCCTACTTTCGCATGCAGATCGCCGCAGGGGCGGACGCGATTCAAATTTTTGATTCCTGGGGAGGAATTGTCGCAGGAAGTGACTATGAAGCCGCTTCGCTGCGTTGGATTCGTGAGATCATCTCACAGTTGCCCGCCCATTTCCCGATCATCCTTTATGCCAAGGGAACGGGATCGCATTTGGTCGATCTGACGTTTACCGGGGCCCGAGTCCTGAGTGTGGACTGGACCGTTGACCTGCGCGCGGCGCGCGCCCTGGTGCCAAAGACAATCGCCCTGCAGGGCAATCTCGATCCGGTGCTCATGCAGACTACACCTGAGATCGTCGGTCGCGAAGCCACCCGTCTTCTTGAGTCACTCCGGGGAGAGTCAGGTCATATCTTCAATCTCGGGCACGGCATCACCCCTCAGGCCAAGATCGCCTGCATGGAGTCTCTGACCCATACTGTTACGCAATGGCGTTAAGAATGCGTAATTGGATCGAAAGTGACCAAGAAATGACCAGACGGTCGGTCTGAATTCGGCTAGACTTCCCGTGTGACAACGGACTCCTCCCCCTCCCTCCCCATCGCCGTCATCGGCGGTGGTGTCACAGGACTTGCCACCGCCTACGCGTTGTCTCGCCAAGGCCACCGCGTTCGGCTCTTTGAAGCCTCGGACCGCATCGGAGGAGCAGTCCAGACCGAACTCACTCCCGATGGATGGCTCATCGAGGCCGGGCCGAACACCCTGCTCTTGGGAGATCCCAAAGTTCGCACCCTTTTCGACGAACTGGGACTGTCCTCGGAGTTGTGCACCGCACGACCCGAAGCCAAGAACCGATACCTGGTTCGCAATGGCAAACTCTGGCCGCTTCCAACTTCACCCGGCTCGTTCATTTCAACCGGGCTGTTCTCGGCCCGCTCCAAGTTTGGAATCGTCGCCGAGCTGCTCAAACGCCCGCGCAGCCGCACGAGCGACGTCAGCCTCTCTGCTTTGGTCGAATCTCACTTTGGACGCGAAATCGTCGACTACGCGCTTCAGCCCTTTGTCAGCGGAGTATTTGCCGGCAATCCGGCGAAGCTATCGGCCAAGCTCGCCTTTCCGCAGCTGTGGGACGCGGAACTCCAGCATGGTTCGTTGATCCGGGGCCAAATTGCGTCGGCCAAGGCTCGAAAGGCCCGCGGAGAGCCCCGGGCCTCCAT
This sequence comes from Opitutaceae bacterium, assembly GCA_016794725.1. GTDB lineage: Bacteria > Verrucomicrobiota > Verrucomicrobiia > Opitutales > Opitutaceae > UBA6669. The sequence goes on along the minus strand of JAEUGZ010000259.1, from coordinate 148 downwards.
TATCTCGTTCACGAAGGGGCTCGCGACAATTCCATCGACGCTGGCAGGGCGACTCCCATCTGGCGCAATCGAGTGCGGAGCGAAAGTGGAGACTCTTATTTCGGACGGCGCTTGGAAGCTGGTCTGGAGTCGGAACGGCCTGACCACA
>JAEUGZ010000207.1 GCA_016794725.1 Opitutaceae bacterium | reverse complement strand
GTCGGTGACGCGGTAGGTGCCGTCCAGAAACACCTCGATTGCGGAGGTCTCGCCCTCGGCGCGGTACTCCTCCTCCTGCACGGCCTTCAGAGGAGCGTTGGCGAGGAAGGCAAGTCCTTGAATCGAAGGCGGCAGGGCGGGATTGGCGAACGCGGCCAGTGTGGCGGGCAGGTTGGTCTGGGGGACAAACGGGTTGACGGTCGGGAGTGCGAAATTTGCCAGCGCTGCCGGAACCCCGGCGGCGATCAGGCCGCTGCGGAACTGTCCCGAAAGAAAGGGCCAGAGCGCGCGTTCGTCCCCGTGAAACGGCACCCGCTGCACCCCGTCCTCGTAGAAGTAACTGACGCCGGCAAAGCCGGTCAGTCGGCGGCCGGGATCGTAGTTGAACCGCACTTCCTGGCTGAACTGCCGGCCCTGCGCGTCCTCGGCGAATTCCAGCAGGTGGATGCGCGCGCCGTCGGCGTCGAATTCCTCCATCGAGTCGTACTCCCGCCAGCCGGTGGTGCTGGTCAATGACCAGGCGGGAGTGAGGTCATGCTCCACCAGCAGCGTGGCTCCCCACACCGTGCGATCGACGTAGAGCCCGCGCCCGCGGTTCAGTTCGGCAAAGGTGAACGGATTGGTCGTGCCGCCGGTCGGGGCGATCGTGCCGCTCTTGAAGGCGACGCCCGGCGGTTCGTCGCGCTGCCAGTTGACAATCAGATCGACGGTGGTGGCCGGTCCCGCCTGCCAGCGCAGCGAGCCCCGCAGTGCGCGGGTGTGCTTGCCGTTGAGGTCCGAACCATCGGCGACATTGTCGATCGTGCCTTCGCGCTCCCGCGCCACGAAGGCCACCCGTCCGTAGAGTGAATTCGGCGCGAGGATCTGGTTGGCGACGCCCTCGACGACACGCTCCCCATGGTTGCCGACGCCCAGCGCGAGTTCCTGGTGGCGCTCATTTTTCGCCTTGTTCTGAATGATGGATACCGCACCCACCTCCGCGCCGCGGCCGAACAGGGTGCCCTGGGGGCCTTTCAACACCTCGACCCGCTCGAGGTCGAACAGCTCGACGACCGAGGCCCGGGAGCGGGAGATGGAGATTCCGTCCTGAAAGAGGGAGACCCGGGTTTCGCTGCGGGGATCTCCACTGTCGGTGGTGATTCCCCGGATGTTGATGCCGGGATTGTTCGGCGACTGTTCCTGAATGAACGCGCCGGGAACGAACGGAGCCAGGCTCTTCAGGTCCGTCACCCCCAGTTTCCGAAGGGACGCGCCACTGTAGGCGGTCACCGCGATCGGCACGTCTTCGATGGTCTGGGTCCGCTTCTGGGACGTGACTTCCAGGCGTTCCAACTCGACCACCTCCTGGGCGTGGGCCGGATTGAAACCGGCAGACAGGCAGGCAGCCGTTACAATCAGGCGGGCAGAAAAACAGGGCTTCATGGGCTTGGGGGGAGGCGCTCAGGATCACGGCAAAGCCCCCGGATCAGGTCAAGGGAGGGCCGGCCAGGCCAGGGTGACATCGGTGTGCCAACTCCGGCGGACCTTCCCGCGGCGTTCGGGAGCGATGGTGACCGGGATCGGATTCAATCCGGGTGTGTGGCCCCGTGAGGTTGCGTAAGGACCTATCAGGCAGGACACGAGGGCAATTCTCCGGCGGGATAGCACCTTTGGTTTGCGCCGGTGCACGGGCTCCGGTTGGGTGGCGCACCCTCGCTTTGCCCATGTCGTTTTCGTCCCCGGAATCCCGTCTTGAACCCATCCCACCGGCTGCATCGGTTGCGGGCCGCACTCCTCTGGTGGTGGAGATGCTGGTCATTCCGGTCGCGGGGCAGGACGCGATGCTGCTCAACCTGAGTGGTGCCCACGGTCCGTTCTTTACCCGAAACCTTGTCATCTTGCGGGACAGTTCCGGCAACACGGGTTTGGGCGAAGTCCCGGGCGGTGAGACCATCCGCAGCACGCTGGAGGCGTGCCGGTCACTGGTGCTGGGACGTCCGCTTGGCGCATATCAGGACATTCTGGGGACCGTGCGTCGGCGTTATGCGGACCGCGACGTGGGGGGGAGGGGACAGCAGACGTTCGACCTGCGGACGACCGTGCACGTGGTCACCGCGTTGGAGTCTGCGCTGCTTGACCTGCTGGGCCGACATCTCGGAGTCCCGGTGGCGGCGCTGTTGGGAGAGGGACAGCAGCGCACCACGGTGCCGGTGCTGGGTTATCTTTTCTATGTCGGTGATCGCAAGCGAACGCCTTTCCCGTATCGGACCCAGCCCGACGCGCGGGATGACTGGCTTCGGATTCGGGATGAGGAGGCGGTCACGGCGGACGCGATCGTCCGGCAGGCCGAGGCGACGCACGCCCGGTATGGATTCAGTGACTTCAAGCTGAAGGGAGGCGTGCTGGCCGGGGAGGTGGAGATGGAGGCGGTGACTGCGCTGGCGCGGCGATTCTCGTCGGCCCGCATCACGCTGGATCCGAACGGCGCCTGGAGTCTGGAGGAGGCGATCCGGCTGTGTCGCGGCCGACGTGATGTCCTCGCCTACGCCGAAGATCCCTGCGGTGCGGAAAAAGGGTATTCGGGACGGGAGGTGCTGGCGGAGTTCCGGCGTGCGACCGGACTTCCGGTCGCCACCAACATGATCGCGACCGACTGGCGGGAGCTGGGGCATGCAATCCGGGCCGGGGCGATTGATATTCCCCTGGCGGATCCGCATTTTTGGACGATGCAGGGGTCGGTCCGGGTCGCACAGCTCTGTGACGCCTGGGGGCTGACCTGGGGTTCGCACTCCAACAACCATTTCGACATTTCCCTCGCAATGTTCACCCACGTGGCAGCGGCGGCGCCCGGTGCGATCACCGCACTCGACACCCACTGGATCTGGCAGGAAGGCACCGAACGGCTGACCCGATCGCCGCTGGTCATTTCAAAGGGCGCGATCGCGGTTCCGGAAGGCCCGGGCTTGGGCATCGAGATCGATCTGGAGCAGGTGCGTCGCGCCCACCAGCTGTACCAGGACCACGGATTGGGCGGGCGCGATGACGCAGTGGCCATGCAGTGCCTTTGTCCGGGATGGAAATTTGATCCCAAGCGGCCCTGTCTGGTCCGCCCGGGACTCGAGGGCGCCGGTCGTTGATGCCGGGGAGAGGGATCTCGCACCCGCCGTGCGGGTCGCACTTCGCTTCGATGGCTTCTTCTTCCAAGAAATCCTTTGTGGGTGGGTGGATTCGGCGGCTCCAGGCCGTTGGTCTTTCCCTGCTTCTCCTCGGTCCGGCAATCGTCGTGCCGGCGGCACCGCCCACGTTACCGGCTTTCACCTTTCATGAGGTCCTGCCGGGCACACGTGCGGCGGCAGAGGCGGGGGCGGTGAGCCTTGCACCGGTGGTGGTAGCCGAGACGCCCCGAGGCCTGGTGGTGGGCGATGGGCTCACGGCCCTGGTCACGTGGGTGGAGGGCAAAGCGGTCAAACAGTGGTTGGTGCAGGTTGCAGCGACGGATCTGAATCAAAAGGAATCGAAGTTGCCGCCCGCCCGTGGCATGCGCCTGTTCAGTTCCACCGGACACGAGTTTCGTTTTGCCGGAAGCCGGGCTGCTCTCGCGATGCGAGTGCTGGGGCCGTTTGAGCAGGGAAAGGCACCGACGCGTGAAGCCCGGGAAGGCAAACGGGTGCGGGTGCTGACCCAGTCCGAGTATTTGGGATTGGGCCTAGATCGTTCCTGTCAGGTCATTCAACGGCTGCAGGCCGCCCGGACGCAGGCGGCGAAGGAGGGCGGCGCGCCGGCGGAGCAGCAGTCGCTTGGATTTGGGGGGCAGCCCTTTCCGCCCGACGTGGTGGCGGCGGCGCAGAAACGGGCGGCGATTCACGGCCTGACCGTTGACGACGAGCGCGCGCTGATTGGCGCGTTGCCGGCGTTGTTGGAGTTTTTCAGCATCGTGAGCCGGACGCCGGGGTTGCAGGACATCCTCATGTCGGTGATCGACGTCCCGTGGTGGTCGATCCTGAAGAGCGGAGGCAAGGTCCCCGACATTGGAATCGAATTTGTCAGTGCCGCCGTCCGCAAGATGGAGCCGGGACCCTGGCTGCTCCCGGATCTCACCCCCTACACCCTGCCCTTCGTCATCAACCTGAACAAAAAGCCGGCGTTGGTGTGCCACCTGGCTGTGGTCGCCCCACGAGCCCCGCTCGTGGCGGCGGCGGGAATTGTCGGCGTGGCGGCGGGAAGGCCGGATGGCAAGGGCCCGCGCTTGATGATCCAGGTGGTGGCCTCGCAGCCAGCTCCGACCCCTGCGGCCCCGGTCGTGCCGGAGGCGACAGCCGCCGCTCCGTCCGTCCCGTTGTCCCCGTGACGCTCCCAAGCGCGAGCCCGAGTCCCGTTCCAATGGTCGCAAGGCTCGCGCGGAGAGAAAAATTCGGTGCAGGGGGCCGCAGCCGCGCAGGCGCGTCAATTTAAGGAGCGATTCTACGCCGGTTGCGCGTTGCGGTTACCAAAAACGTACGGACGTTGTCGTGCAGAGATCGTCCCCCGGCGTCGTCGGAGCGACGCCCTCCAGGGGTGTGACCTTCGGTCGGGGGGCTTGGGCGATTTGCAGCGACCTCGGGTCGCTGCATCCCTGGTCACCCTCAGGGTGGATCCCTGGAGGGCGGTGCTCCGTCACCGCCGCGGGCTCGCGCTTCGCGCCACGCCGCCGGGACGTGGGCCTCACGCGTCGTCGACCTCGTCCGCAGGGTTACGGCTCAGGGTTGCAGCGCAGGGGCGGGGTTGTTTGCATTCCGGAATGGCTTCCAACCCCTCCTCCCCCGTGACGCGACGCGATTTCCTCGTTCAGACCGCCAAGGCCGGCGCGGCGGTGGCTGCAACGTTTGGTCTCGCCGAAACGACGCAGGCAGCGGCGCCGGCGTCCAAGGCCGAGGCGTTTCCCATCGCCGGCTTCGAAAAGCACTTCTTCGAGAAATACACCCCGGCGGAAACGGCGCAGACCTACGATGAACTCGGCCTGGACCTGGAGCTGACGCTCCGGCCGGAAGGCCATGTCCGCCCCGAGCGGGCGGCGGACGACCTGCCCCTGCTGGTCGAGGCGTTGGCGCGGCGGAAGCGGCGCATCCTGGTCCTCGCCACGTCATTCCTCCGGCCCGACGAGCCCGACCTCGAACGCGCGCTGCGCACTGCGAGCCGGCTCGGCATCGCGCAGTATCGTCACCGCGGTTACAAGTACGACGAGACTGTTTCGCTCAAGAAACAACTGGCCGGATTTCGCAGCCAGATGAAGGACTTTGCCGCGATGAACCGCGACCTCGGCCTGCAGGGGCTGTTCCAGAACCACGCGGGCGCGGCCTATGTGGGATCCGCCATCTGGGACCTGGACCTCATGCTCGACGACATCGACCCGGCCCAGTTCGCGGTCGCCTTTGACACCCGTCACCTGCTGGTCGAGCAGGGACGGGCCTGGCCGACCGCGGTGCGTCTGATCGCGCCGCGGGTGGGCGCGTTGTACCTGAAGAGTTTCCGATGGGACCGGGACCGCACGATCGAGACGCCGTTGTCCGAGGGCATTGTCACCCAGGCGATGGTGAAACAAATCGTGGGCAGCCGGGCCAGCCTTCCGGTCTGCATCCACGTGGAGTATCCCAAGCTGGAGCCCACGCCTTACGCCCAGCGCGCGACCACGGTCGAGCTCTTTCGCCGGGATGCCGCGGTGGCGCGCGGCTGGCTCGGGCTCACCTGAGCCGGACCTCAGTCGTCGAGGGCCACGCCATTGTTCCAGCTGCGGGCCATCTCCTCGGCGGAGGGGAGTTCCATGGGGCGGACGACCCGGAAGCCGATCCAGGGGGCGCTGGTGTGGTACCAGATGCTCTTCGGCAGCTGGGGGTCCAGCATCTTCCAGTCGGGACTGGAGCCGCGCCGGGCGGCGCTGCGCAGCAGCTCGGCGGGGTCGCTCCAGTTGCCGCCTCGCGCGACATGCGGGTAGGGGCGAGTGGAACGGACCCACGTGCCCGGGGAGGGATCGCCCTGCAGGCGGCTGTAGGCGTCGGGTTCGTACTGGTCGAGCGTCCACTCGGAGACATTGCCGTGCAGGTCGAAGAGTCCCCACGCGTTGGGTTGCTTGCTGCCAACCCGCGCGTACTTGTCCGCCTGAAAAACGGCGTACTGGGCGAGCTGCGCCGGGTCGTCTCCAAACGAGTAGGCGGACTGGGAGCCGGCGCGGGCGGCGTACTCCCACTCCGCCTCGGTGGGCAGGCGGTAGTAGCGTTTGGTCTTGGCGCTCAACCACTGGCAGTACTTGGAGGCGGCGTGATGAGTCATGCTGATCGCCGGAAAACCCTCGCGTCCCATGCCGAAACTCATCTCCACGTAGGGCTTCGTTGGATGCGACACGGCGTCGGCCTCGGCCTTGCCGGCGCTTCCGGCCGCATCCGTGGCAAACATGAACACCTCGTACTCGTTCCACGTCACTTCGTGCTGCCCCATCCAGAATCCGGGCAGTGCCACCTTCACGGCTGGTCCTTCATCGGCCTGACGCCCTTTTTCGGTTTCCGGACTCCCGAGCACGAAGGTCCCGGCCGGGATGGGCTTCAGGATGAAGGTCACCTCGGTGCCCGGGATCGACTCGGTGTAGGATTTGAATGCGTTGGCTTCCGCTTTGGCGGCGGCAACGATCTTGTCCCGCAGTTGTCGCGCGAAGGCGAGTTCGCGTGGATCGAGCTCGGGTGGCGTCTGGGCCCTCGCGACGTAGGCACTGAGGCTGACGAGGAGCGCGGGAAGGATGAGAGCGAAGAGACGATGACGGTGGGAAGTCATGGCGGTGAGGACGTGAAAGATGCGGGCGGGCGGCCGTAGGCGATGCACTGGACGGATCCGTCCGGGCGCCGCTCGTGGACTATGACGTGGGCTGGTTCGGGCAGCGCCTCGACCAACGCGCGGATTCGGGCGGCGTCGAGCACGCTGCAGGCCGTGGCGAGTCCGTCCGTCAGGGTGGCCTGCCGGGCCACGACGGTCACGGCCACGCGGCGGGTCAGGCCGAGTCCGGTGGCGGGGTCGACAATGTGCGAGTACTGCACGCCGCCGAGGGTGACCGACTGTTCGGTGTCACCCGAGGTGGATACACCAGCATTGGCCAGCACGAGCGTTGACGGCGGGCCGGAGGTAGGGCCGAACGGCTCGAGTGCGACCGTCCAGCCCTCTTTGCCGGGAGGTGGCTCGCCGAGCGCCAGATCGCCGCTGGCCGCGACCAGGGCGCGGGCGACGCCGTGCTGAGCCAGCACGGCGAGGGCGGCGTCGGCGGCGAAGCCCTTGGCGATGCCACCAAAGTCGAGCCGCATACCGGTGCGCTGCAGTCGCACCGAGCGGCGGGCCTCGTCGAGCTGGAGGTGGGCGAACCCGCTTGCGTCCCTGGCGGCGGCGAGCGAAACGGGATCCGGCAGGACGCCGCTGCGGCGGCAGGTGCGCCAGAGCAGGGTGAGAGGGCCGAGGGTGACGTCGAAGGCTCCACCCGAGGCGACGGCGAGATTCCGGGCCCGTGTGAGCACGGAGAACAGATCGGTGCTCACCGGCACGGTTGCGCCTGCAGGCTCCCGACACAGCCGCATTGCCTCGCTTTCCGGGTCGTAGTCGGAGAGCACGCGGTTGAGGGCTTCGACCCGGGCAAAGGCGGCTTTGGCGGCGGCGGATCCGTCGACTCCGGGCGGTGCGTAGAGCACAATCCGAAAGAGCGTGCCCATGTGCGGCTCCACGAACTCGCGACGCCCCTCCTCGACGTCGCCCGCGGCGGCCTGGAGGCCGGGTGCGGCGCAGGCAAGCAGCATCAGCAGCCGGACGGCTGCGCGCAGGGGCACCATGACGATCTGGCTCAGGGCCTGGATGAGTTTAGGTCGACGGAAACCACGAAGGGACACGAATGAACACGAATTTGGAGGGAATTCTGAACCATCCTGCAGCCCAGATTCAACGCTCCCTCCGGTGGTCGGGCTCCTTGCTCAGTCCGACGCTGATTCTATTCGTGTCGATTCGTGTTCATTCTTGGTTCCATGGATTCGCTCCGGCCTAGACGAGCTTGGTCTGTCCGGGCGTGGCCCGGGCGGCGACGGAGAGCGGGGCGCTCCAGTCGAGCGTTGTAGGCATGAGCGTTTCCTTGGAGTTCAAAGCCTGGTCCCATGTCACCACCTGCCCGGTGTAGGCCGCCATGCGCCCCATGATCGCCATCATCGTGCTGTGGGCCATGGACACGCCGTCGTTGACCGGCCTGCCGGAACGGATCGCGGCGAACAGTTCGTCGTGTTCCACCTGATACATGTCCTTGTTGGGACCGGTGTATTTCCAGTTGGTCTCGCCGGAGATGCCCTGCGTGGCCATGCGACCGTTGGAAAAAACGCCCTTCGTGCCCATGACGTAGTCGGTGACCTCGTTGTAGGCGCCGTCGTGCTGACGGCAGGAGAGCTGCGCGCGGGCGCCGCTGGCGTATTCGTAGCTGACGCTGAAATTGTCGTAGGTGTTGCCGTAGGCGGGGACCGCCCGCGAACCGACTCCGATCGCCTGCACCGGCATCTCCTGTTTCATCAGCCAGGCGATCTTGTCGACATTGTGAATGGCTTGCTCGACCAGGTGGTCGCCGGACAGCCAGGTGAAGTTGTACCAATTGCGCAGCTGCCACTCGAGATCGGTCTGGCCGGGGGTGCGCGTGCCCGGGAATTTGGTCGTCAGGGTGCCGGTGTGATAGGTGGCGAGGATGGCGCGGATGTCACCGATCGCGCCCGCGTGGACCTTGGCGACCGTTTCCCGCATGCGCAGATCGTAGCGCCAGCAGAACCCGGACATGACGGAGAGGTTTTTGCGTTTGGCCTCGGCGGCCGATTCCAGCACCGAACGCACCCCCGCGCTGTCAACCGCGACCGGCTTTTCGCAGAAGATATGTTTGCCGGCGGCGATGGCGGCTTTCAGGTGCTGCGGCCGGAAGGCGGGCGTGGAGGTGAGCAGCACGACGTCGACGCCGCTGTCGATGACCTTCTGGAAGGCGTCGAGTCCGACAAACGACGTAGCCGGCGTGACATCGATCCGGGAGGACAGCGTTTTCCGCAAGGTCGCCAGACTCGATTCCAGGCGGTCAGCAAAGACATCCGCCATCGCGGTCAGCCGGACATTCGGGTCGGCCTTGAGCGCCTGGGACGCGGCCCCGGTGCCGCGGCCACCGCAGCCGATGAGGCCGACCTTGAGAACGCGGGACGTGTCGACCTGGGCCGTGGCGCGCGTCGACAAGGCCGACGTGGCGAGAATTCCGCCGACGGCGGCCGTGGTGGAGTGTTTGAGGAAGTGGCGGCGAGTGAGCATGACGAGTGGGAGTTGGAAAGAGGGGGCCGAGGGTTGGAGGCGTCAGTGAGCGGGGCCGGATCCAGCGAACCGGTGGGGGACCGGAATTCGGTCGCGGCCCATCGAGCAGGAAGAACCGAGAAAACGATCCTGGACAAGGAGACGCGTGTTGCCGAGCACGGAGATGAGATCGGCGACCCGGGCCCCGGTGTCGAGCCTGACCGCCTTGCGAGCCGTCCAATCGCAGCCCGACCGGGTGGGCGGGAGTGTTGAATATTCAATCCGATCCGGTGACGAGGAAAGGCTCTTGATGCCCGTTCGGCTTCGGAGTCCGCGAGGGTGAAAGGGCTCCTCGCTCTCCGAGGGATTCGGCGATGCCCGATTTCTCCGGACCGTTTCCTTTCAGATGGGACAGTTTGGGGTGCTCAGCGCAGGACTGGTCTGGGGAAAGCACCACCGCTTTCGCTTTTGCCGGCGGCACCCAGCGGCGCTATACCCGGACCGGATGGAACGCGCGCTTTACGCTGCGCGGCGCCATTTACCCCTCAACCCCTCGTTTCTCGTACTTACGACATGAATTGTCGCACGCCTTCACCCCTCTTGGCGAAGTGGTCCTGGACCGTCTCCGCCACCCTCCTGGCCGCTTCCGTTCAAGCCCAAACCACGTCGCCGGCCAGCCCGAAAGAAACCGAGTTTGTCGAGCTCTCGCCCTTCCAGGTGGTTTCGTCCACCGACAAAGGATACATCGCCACCCGCGCCAGCGGTGCAACCAAGACCAACACCCCGATGATCGAGATTCCGCACTCGATTCAGGTGCTCAACAGCGAATTCATTGCGGACACGGCGTCGGGCAGCGTCTTCCAGGCGGCCCGCTATGTCAGCAATGTCGCCGGTGGCGACCAACGTGGCGACGACGCGCTGCTCATCCGCGGCTTCGCGGTCACGCGCCTGCGCAACGGCTCGCCGTACGCACAGAACAATGCGTTTACGTTCGACGAGATGGCGGCGTTCGACCGGGTGGAAGTCATCAAAGGAGCCTCCGCCGTGCTTTACGGCACAGCCAATCCCGGCGGTCTGATCAACCTGGTCGACAAGCGGCCCCTCTCCAAACGGCAAACCAGCCTCAGCCTGACCGCGGGCAGCTACGACTTCTACAAGGCCGTGCTCGATACCACGGGCCCGGCGGCCAAGGTAGGCGACGTCGAGATCAACTACCGCGCCATTGCCGCCTATGAAGACAGCGAGAGCTGGCGTACGTTTGCCTCCCGCGAGCGCACCTACTTCAATGGCGCGCTGGAGTTCCGATTCAGCAAGGACACCAATCTGGTGACGCGCGCAGAGTACCAGAAGGACCAATTGCTGGACAGCTACGGCAAGCCGTACATTTGGTTCAGCACGGCCAACGTTGGCACCCTGCTCAACCTTCCCGACGAATTCTACCGCGGCGATCCGAGCGTGGACAAGAAGCGCGTCGCCCGATTCATCTGGGACACGACCTTGCAGCATTATTTCAATGAAAATTGGAGCGCGCGTGCCACGTTGGTTTATGGTGATGCCTTCAGCCGCCGTTCGGAAGTGTTCATCAGTGCGCAGGGCACGACGCTCAACTTGTTCCCGCGCTTCCTGCAGGACATTCCCCGCGACGAGCAGCAGTGGGTGGGCGAACTCAACCTGCTTGGCAAAATCAAGCTCGGCCCCTCCGAGCACCAGGTGCTGGCGGGCGCGTATTTGCAGGACCAGGACATCAATGACAGCAATTTTCGCTACAACATTACGCCCAGCAACTTCGACATCTATAATCCAGTCTATGGCAACACCGTGATTGGGTCGGAGGTGCTCACGACGCGCCGGGTGGCGTATACGTCGAGCAAATGGACCAGCTACTTTGTCCAGGACCAGTTTGGATTTCTGGACAATCGCGTGCAATTCATTGTCGGGGTGCGCAAGGACGAACTGAAGCAGAGCGTCAAGAGCTTCGTGACCGGCGTCACAACGCCGAACAACCAGAACAAGACCTCGCCGCGCTATGGTGTCCTTTGGCGCGTGACGCCCGAGCTCTCGCTCTACGCCTCCTACAACGAGTCCTTCACTCCGGCCTCGGGTGCGGGATCCGTGCAGGGCATCCCGTTCCCGTCGCCCACGGCCAAGCAGACGGAGGCGGGGCTTAAGTTCGAACTCTTCAACAAGCGCCTGTTCGGCGGTGTCGCGGTGTACGAGAACAAGCGCCGCAACCTGACCACGGTCGATGTGCTGAACCCAGGCTTTTCCGTGGCAACGGGCGAAATCTCCTCGGAAGGGAGCGAGCTCGATGTCGGCGTGAGCGTCACTGACCACTGGCAGATCATTGCGGCGGTAGGCTTTGCCAAAGCCACCATCACTCAGGACAACGTACCGGCCAACGTCGGTCTTGAGCAACCCAACGTTCCCAACCAGACCGCTTCGCTTTGGACCAAGTACAACTTTGCGGCGGGCGGGGTCAAAGGTCTGAGTTTGGGCTTTGGTGTCACCCATGTCGGCGACCGCGCCGGGCAGCGTGACAGCGTACCCCGGTCCTTCGGAATTCCGGGTTACACGGTGGCCAACGCCCTTGTTTCCTGGTCTCGTGGCGCGAACAAGTTCGCGCTCAACGTCGAAAACCTCCTCGACAAGCGCTACATCACCGTGGGTCAGGCGCGGCTGGCCAACCCGGGCGAACACCGCGGATTCCGTCTGACGTATACCCGGAACTTCTGAACTGAAGATAGAGACGGAACCACGGATTCCGCTGACGCGCTGGGAGACCCGTGTCAGCGTGATCCAAGGTCAGTGTTGGTTGGAGGTGGGGTCGTCGCCCCCCGGAGATTGGCATGGCGTAGGGAAATCGGACGACGGAGGCGGGACCTGCCGGTCCCGTCGCGGCCTCGCCGAGGCCACCTCCAACGGGCAGCAGACAACCGGGCACCCGCAGGGTGCTCTCATGGAGGGCGCCGCTCCGTCGGCGCCGGTTGCGCGTCGCGGATACCAAAACAGTCGGACGCAGTCATTCGTGAACCGTCCCCCGGCGTCGTCGGAGCGACGCCCTCCATGCAGGCCCCATTCCAATCAAAGACCTATGTGCGCTCCGCGGCGTCAGATCTTCGAGTCGTCGTAGAACCAGGTGAGTGGCACCCGCGCCTGGACGAGGTCGCAGCGTTTCCGGTCGGAGCTGAAGACCCGGTAGTAAACCAGCGCGTGGTCGCCATCGAAGGTGACTCCCGGATACTCGGCCCACTGTTCGAGATTTGTTTCCAGCGCCTTGGGCAGGCCCCACGTTCTGCCGCCGTCCTTGCTGATGGCGCAGGCCAGCACGGTCCGCTGTCCGACGATGCGTGCATCGGGGTTCCACGTCGGATTCCAGATCATCAGAAGGTCTCCGCTCCGGGGCAGCCGGGTGATGTAGGATGGGGCCAGGGCGCTGAAGACGCCGGACGGGCGAGGGGGACTCCAGGTGGCACCGTGATTGGTGGACTCCGACACGAACGACTGCCCGCGCCAGTTGCGGATGAATTGGATCAGTGACCCATCGGCTCGCTGCGCCAGACAGGCCTCCTCGAACCGGCCTGCGAACCATGCGATCGGGTCTTTCATCACGTCCGTGCGCTTCCAGGTCTTTCCGTGGTCGTCGGAGTAGGCGAAGTACGTGCCCATCGTGGTGCGCTGGTAGCCCGGACCAGGCTGGGCTACGCTCGGAGGGAAGATGGTGTGGCACTGCACCATCACGCGGCCGGTATCAAGCGTCCACGCCCGGTCGTGGCACCCGGTGTGGTATTCGGCGTTTTCCGGCGTGATGCGGGTGCGTTCCGACCAGGTCTTGCCCTCGTCGGAGGAGATCCGGATCATCTTGGCGCAGTTGCCGTAGTTGTCCCGGCCATTGCCGCCGCTGCGCCAGCTGTAGGCGAGGAGGATACGGCCGTCGGCCATCCGGGTGAGGCTGGGAGAGATGCAGTTCACCAGCGCGTCCTTGTCGTCCACGGCCACGGTCGGCGCCGACCACGTACGGCCACCGTCGGCTGATGTCTTGCCGCTGATGCGGGCGTATCCGTCGTCTCCCGTCGGATCGCGTCGCAGGGGGGAGGGAGGTGGTCGTTCGCCGGCGGGCATCAAGTCCTCGCGCACAAACTCCGACCAGAGCAGGAGCAGTCGTCCGTCCTTGAGGCGGACAACACTCTGTTCGCCGTGTTTGGGAGCGGCGGGGGTGGCGGTGACAACGAGGGATTTTTCGATGCCGGGAATGTCGCGCAGGTTTGGGGGTGATTCCTGCCACGCGCCGAAAGCAGGCAACGCCAAGGCCGTCAGGGTCAGAAGGGAGGGGGTGGGGAGTTTCATTGCTTTCAGATTGGCTTTCTTGAAGAGATCGCTGCAACGCCTGCTCAGTGGTTCCGTCACTGAACCTACGCCCGGTGACGAGCGGGCCCAGGAAATGGCCCGCAGGCGAGGCAGCAGGGCCGGCAGTCCAATGCCTCAGAAAGTGGTGGTGAGGCTGAACCGGAAGTTGCGTGGGCGCGTGACCCCTACGGCTGTTTCAAATGTGCTTGGCAATGCGTCGAGACGATCGAAGACGTTTTCGATCCGCAACCGGGCGTCCCAGCTGCGCCAACGATAGCCGATGACCGCCGAGTGAGTTTCCCCCGCGGGAAGCCACCAGTTGGTCCGACTCCCAAGGAGGCTCTTGCCCCAATGGCTGTACATCCACATGACCGACGCGTTCTTCAGCGGTCCCTGCTGCACCTCGTGTCGCACGACGCCGGAGAGGGTGCTGCGGGGTTGTTCCGGGGCGGCGAACCCCGTCTCGAGCTGGGCGTCGATCTTCGCATAGGAAAACATGACTTCCCAGCCTGGACGGGGTGCAACGTTGAGGTCGATGTCCCAGCCCTTGGTCGTGCGGGCGCCGACCGGCGCCTGGTAGACACTGACCGGGATGCCGGTCACAGCTCCAGTCTGGTCGTTGAATTGGAGGAGAACGTTGTCTTCGGTGGTGTCGTAGACCGAGGCGGTGGCGACGACGCGGCTGTCTTTGAGGTCGAATTTGGCGCCGAACTCCTGAGTGCTCGCATTGCGGTTCGGGAAGCGCTGCCCAAGGGATGGCCCGAGCCTGTTGTCCCGGGTGAAGACGGGCACAAAGGTGGTGTTGTCGTTGTAGTAGACCGAGATGGTGCCGAACTTGCCATCGTGGACCTTGGCGAGCGCGGCGTAGCTTTGAGTCGTGCTCTCGTCGGGCTGCAGTACCCGCGCACCGGGTACGGTGTTGACGAACGTGACGCTTTGGGTGTCGAGCTTGTCCTTGCGCGCCCCGGCAACCAGGAACAGGCGGTCCTTGAACAGTCCCATCCGTTCGATGGCTCCGAATGCAATCAACTCGTTTTCTGAGATGTTGGTGTTGAGCGACCGCGTGTCCGATTGCGCCACGATGGTTTCCCGCTCAAGCTGGAGCATCGCCGGCGCTGGTGTTGGCCAGACCTGGAGCCGGGTTTGTGTGCCGACGAGTTGGGCGCCGAGCGCGACCAGCTTGGCGGTGTTATTGATCGTGTAGTTGTTGTTGGCCGAGCTGCCATCGGAGGTATCGCGGGTCCAATAGGTGAGCAGACGATGCCGCGTGGGTCCGAGTTCGAACTGGAAGTTGACATCGGCGGTGAAGATTTCGCCCTCCTGCTGATTGAATACATTGTCAAAGCGGATCTGCTGGCGGGCGATGCTCGCGAGCCGCTCGGCCACGACGGCGTAGGACGTGGTGCGGGAATCGGTGCCCAGCACATTGCCTTGGGCGTCGAGCAGCAAGTCGACCGCCGTTCCGACCGCACGGGTGCGGTCGCCGGAAGAATCGAGTTTGAAGTGCCGCCCAAGGAGTCTGACATCCGCGGTCACGGGCCCAAAGGAGAATGACTTGCTGAGGCCGAGTTCGAGATTGTCGGTGTCCACTTCCGTGAAATTGCGGAAGATATTGTTGCCTTGCGCCCGTTCGGCTTCGCTGAAGAGCACCTGTCCACTGCTGGGACCGGTCTGGTAGGCGTGGGCGGTGAGCATGAGCCGTCTCATCGAATCACGGACAAAGGCACCCCAGGCCCAGACATAGAGGCCGTCCTTGGAACGATAGGACAGGCTTGGATTGATGGCCGTGAACCCGCCCGTTGGTTCGCTCGCGAAGTCCAGGGGGCCATCCGTATCAGCGCGGGCCACGGCGAGGCGGTATCCGAACCTGCGGTTGCGATCGACAAAGCCTGACGTGTCGGCATCGAGCCGGTAGCTGTTGTACGACCCCGCCATGGCGGTGATGCGCGTTCGGGGCTCGGTCAGCGGTCGCTTGCTGACAAAATTGATCACGCCGCCGGGTGTGTGGCTGCCATAGAGGACTCCCGAAGGGCCCTTCACGACTTCAATGCGCTCGATGTAGGAGTAGTCAAAACCACCCTGTGCGGTGATCATTCGATCGCCCACGCCGTCTCGTTGGGAGGAACTCACCGTGTAGCCGCGGAGGGAGAGGGCGTTTTGTTCCTGGGTGCCGGTGCCTTGGTTTCCCTGCGACGCTCCCGCGACGAAGTTCAACGTGTCGCGCATGTCCACCGCCACGCTGTCGGCGATGAGCTCTTCGTTGATGGTGATGACGGTGGACGGCAACTCGGTGATCGGCACGGCGATGCGCGAGGTGGAGAGCGACGAGGTGGTGGCGTAGCCACGGTTGGCTTTCGCGGAGATTTCAAACGGCGACAATTCGACCACCTCCTCCGGAGCTGCGCTGCCGCCGGTCGTTAGAGAGGTTTGGGGGTAGGCGGGAAGACAAATCAGGAGGAAGGCAAGGGTCGGAACGGGGGTGCGGGAATTCATGGATTTCTGGGGCTTGGATCCGGGTACCGGCGAGGGCAGACTGCGAGTCACTGTGTGACGGGACGAAAGAGAATGAACCGCAAAACCTTGGTCCACCGACTAGACCACGAATTTGCCCTCGCCGGCCGAACCTGGCTCGAAGAGCCTCAGTGAATTGCTCCCTATCGCGCCCATGCTCGCGCCCCGGCGCGAATTCCTTTCCGACCAGGTTGCCCAAACGCTCCGTCGAGAAATTTCCGTCGGTCGCTGGGTCGACTGGCTGCCGAGCGAACGAAACCTCGTGCGGTTGTTCAATGTCAGCCGCGGCACGCTCCGCGCCGCGCTCGGCGAGCTCCGCCAGGCCGGCGATTTGAGTCTGGTGGCCCAGCGCGGCTATCGGATCCGACGACGATCCGCGGCGGCTGTGGCGAAACCGGTTCCGGTCAGCCCCCAACTCGTCATCATCTGCCCGGAGCGCATCCATTCGATGCCCTCCTATGTGGTGAAGGTGCTGGACTTGGTGCGCTCGATGTCGGTCGAGGCCGGGCTTCAGCTTGAAGTCCTTGAGGGCACACGCTTTTCCCGGATGGATCCCGGGCGTTTCATGCCTCCGCTGCAACGGAGCCATCCCCAAGCCTGCTGGATTCCCATCATGGCGCACCATCGACTCCAGCAGTGGTTTGCCCGCAGCGGCGCTCCGGCGGTGATCTACGGAAACGTGTATCCGAACCTTCCTTTGACGGCCGTGGGGATCGACTACCACGCCTGCATCCGGCATGCGACGTCCGTGCTGCTCCGGCGCGGGCACCGGCGAATTGCACTGGTGACGCATGATCTGCGCCGGGCGGGTGACCAGGAGAGCCTGGCTGGCTTTCGTGAGGCGTTTCGGGTCCATCCGGAGACGGACCTGGTGCCCACGGTCGTGGCCCGCCCCGACGACGATGTGGCGGCCTTGCGCCGCCAGATCGACCGGCTTGCCGCCCTGCGTTTGCCACCTTCCGCGTACATCGTCTGCCGCACGCATCACTATGCGGCGGTGGCCACCCGGCTGATGGAACTGGGTCGTCGCATTCCCGGAGACGTTTCAATGATCTGCCGTGGTGAGGAAGTGTTCCTCCGATTCCTTTCCCCTACGCCTACCTTTTATCGGGTGAATGTTGAAACCCTGGCGAGGCGCTTGTTCCGGTGTGTGCTTCGCGTGGTTGGAGGCGCCCTGCACCTGGTGGAACAGCATCGCGTTGTGCCCGATTTTGTTCCGGGAAGTTCCGTCAGTGACTGGAAGAATGAGTCTGGCCATGCCTGAATCTATGCTGAACGAAGAGACAACCGAGGCGTTGGTGTACGGAGGAACGGCTCCGGCCCTGGTCGCAGCCGTGCGACTGGCGCGGGAAGGGCGAAAGGTGATTTTGGTCACACCCTCCTCACACTTGGGTGGCTCGCTGCCTTCACTGGGCGCGGTCGAGACCCACTACCGCGGGAACCGGTCACCCCTCCTGCAGGAGTTCATCGACCGGGTCACGGCCCACTACCGAAAGCGTTACGGTGAGCAGTCCGAGCAACTGAAGGTCTGCCTGGGGGGCATGATGATGAAGTTCGAACCCCACGTGGCTGAGGGGATCCTGCAGAGCTGGGTGCGGGAGGAACCGTTGATCCGGTGGCTGAAGGAGTATCGTCCTATCGAAGTTGAACGTCACGGCCGGCAGGCGAATGCGGTGCGATTCAGGGACGACACGTCTGGCCGGATTGTGCGCATCACCGCCGCGGCCATGATCGAAGGCAGTTACGAGGGCGACCTCATGGCTCTGGCGGGCGCAACGTGGCGCCTGGGCCGTGAAGGTCGGAGCGAGTTTGGCGAACCCCGCGCGGGCCGCGTGTTCACCCAATGGCTCAACGGGGTGTATCCTCGGGCGGCGGCAGAAGGCCGACTCAATCTTGTGACTGCGGGCAGCAGCACGTCGGATCCGCTTCCCGGCAGCACCGGGGAGGGCGATGACAGTATCCAGTCCTACAGTTACCGACTTTGTCTGACGGACAATCCAGACAACCGAAGGTTGTTGGAATCGCCGCCATCGGACTACGACCGATCCGTGTACGCGCCGATCCTCCTGTCACCCGAGGAAAAGGAGAAGCTGCCGCTCCCGTTTCATCACCGGTTCCTCATCTATTCGCTGCGCGAGATGGCGGAGCGGGACCATCTCTTTCACGGCCACGCCCTGCCCAACCGCAAACGAAGCTGGAACGCGACCAATCTCACCGGGGCAGGCAAGGGATACGCCGAGGCCACCCCCATGCTCCGGCGCGAGATCGAGCGGCGCCACCTTGACCATGGGCTCGGCTTGATGTGGTTCCTGCAGCACGATCCCGAGGTGCCTGCCGACCTTCGGGCCCAAGCCTGCGCATGGGGATTGGCGCGGGACGAGTTTGTTGACCATCACAATCTTCCGCGGCAGCTCTATGTCCGGGAAGCCCGTCGTTTGGTGGGGCGGAGTGTATTCACCGAACACGACGCCTTGCTCGCGCCAGGGCGGGAGCGCGCACCGGTGCATGCGGACTCGATTGGCATCACGGAGTTTTCGCTCGACTCGCTTGCCTGCACCACGGAACGCCTTCCCGGCACCCTCTGCGACGGTCAGCTCTTTCAGATGGAAGTGTCGCGTCCCGGGCAGGTGCCCTTCGGTGTGCTGTTGCCGCGCGAACTGGACAATCTCCTCGTCGTCACGACGGTTTCGGCGACGCATGTGGGCTGGGGCACGGTGCGGCAGACCCCGACGCTCATGCACCTGGCCGAGTCGGCGGCGTGGGCGCTGATCCTGGCTGCCCGCGACGGTGTCGCTCCGGCGCACGTGAGCGTCGAGCGGCTGCAGCGCCGTCTGGTCGAGGCCGGGGTGATGATCACATTCTTCAACGACTTCGACATGGGCACCCGCGAACCGTGGGTGCCGGCGGTCCAGTACTTTGGCACGAAGGGCGAGTTCACCGGCTACGACGCCCGGCCGACCGGCCGGATGGACGAATGTCTCCGGCGCTACCAGGCCGGGGGCTAGAACGGCTGGCCGGTGGAGCGGAGCTGGATGTCGCCGATCTGGACGCGGGGCGGGGCGGCGAGGATGTAGCGCACGGCCGCGACGATGTCCGCCGGCTGCAGTGGCTCGTAGGGATAGGCGCCCTTTTGGGCCAGAACGCCGCCGGGCCTGCTGTGCCAGGGGGTGTCAACCAGTCCCGGGGAAAGGAGGGCGACCTTGATCGGCAGCTTTTCCGTCGCGAGTTCCGCGCGCAGGCCGTCAGTCATGATGCGCAGCGCGTGCTTGGTGGCGGCGTAGGGTCCCGGCGTTCCGGGCAGCAGCCGGTGTCCGGTCATCGAGCAAAGGTTGATGATGACTCCGGCGGGCCGGCCGCGCAGGTCTGCGACCGCCTCACGCATGCAGACCGTGGCGGCGAGGACGTTGAGATTGAAGCCGCCCTGCAACTCCGCGAGCGACGCAGTCAAGACGGAGGTGCCGCCGCGCACGCCGGAGCTGTTGACGAGCACATCGACGCCGCCCCAGCGGGCGCGCACGCGCCGGAAGAACCGGCGGTTGGTGTCGAGCACGGCCTGATCGCCGGTGAGGATCAGCGCCTCACCGCCGGCCCGGCGAATCTCTGCGGACACGACAGCCAGTGTCGGCCGGTGCCGGCCGGTGATCGCGACCTTCAACCCGAGACGGCCCAGGTCCACGGCGATCGCCCGCCCGATGCCCGAGGACGCGCCCGTGACGAGTGCGACCTTTCCTCGCCAGCGGGTGAGTGTCTTTTCCATGGGCTGTTCTTATGGGACCGGCCCAGGTTTCGGCAATCCCGCAAGGTGGTGCAGGCAGAGTGCCACCACTTTTGATGCTGGGAAGTCGGAAGTTGCCCCTCACGGTTTTCAACCCGAGACAGCGGCTCCCCACCCCTGGTAAAACAAAATCGTCGTGTGCGGCGGGTGGACCGCCGGTCTCGAACGTGACACGTTCCCCTTTTCCGCCAAGCTGCCCCTGAGTCCACCCCGCTCATGCGTTTTCCTACCCACCTCCGGCTGATCGCCACCGTCGGTTATGTGCCGGTCTTCTCCGCCCTTGGATTTCTCCACCTGACCGCATTCGCACTGCTCGCCTGGGGCCAGCGGTCGCCTGCGGCATAACACCCATGAAGACCCACCGCTCCCTTGCTGTCCTTGCCCTCATGTTCGCCGCCGCCCTTTGCGGAATGGCGGCGGACCTGTCCTTTCCTTTACCCGGCCTGCCGCTCGAGGTGGCGACGAACGAGGAGAAGTTCCGGCCCTTTGCGGAAAAGGTGGCCGCGGGCGTCGAGGAGCAGCTCGGTGTTCCTGCGCTGGTTGACGATCCCGCGACCCTGAAGCTCCTGCTCTCGTCCCGCGTGCACCTGGCCCCCCATTTCGCCGACAATGACAAGGCGATTGCCACGGCCGCCTGGATACGAAGCCTGCAGACCGCGCCGGCGGAGAAGGCGTTCGCCGGTCTGACCACGCTGGCCGCCGTCGCGGCGCGCCGTCAGCATCCCGGAGCGGAGCCCGGCGAAGCCCCTTATCGCGAGACGTTCCGGCGGGAGTTTTCCCGGCAACTGGCCTCCCTCCCGCGCACGCCGGAGATTGTGGCCATGCTGCGTGGACAGTTGGACAAGATCGCCGGCCTGACTGAAGCCAGCCTGCTCAAGGAGGTGGGCGAAGTGATCGCGCCCGCGATCGCCCGCCGCGGATTCTGTGGAGTGAAGGAGGCCGACGACCTCGTGCGCGTCCGCCACCGGCTGGTGAGCATCCTGCCTGTGAAAAAGGAAACCCTGGAGGCCCTCAAGTCCGCCATCGCCGCTCGCACCTCACCATGAAGACGATTCACACCGCACCCCTGGAGCTGCTCTCGCATCGGGCGAACGGGAGCTTCATGACCGAACCACACGAGGCAGGCTGGGCGGATGAGGCCCTTGCCGTGGCGTACGTCAGGGAGATGGCGGGTCCGGCTCCCCTGCTCGTGCTGCGGGCCCAGATCTCCGCGGACGGCGCGAGATGGATTGATCACCCGGCCAGCCCCCTGCACGTGCGACAGCCAGGAGGGGCCAGCCTCGCGCTCTCGCAGTTTGGCAACTGGCTTCGTCTGGCCGGTGAAGTTTCGGGCGGCCCTCCGGAGCCGGCTTCGGCGTGCGTGATCGACCTCTATTGGGTGCTGAAAGGATAACGATGAGCGACTCGTCACCGTCCCTTCGGCAGGCCCTGCTTCGGTCCGATCCCCGCTTCAGCCGCTACACTCCGCTGGAGCGCATTCTTCACTTTGATGATTTTAACACCGGTCTGCATGGCTGGCAGGGTTATTTTCCGGATTATGACGGGTGGGAGGACTACCCCGGGCGTTACCAGCCGGTGGACTCCGTCATGCAGGCGGTGGAGAAGGCACGAAAAGACACAGCCATGCGAGTCGACCGGAAACTACCGTTCGGTCCCCGGGCGGTGCCAATGCTCAGCTCGCTGACCTCGTGGGATGTGGGCAGCGCGGGAGGGCTGACGGGAACGTACGCACTGAAGGTGCCGACGCTCCCGGTGGCCGGAAGCAAGGTGTTTGCCCAGAAACGGCTCGGATCACCATGGCGGGGCAAATTCCGGGTGGAGACCTGGTTCTGTTTCAAGGCGGAGGCGTCTGACTTCAAGTTGGGTGAAACCGATATTCGGGCCCTCTATCTGACCTTCGACGTCATGGACCTGCATCACGTGCAGCCCGACGGGCAATCCCCGCGTCGCTGGTGGCCCGCCCTGCGCTATCACAACGCGGAGGAGGGCCGGCTTGTCCGGCGATGGCAGGCGAACATCGGCTCCGAGGGCGTGAAAGATGGACCTTGGGAATACCTATCGGATGGAAATCAAGACCTCGGATACAATCGCGCGGCCACCAAGTACCAGTGGAATTATCTGCGTTTCACGTTCGACCTCGACCGGCGTGAATACGTTGACTTCCATTGTCACGGAAAGGAGTTCGACGTCCAGGGCCGGCGACACGATCCTGTCCCGCCGCTTGAAGGGTGGCGTACCGGCACCGACAAGTGTCCCGGGCTCGTGGGCACCGGTTTCGGGATCGAGGCGGAGAACAACAAGCGATGCTACCTCTACCTGGATGGCGTGGTCGTCTCGGCGACGGAAAGTTGAGCGTTGTGATTAGACGATGAATCCACAATGTTGTGACTCCATGCTCCTCCTTCGCATTTTCCTGTGACCGTGAATTCCCCCCATCCGGTTCCTCCAGAGGGTGAAGCAGGCAAAGGCCCTCCGTGCGACTTCTCCACGCTGCTGACGCTCGACGATATGGAGGCGGAGGCGGCGCGACGGATGTCCCGGATGGCCTATGACTACGTGGCGAGTGGGGCGGCGGATGAATTGACCCTGGGATGGAACGCGGAGCGGTGGCGGAATCTCCGGCTGCGTCCCCGCCTCTTTTCCGATGTGAGCCGCCTGGATGTTGCCGTGGAGCTGTTCGGCCATCGTCACGCCTGGCCCCTCCTGCTGGCGCCGGCAGCCAATCAGCGGTTGCTGCACCCGGAAGCGGAACTGGCCACCGCGCGCGGAGCCGCCCTGGGTGAGACGGCGATGGTGCTGAGCAACGCCGCCAATGTGGATGTCCACACGGTGGCGGAAGTGGCCCCGCGACCCCTGTGGTTCCAATTGTACATCCAGCCGGATGAGGGACTGACGCGGGACATCGTGCAGTATGCGGAGCATGCCGGTGCGTCGGTCTTGTGTGTGACGGTGGACAGTCCGGTGGAAGGGGTGAGGAACCGGGAGAAACGCGCGGCGATGTGCCTGCCTCCCGGGACCGACCACCCGAATTATCTGGGGCGCCGGACAGGCCCGCGGTCGGAGATGACGTTGGATGGGGTTCGTCCACAACGATTGGATGCACCCTTGATGGGATGGCTTTGCTCGATTTCACGTCGCCCGGTGGTCTTCAAGGGAATACTTACCCCGGAGGATGCCGAACGCGCGATCGATCTGGGAGCCGCCGGCATCATTGTCTCCAACCACGGCGGACGGGCATTGGATACAACCCCGGCGTCGGTGGAGGCACTACCCGCGGTGGCCGACCGCGTCGCTGGCCGGGTGCCGGTGCTCGTCGACGGCGGAATCCGCCGGGGAACCGACTTGCTCAAAGCCCTCGCCCTGGGGGCGACCGCCGGCCTGATTGGCCGCCCCTACCTTTACGGCCTGGCGTTGGGCGGAGCGGAAGGCGTGGCCCACGCCATCAAGATCCTGCGCATGGAGTTCCTGGCGGCGATGGCATTGTGCGGTCGCGCCTCGCTCGCCGAGATCGATCGCACCGTGCTCTGGTAGGGGCGTTGCCCACCACACTTTTGCCTCTTCCTCTCGGCGGCGTTCGGGTTGGGTGTGGATGCTGTGCTGGGCCGGACAACCCCACGAAAACACGCTTTGTCGATGTTTGAAGGGTGGCACCCGCCATTGCGGACGGGGCCGGGATCGCGAGGCCGATTCTGCAACGGGAAACTGCCAGGTGTGTATTCACCCCAAAAAAACCGCGATTGAACCCAAAGACCGGGATTCAACCACGGATGGACACGGGTCAATACGGACACAAACGAGTTGAGCCAAAGTGGGCACTCACCTGGCAGGTGGAGAACTGCTTGTAGACCGAAGCCGCGTTCATCTGTCCCGCGGCCGCGCATGCGCGTCAACTCACGGACCGGGTGTGGGAAATTGCAGCGGTTCCGATGGAGGTGGCCTCGGTGAGGCCGCGACGGGAACCACTGGTCCCGCCTCGGTTGTGTTGTCCGATTTCTTCACGCGACGCCAATCCGCGCGGGGTTGGCGACCCCACCTCCAACAGACACCCACCGTGGATCGCCCCAGAGTTGACGCGCCTGCGCAACCGAGGGATCCGTGGTTTGTGAACGGATTGATTCGTTCCGACTGCGGAGAATCGGGTCGCGGGTCCTTGCAGGCACGTCGAGCCCGTCCCGGAAGGGGCTGGATGGTCGAGATCGAGGGAGACCGGTCAGAGCGCGGCTTCCGCGGCCCGGCCGCGCTCGAAATCGCGGGCGGAAAAGCGGAAATAGGTGAAGAGCATGATGACACCGGCGACGAGGAACGAACCGGAGATGCCGGCGAAGACGCCGCCGAGCCCCACGTCCCGCTTGAGGAATCCCGCGAGGAACACGCCGCATCCGCCCGATGCCGTGGCGCACGCATTCATCAAGCCGATGCCGGTCGAGCGCATGTTGGGAGGCACGATCTCGCACAGCGTGGGATGGTCGTTGGCCTGACCGACTCCGCGAAGAAAGGAGAACGCGGCGATGCCGGCAGCGACGACGCTGAAGTCGGGATGACCCAGGAACACCAGGAGGAAAGGAGCGGCGAGGAGGTAGCATGTGCCGTAGGCGAGGACGCGCCGGTGAGGACCCCGCATGGCGACCCGGTCGGAGATCCAGCCGCCGATGGCAATTCCAATCATCACGGAGATCTGCAGCATGAATGTCCCTGAAAAGCCTGCGGCGGCGAGCGACATGTTGTAGGTTTCTCGCAGGTACAGCGGCAGCCAGCTGAAGAAGATCCACATGCCCATGCCGGAAAGCATCGATTCACAGACCATGGCCCAATAGGTGGGGACGCGGGCGAGGGTCCGGAGCGTTTCAATGAAACCGGCGCGCTGGGGCGTTTGGGGTGCGGCCGCAAAGGTCGCGGAGCCGGGTAGAAACGGCTTGGCGGTGAGCGCGAGGAGTATCCCGACGGCACCAAACACGAAGAAACCTGCGCGCCAGCCGTAGTGCTGGGCAAGAAAACCGGCCGCCGAGCCGCCGAGCACCATGCCGCAGTTGATGCCAATCGTCATCACGCTCATGGCCTTTGCCCGGGTGATCGGAGCGTGGTGTTGCGCGATGAGGGCAAATGCAGCCGGGAAAAACAGGCATTCGGCAAAGCCGAGCGCCACCCGCAAGGAGAGCAACGTTGTCAAGTGGGTGGCGAGCCCGGTCAAGACCGTCACGGCGCTCCAGGCAAAGAGGCTGACGACGACGAGCCGTGCCCGCGACCACCGGTCGGCAAGTACGCCGGCGATGGGCGAGCCGAGGGCATAGCTCCAGAGGAAAAAGGAGCCGAGCATCCCGAGAGCGACGTCGGAGAGGGCGAGGTCCACCCGCACGGCCGACAGCACGGCCGACATGGTGGCTCGGTCGGCGAAGTTGAGCGCCGCCGCGGCCGCCAGAACTGCGGTCATTTGCCAGCGTGGTTGACGAAAGACGGGGAGATCGGGGGCGCTGGCGGCAGGGGTGGGCACAACGGGACGGGTAGGTTGGGGAGCAGAGGGCCAGCGATGAGAAAACCCCGATTCCAACGTCCTGCAATGCCCGCAGTGAGGTCTGGAGAAAGTGCCAGTCGGGTGGGGGAGGACAGGGCCCTTCGTGGGGACTGGCCAGAGCGCTTTTCAAGCTCGGCCATCGTGGGGTTCCCCCTCCGCTGGCCGCGGGCCGTGGGTGCAGCCCAAGTGCCCTCCTGACTCTACCTTCGCTCGACCCAGGCGCCAGCCGCCGCAGACGCGGCGTCACGGTCGCCCGTCGTCGGCGGCTCATCGATTGGTAGCTGACCGATCTCGTCGATTGCTCGCTGGTCCGGGGGTTCCAGGGTGCGGCCGAACTCGGCGCCTTGCCGGGCGAGTGTATCCTGCAGTTCGGAAATAGAGAGTTCGCGCACCGAGCGTTGGTGTTTCACGGCGAGAGCCGCGGCGGTTCCAGCGGCCTGACCCTGGCCCATGCAAATTGGCACCACCCGGGTTGAAGCCACGGCCTCGTGGGTCGCCGAGAGGCACTTGCCCGCCATCATCAGTCCCTCGACCCCGCCCGCAATCAGGCTGCGCAGCGGAATCGTGTACGTGCGGACATTGTGTGAATCGACCCAGGTGCCAGCGGGGCGGTGAATGTCGATGTGGTAGCCGCCCATGCTCACGGCGTCGTCGAACACCCGGCCGGCGATCAGGTCCTCGGCTTTGAGGACGTAGTCACCCGTGATACGGCGACTCTCCCGGATGCCGAGCATCGGGGCAATTTCCCGGAGGTACGATCGCTCGAAGCCCGGAACGTACTTTTGGAAAAAATGGGTGAGGACCGGAATCTGCTCGTAGACCTTGGAGTAGGCGTCGGTCAGGCTGGTGATGTCGGTCGGATCGAGTCCCAGCACGCGCGTCATCACCACCAGGTATTCGTCGTTGCGGTGCAGCTTGACGCCAACGATGCGCGTCTGAGGAACCGAAAAGTCCCCGGCCAGACGGGCCTTTTCGATCAAGGCAGCGTACCCTCCACAAATGATGAGGTCCATCCGGTCGATGCGCCGCATCATCTTTTCCCACAGATCCGGATAGGGCGCGAGCCACTCGCGATAGTTGTTGGCGGGGTTCTTGCAGCCGGCCACGAAGCCCTCGCGGCTGACCGCTCCGAGTTTGAACACGAGGGTGGGAGCTTGCACGAGTCCATCGGCGGTGCGCCCCTTCTCCCACTTGACGCCTCCCCGGGCGGCGACGTCGCCATCGCCGCTGCAGTCGATCGTCACCCCGGCCTCGATGCGCTGCCGGCCGGACTTGTTCTCCACGATCACACCGGCAATACGGTCCCCCTCACGGATCGTATCCACCACCTGGGAATGGAGCAGGACGCGGACGCCGGCCTCGCGCATCAACTGCATGAGGAGAATCTTCCACCAATGGGAATCGATTCCGATGGCCGAGGCGCACTTGGGATCGAGGACAAAGTCGCTCGCGGCTCCGGCGGCCTGGAGCCGGCGGCAGAACTCGAGTGGCATGCCCTTGACCACCAGCCGATAGTCGCGGTCGTGGAAACCGAGCCACGGCAGGGTGGAGGAAATGCCGCCAAGGAAGCCCGCATTCTCCACCAGGATCGTATCAGCCCCATTGCGACCCGCGGCGATTGCCGCGGTGAGGCCGGCGGCGCCGGAGCCGATGACAAGAACCTGGGTGCGGTGAGTGGTGGTGGGTGAACTCATGAGAAAGCAGCGGGAGGGTGATGGACGGGCCACGGGATCTCCGGAGTGCCGCCTCAGAGGCGGGAGGCCTCGCCGAAGTAGAAGGTGTCGATGTCCTTCAGTTCCACGTTGTGGTGGCTGTAGTAGGAGCGGGCGGTTTCGCGGTGTCCAGCGGGCCAGTCGAGTTCGACACCCTGGCGCACGAGTTCGCGCTGGAAGTCGGCGAGGTGTGCGTCGGTGTTGCGCACCTGGCGCGGGGACAGACGGCGATGAAGACAAAAGGCCGCGAGTGCACCCGCCGACTCGCCGATGTTCCATTCGTTCGGGTGCAGGCGGAACGCCCCGTTGACGACCGAGGTGACGCCGAGGTTTTTGCAGGCGGGCAGCAGGTTCTCCACGCGCACTGGGATCAGCGCGCCGAGCGGGATCTGCTGGCACCCATGCTTGCCGTGGTTGGCGGAGGTCATCTCGCCTTTGCCCTGCTTGACCGGCTTGTGGATGTCGATGCGATAGCCGCCGGTGCCAACACTGTCGGCGTACTTCACCGGTCGATCCTTGTTGGCCGGGACATCATTGCGGAAATCGGTCTCGCGGACGAGGTACTCGGCGCGGATGCGCGTGGATTCTCGGATGTAGGGATACTGCGCAAGCCCGTCGGCGGTGCCGAAGACATCGCCGCGGGGGCGGAGTCCGGGGAATCCGGTGCGACCGGTGGCCGGATCGGGCGCCTCGGTCTGAAGCCAGTAGAGCAGGCTGAGCGAGAGTTGTCGCGCGCGGTCGAGGTGTTTGCGACGTTCGGCTGCGGACACACCGCAAAGCACGCCGGCGTGGTATTCGTTCTGGCCCCAGATGGGTGTGGTGATGTCACTGGGAAAGGCGCCCGCGTCGAAATTGCTCCGGCAGAGGAAGCGTCGGAAGTTCCAGGGCGCGGCGGTATAGGACGCGGTCTTTACCGGGCGGCCAAAGTAGTCCCGGGCGAAACCGAAAAGGTCGGCGACGGGCAGCTTGGGCCGCCCGCTGTGGGCGTTGACCGCGTTCCGCCAGAAATCGTAGTCGCGCGGCTTGGCGATGACGTGCTCCTCGCCCGGCAGGTAGTCCATCGCCAGACAGTGC
>JAEUGZ010000164.1 GCA_016794725.1 Opitutaceae bacterium | reverse complement strand
TAGAACTGGGGCGCTATGCGATCACCCGGGGGCGCACCACCCTGGAGGCCCTGAACACCCTGCCCGGGCCGCGTCTCGCCGTGTCCTGGGTGTTGTGGCTCTGGCTTGCGATGTACATCTGCCTCGTGCCGCAGGTGGCGGGCATGGTGGGCGGCACGGCCACGGCGCTGAAGCTGGGCGGGGCGAACATTCCCATCGCCTGGCTGGCGGTGGCGATCGGTGCGAGTTGCGCCATCCTGCTCGTGATAGGCCGGTACCGGCTGGTGGAGACCACGTCGATGCTCATGGTCGGCGCTTTCACGCTCACCACCCTGGTCGCGGTGGGATTCCTCCAGTTCACGCCCTATGCCGTGACCGGTGCGCAGCTGGCCAGTGGGCTTTCCTTCCACCTGCCCGCGGATTTGGCGACCGCGTTTGGCGCCTTTGGCATCATCGGGGTGGGGGCGTCGGAGCTGATCTACTATCCCTACTGGTGTTTGGAGAAAGGATACGCCCGCAAGCTTGGACCCGATGATGGCTCGGCGGCATGGCGGGTGCGGGCCGCCGGCTGGCTGAAGGTCATGCGGGTCGACGCCTGGATGTCCTTCACCCTCTACACCACCACGACCGTTGCATTTTATCTGCTCGGCGCGGCCATCCTGCACGCCAAGAAGCTCGTCGTCCAAAATCAGCAGATGATCGAGGTGCTTTCGTTCATGTACCGCGAGACCTTCGGCGAGTGGAGCCTCTGGCTCTTCCTGCTCGGTGCGATCGCGGTGCTCTACTCGACGATCTTCGGAGCGACCGCCTCCAATGCACGCCTGCTGGTGGACGCGCTCGGGCTGTTCGGTCTGAAGCGCTACCGCAGCGCGGAGGAGCGGGTGCTCTGGGTGAAGGGGTGCTGCGTGCTGCTTCCCGTGGCGTTCACCACGGTGTTTCTGGTGTTTGGGAATCCGGTGAAACTGGTGTTCTGGGGAGCAATAGCCCAGGGCCTGATGCTCCCGTTTCTCGCGGGAGCGGCGCTGTACTTCCACTTCACTTCGCCTCACCGCGAATTGCGGGCGCGTCCGCTTTCACTCGTCTGCCTGATCATCGCCTCCGTGCTCATGACCGCGCTCGGCTGCTATCAGGTGGTGACCGAGGTCAGTCGCTGGCTGAGCTGAGCCCGGCCCGGGGACGGTCGCGGACGCAACTCGGGCAGTGGTTTCCGGCGAGGTAGTCGGGTGCTACTTGTTCCGCCTTGCGGACCGGCATCTGGCAGGCCTCGCACAGCACCGCGCCGGTGGCGAGCAGGTCGGGACCGACTCCCACGCGCTGGTCGAAGACAAAGCACTCGCCGGTGTAGTGCGCGCCTCCGCACTGTTCAAAATACCTGAGGATGCCTCCTTCGAGTTGGTGGACGGAGCGAAACCCCTCCCGCTCCAGCAGCGGTCCGGCTTTTTCGCAGCGGATGCCGCCCGTGCAGAACATCACGACCGGCTGGTCCTTCAGTGACTCCGGCAGCTGACGCACCGCGGCGGGAAAATCGCGAAAGTGATCGATGCCCAGGCGCAGCGCCCCGGTGAAGGTGCCGATCCGGGCCTCGTACTCATTGCGCGTGTCGAGCAGGGTGATGGGGCGACCCTCGTCGAGCCACTGTTTCAGTTGCCGGGCGGACAGCTTGGGTGAGGTGTGCCGGTCGGGGTGGATGCCCTCGACACCAAAGGCGATGATCTCGCGCTTGATCTTGATGCGCATGTGATCGAAGGGCGCATGGTCACTGATGCTCTCCTTGGCTTCGAGGTCGTGCAGACCCGGGCGGCCGCGCAGGTCACCGAGCAGCCGATCCACGCCGGCGCGGCTTCCAGCCACGAAGAGATTGATCCCCTCGGGGCTGAGCAGGATCGTGCCCTTCAGTCCGGCGTCGCGGCAGACGACCTCCAACTCGCTCCGCAGCGCGGGGAGCCCGTTCAGAGTGACGAAGCGATACGACGAGAGGTTGATGAACTCGGCCATGAATCACCACTCGTAGCGCAAGGTTCGCCGAAGGTTAAGCGCAAAGGCGGGTCTGGCCCGCCCGGGTGAAACACGCTTGCCCGGAGCCCGGGAAATTCGACGATGCTGCCATGGCTTGGATCTATCTCGTCATCGCCGGACTGCTGGAAATTGGCTGGGCCATCGGGCTGAAACACACGGCCGGTTTCTCACGCTTCTGGCCGAGTGTGCTGACCATCGGCACCATGATCGCGAGCTTCGTGCTGCTGGCGCAGGCGCTGCGCACGATCCCGGTGGGCACCGGCTATGCCGTGTGGACCGGCATTGGCGCCGCCGGCACAGCCCTCATCGGCATGGTGTGGCTGGGGGAGTCGCGTGACGTCCTCCGTCTCGTTTGCCTCGTGCTGATTGTCTCCGGCGTGGTGGGTCTCAAGTTTGCGGACGCCGCCGGCCGGTGATCGCCGGGGCGACTCACCGGAACCGACGCAGGAGGAGAACCAGCGGAAGCATCAGGCCGGGCGCGACCGCCGACCAGGCGAGACCAATGGCCAGCGAGTGACGGTCGGCGACCCAGCCCACCAGCCAGGGCAGCACGATGCCGCCGGCGTTGCCGAGGGCGGCGAGTGCGCCGAACATGCTGGCACCGCCGTCGGGGTGTCGATCCGCGGTGACCGCGAGCAAGGTGGGCCACAGACAACTCCCCGTCACTCCCACGACAATCGCCGCGGTCAGCGCCGCCCCTGACCAAGGCAGAAAAGACGCAGCCAGAAAAAGGACTGCAGACAGGCCGCAACCCCAGGCCATCACCAGGTAGGGATTCCAGCGCGGTCCGACCGCACCGACGACCATGCGTCCCAATGCCATTGCGAGGGAAAAGAGCAGAAGGGCCGTACCGCCAATCCACGTTGAGAATCCGAGTGACATTTCAGCGTAGGCCGGCAGCCACTGTGCCATGCCGGCCTCGGTGGCGCCTCCGAGAAAAATTGCCACGAGCGCGCCGAGGAACCAGGGCTGCCGCACCAGACCGAAAAAAGGAGTCCGGCCCCCGTCGCTGACCAGGGTGGGGAATCGCAGTGGTGCGAATGCCGCCATCAAGCCCAGCGGCAAAGGCAGCAGCACCAGGCAGGTGCCGCGCCACCCAAGCCCGGCCTGCAGGCCAATCGTTCCGACGAAAATCGTCACTCCGGCACCGACACAATAAAACGAGTGCAGCCAGTTCATGGCCGCTCCGCGACGTTCCGGATGGAGTGCGGCAACGATGGGGCTGAGCACCATGTCGAGGATGCCGGCGCCCAAACCGAGCACCAGCATGGCCACGGTCAGCCAGGCGTACGTGGGAGCCAGTGCCAGGCCGACCAGGCTGACCGCGATGCAGGCATTGCCCAGCAGAGCGAACGGTTTCGCCCCGGCCCGGTCGGCGAGGGGGCCGGTGACGAGAATGCCCACCACCAGGCCGGTGAAGCCCACGGCGCCGAGACGACCCAGTTCCTCCTTCGAGAGACCATCGGCTCCACCGTAGAGGTGACTCAGCGTGGTGAGAAAGACGGGCAGCAGGTTGAGCCCGATGGCCAGGCTCATCATCGCCAGGTAGCACAACACGGTCAGCCACTGCGTGCGCAACGGCGCGGTCGCGTTGCTCATGGCGACGAGCGGAAACCGGATTCGGAACCGACGCCGGCCGGACCCACGTGGGTCGGGTGCTGGCGGATCTGAAGCGGTGAAGCTGGCGGTGCGGCCCGATCAGGGAACCTCATAGAGTTCCACCAGGGACACCCCGGTGACATTGTCGAAGCCGCTGATCTGGGCGGTGTAGCTGCCCGCGGGCAAGGTGATCAAAATGGACGAGTCGAGTTCGGCGGTGGCGAGCGCGAAGGCACCCACCCGGCCTGCGGCCTCGGCGATCTGGGCCGCGTTGGCCGAACGGGCCCAATCGTCATTTTCGGCCAGTGGCACCGACCCCTGAAAAATCCGCAGGACCGGGTCCTCCAGGGCGCCGACGACACCGAATTTGCCCAAGGTCGGACCAATCGCACGGACCAGGATGGTGCGGGTTCCCTGACCGGAGAGCGTGAAGCCAGCGATCAGGATCTCGCTCCCCGTTCCGACCTGACTCCGGGCCGAGGCATTGATCAGACGCGGGGTGTCGGTCCGGAAATCAGCGGTCGGAGTCAGATCGTAGATTTCGGCGAGAGCCACGCCGGTGGTGCCACCCACGCCGGTCACGTTCAGCGTGTAGCCTCCCGGAGAGAGCGACGGAGCCAGTGCGCTGTCGCGGCTGGCGGCGGGAAGGGCGAAGGCGCCCACGCTGGCGTTGGCCGCCACCAGCGCAGCGGTGCCGCCCCAATTGTCGTTGCTGCCGATCGAGGTGGGCACGCGAAAGAGCTCGGCCTGCGGATCCGAAAGCACGCCGGTGACGCCAAACGAGGCGAGGGTGGGGCCGATCGCGCGCAGGAGAAGCGGCTTGTCGACACTGGTGGCTCCCAGACCGCCGGTGCTGAAGCCCATGATCAGGGTTTGGGCGCCGCTGCCGGCCACGGTGCGGACCGACAGGTTGGTCAGACGCACCGGCGGCGCTCCGGACACCGGGGTTCCAGGCGGCGGCGGCTCGACGAAGGCCGTGAGCGTCACCATCCCTGATTCGTCGTCGTAGCCGTCGACGGCGATGAGGTAGGTGACGCCGGCAACGGCGCTGAAGGTCACCTGGCTGGTCAGACTTCCGCCTTCATCGTCATTCTGGCCGACCACCGAGAGGGTCGAGAGGCTCAGCCCCGTGTAGACGCCCAGCAAGGTGTCGAAGTCGCTGCCGTACGTACTGACGTAGGCGGGACCCGAATACGGCGCGGTCCAGGCGTACCAGATTGATGCGTTTCCATCCTCGCCACCATGCCGGGGTTCGCCGGTTTCACGTGAGGCGGCAATGGTGTGCCCGTAGGTCGTGCTATTGCCGAAAAGGGACTTCCGGTTGGCGAAACTGTCGTTCAGCCGGTTGCTCAGGGTGAGCACGATGTCGCCGAAGTCCCCCTGATAGCCGTCCACCGCAATGTGGTAGGTGGTGCCGGCGCTGGCGGTGAAGAACAACTCCGCCGTCAGACCGGAGGGGCCGCTGTCATCGTCGGAAGCGACTTCCCGCAGGGTGGACAGATTGGTGCCGGTGTAGACCGCCAGCAGCGTATCGACCGTGTCCGATCCGCTGGTGGAGATCATGACCCGCCCGGAGAACGGAGCTGTCCATTGCCACCAGAGCGAGCGTCCGCCTCGCTGACCTGCATGCAGGGGTTCGCCGAGTTCCTCGGTCGCGCCGGCGTTGTTGGTCAGAATGCGGAAATTGTCCCCGAGCAGCACGGTGCGAGCGGCGAAGGCGTCGTTGGCGACGGATTGCGACACGGTCAGGCTGGTGGCGCCGCCGGGCCCGTCCACCGCGATGATGTAGGTCTGTCCGGCCACCGCATTGAACTGGACCCGGCTGGTCAGGTCGTTGGCCGAAACGTTGTCGTTGCTCCCGATGAGGGTGAGTCCGTTGATGGTGGTTCCCGTGTAGACGGCGAGCAGGGTGTCGTAGTCGCTGCCGAGTGTTGATACCTGGGTCAGGCCGGCGGCGGGTGCAGTCCAGCTCCACCAGACGGATTTCGAACCGGTGCGCCCTGCGTGGGTCGGTTCACCGGCCTCCCGGGAGGCGTTGCCACTAAAGACACCCGCCGTGGTGTTGCTGCTGGGCAGCGCGATCCGGTTGGCGAACGCGTCGTTGGGCGGCGCGACCACTGCACCCCCGAGGGCCCGGGCGAGATTCAGCCGTCCGCCGGTGCGGCACTTGCGGGCAAGGGAGCTGAGAGGATCCGTGGCGGCCAGCATGCGGCTGATCAACTGCTGCGCCGAGTCGCCGGGAAATTGGGCCTTGAGCAGTGCGAACGCGCCGGCCACGTGCGGCGTGGCCATCGAGGTGCCGGAAATGCTCTGGTAGGCAGAGTCGCTGGTGAACCACGTGGAACGGATCTCGACGCCTGGCGCGGCCAGGTCGACCTTGTTGGCGCCGTAGTTGGAGAAGGTGGCGAGTTGGTCGCGACGGTCGACGGCCGCGACGGAGACAATGTTGTCGAAGTCAAAGTTGGCCGGAAACGACGCCACGCGGTCGTTGTCGGACGCCTCGTTGCCTGCGGCGGCGACAAAGATCAGACCGGCAGAGCGGGTGGCGCCAATCGCCGTTTCCAGAGCGCTGCTGCCCGGGCCGCCGCCCCAGGAATTGCTGAGGATGTGGGCGCCTTTGCGGCGCGCGTAGTCGATGCACTCGATCGCGTCCGAGTCGGCCCCTTCTCCCGTTGCCGAGAGAAACTTCAGCGCCATGATCTTGACCGACCAGGCGACACCGGTGATGCCCACACCGTTGTTTCCGACGGCGCCAATCGTGCCGGCGCAGTGCGAGCCATGGCCGTTGTCGTCGGTGGGATTGCCGCTGCCGGTGCGGGCGTTGATGCCGAACACGTCATCAATGTATCCGTTGCCGTCGTCATCAATGCCGTTGTTTTCGCGCCCGTTGCCGGATTCCCCCGGGTTGCGCCACATGTTCGCCGCCAAGTCCTCGTGGGTGGTCCGGACTCCAGTGTCGATGACCGCGACGATCACGGAAGAGGCTGAATTGCGGATGTCCCAGGCTTCCGGAGCGTCGATATCGGCGTCGTTGATACCGCTGAGCTGGCCGGTGTTGTGCAGGCCCCAGAGTCGCCCGTTCAGGTAGTCGGTGTCATTGGGTGTGACGGAGATCCGTCGGAGGTAGTCGCGGTGCACCTTGGTCACCAAGCCGCTCGCCTTGTAGGTGGCGAGCGCCTGTTCCAGATTTGCGCCGACCGGGAGTTCGACCACCTCGAGGTCATTCAGGTCCGGGTAGCGTTTGGTGGTGCGGGCGCCCAGACTCTGGTGGAGTTGTCCCAACTCCGCGGCGCGGCTGGCGGATTGCCCGGTCCGCCGCTCCAGGATCAGGCGGTCGGGACGGTGGGGAAACGCGGCGAGCGCCGCTTCGTCCGCCGGGGTCGGTGCGGTTTGTCCGGAAACAGGGCGCGTCAGACAGCCGGTGACGACAACGAGGAGGGCCAGAGGGGCGGCGAAGCCGCGGCGGAGACACATGGAGGGAAAAATCGAGCGAGCGTGGAAGTGCGGCTTGCAGGTCGTTTCGAGGTCGGGCCCATTGAAGATGCTATGGCCCGTCGGTTTCAATCTCCGTGGAGAACAAAATCCCTTGCCGGTCTTCTGGGGGCGGGACTGTGTGCGATCGGGTGCACCGGAAAAGGCCCGACCTCGGCGACGGTGAACGCCCCGGAGGTTTCCACCTCCATCGCAGCCGCCAAACCCGCGGGGGCAGAAGTCGAAGTTGTGGAGGGTAAACTGCTTCAGCTGCAACTGGAAGGGGGATTCTGGGGCCTCATCACCGCCTCGGGCGAGAAGCTACGTTTCGTCGTCCCTCCCCCAGGCGAGTGGAAAGGGAGCGAAACAGTCCGCGTTCGGCTGCGCCGCCTGGAAGTCGGACCCAGCCTTCAGCAATGGGGCCAGCCGGTGGAGTGCCTTTCGATCGAACCGGTGGCAAAGCGTCAGGAGGCGTGAAGTCCTTGAATCGCCCCTGCGCCTTTTTTCCGTGCCTTCGGGAATAGGGATGACGGTTCCCGACTCTCACCTGTCGCATGCCGTCTGATGCCTTCACGCGATTGGTGGATGACCACTACGCCAGCCTTTACCGGTTTGCGTTGAGCCTGGCACGCAATGCGACGGATGCCGGCGACCTGACGCAGCAGACGTTTTATGTTTGGGCGACCAAGGGGAGTGGGCTGCGAGACCCCTCGAAGGCCAAGACCTGGCTGTTCACGACGCTCTACCGTGAATTTCTTCGCATCCGCCGACGGGAGCACCGGGTTTCGGCGATTGAGGACCAGCCCGCGGCGTTGAAGGACCCACCGGATGATACCATGGACGTGGTGCGTCGCCTTGATGCTCAGGACGTGGTGCGGGTGTTGCAAGGGGTCGATGAAGTGTTCCGGGCGCCATTGACGCTCTTTTATCTTGAGGACCTTTCCTACCAGGAGATCGCCGAGGCCCTCATGGTCCCTGTCGGAACCGTGATGTCGCGCCTATCGCGCGGCAAAACGCAACTCAGGGACCTGCTCAGCGAGCGCGCCCGGGATCCCCAGTCCAAGACCATTCCCTTCCCTGGGGGGAGGAAAGGAGCCGCATCATGACAAACGACGATGCCAAATTCATCCTACGGGCCTACCGCCCGGGTGGACGTGATGCCGACGATCCGGCCTTCGCCGAGGCGCTTGCCCGGGCGCGGAACGATCCGGCCTTGGGGGTATGGTTGCAGCGCGAACAGGCGTGGGATGCCGCCGTGGCGGCCAAGCTACGGGAGGTTCCCGTGCCCGCCGGCTTGCGTGAGAGCATTCTGGCCGGGGCCGACGTCAGTGCCACCCGGCGCCAGCGGCGGCCGCATCCGGGCTGGGTCTGGGCGATCGCGGCGCTGCTGGTTCTCTCCGCCATTGGTGGCTGGATTGTGGTTCGCGATCCCGGTGAGCGATTTGACGCCGCGGCTTCGGCGCGTCTGGCCATGGCCGAAGTCGCCGGTCCTCATGACGGTGGACGTCACGACACGACCCCGGGTTCGTTGGCCACGTGGCTCGCCGATCCCAGCCACCGGGTGGCGACGTTTCCGGGGGATGCTGAACGACTCCGGCGCGAAGGCTGCCGGGTGGTGCGCCTGGCGGGTCGCGACGTGTTCGAGATCTGTTTCGAGCGCGAGGGTGGCTTTCACCTCTATGTCATGCCGCGTGCGGGACTGCGTATCCAATCCGAAGATCTCGCACCGGTGTTTCGCGCCCGCGGTCAACTGGCGTCCGTGACCTGGGCGGATGCCCACCACGCCTATGTGCTGGTGAGCGAGACCGGCATGGATGCACTTCGGCGCATCCTCTGAAAGTTCGGGCGACATGCAGTGCGGCTGAACAAAGGTGCGGATCGCGGGGAATGAAACGCGGCGACGTTGCTCACACCACCATGACACCTTCGTCCCCTGCAGCTTCCTCCCGCGTGGTGACCTGGCTCGATGGCCTGGCCCGCGTCGTCATCGCCATCATCCTGGTTCAAACCCTTTATTTCAAATTCTCGGGTGCGGCCGAATCGATTTACATCTTCACCACGGTGGGACAAGAGCCCTGGGGTCGCTACGGGTCGGGCGCGGTGGAGGCGGTGGCCAGTGTGCTGCTGTTTATCCCGGGAACGGTTGCCCTCGGCGCAGGTCTGGCACTGGGCACCATGAGTGGTGCGATCTTTTTCCATCTCACCCGTCTGGGGATTGAGGTCCAGGGCGACGGCGGCCTCCTGTTCGCACTCGCTTGCGTGGTCTGGGTTTGCAGCGCTGCCCTGTTCTGGCGCCACCGGCGGACCCTGCCCGTGATCGGTCGCCTTCTCTAGCCCCGAACCCGATTGCCTGTCTTCTGAACTCCCCTTTTCACCGTCATGATCCGAACTTGTATCCGTGACAACCTTGAGGCCCTCCGGCAGGGTCTCGCGCTCCTCGATGACTTCAGCGCGGAGGCCTACCGTGAACCCGTGCCGGAGTGTTTCGGCGCTGCTCCCGGCGGGCACGTGCGTCACATCATCGAACATTATGAGAGCCTCCTGGGAGGAGTTCTCTCGGGGCGGATCGACTACGAAAACCGTCCGCGCGATCCGGCCATCGAACGGGATCCGGCGGAAGCGGCCCGTCGCATCCGTTGCCTGATGGATCGGCTGGACACCCTGGCCGGGGAACATTCCGACGGCCTCCTCCTTGTCCGGGTGGAGACGGCGCCGTCCGATGCCCGGCACCCGTGGGCCGGCTCCTCGCTCCTGCGCGAACTCGAGTTTCTGCTCAGCCACACGATTCACCACTACGCACTCATCGCGATCATGTGTCGCCTCCAAGGAAGGCTGCTCGATCCCGATTTCGGGGTGGCTCCCTCGACGCTGCGCCATCGAGTGAAGGTCCAGAACCTATGTGCACGCTGACCTGGAGGCCGTCGGCGGAACGGGGGTATGACCTGTTCTTCAATCGGGACGAGCTGGATACACGGACGGAGGAGTGTCCGCCGGCGGTGATCACGACTCCCGGCGGCCGGGTGATTGCGCCGCGCGATGGACCCGGTGGAGGCACCTGGCTGGCGCTGAATGAACAGGGAGTGACCCTGGCTTTGCTCAATTGTTATCCTTCCCGCGCGCAATCGGTGTCAGGCTGGGATCGACCCTCGCCGAGCCGCGGCGGCGTGTGCTGGACGGTGGCGGGCGCCCGGTCTGCCCGCGAAGCGATCGAGCGGGTCAAGGCGGGTTCCTGGGAGGCGGCGAAGCCGTTTCACCTGGTCGCCCTCGACGCGGAAGCACGGGGAGAATGGCGCACCTGGGACGGAGTCCAATGGTCCGGCGGCTCCGCGCCCCTTTTTCTGACGTCGTCGTCCTTTGCATCGTCTGAGATCGAGTCCGAGCGGGCCCGGCGGTGGCGGACGAGCGCTCCCGTGACTGTGGAAGCAATGGAGGCGTTTCACTGGTTTTACGAGCCGGCGTCGGGCGCTGCCTCGATCTGCATGCGACGCGCCGATGCGAGGACGCGCAGCGTGAGCCACATTACGGTAAGAACCGGGTTGCGTTCCTTGAAATACTGGACCGTGGGAGAGCCGGGAGCCAAACCAAGCGATGGTCGGGTGGTGGAACTATGAGTGCATTGCCCACCTTTGATGGACTCCACGGAATGGCCCTGCTTGTGGCGTTGGCGCTGGCCACGCTGGCCTCCGAGGACCTGACTTGCATTGCGGCAGGACTGCTCGTGGCCGTCGGTAAGCTCGATTTTCTTCCCGCCGTGCTGGCCTGCTTCGTCGGCATTCTCGCGGGTGACCTGATGTTGGTGGCGGTTGGACGGTGGGGAGGCCGTCCCGTGTTGGCGCGCTGGCCTGTTCGCCGGTGGGTTACCCCGGCCAGCCTGACTCGGGCGGAGCAGTGGTTTCGGCAGCGCGGCGGGCGCCTGATCCTGGCGAGTCGATTCATGCCGGGAACCCGTCTGGCGACCTACCTCGCGGCCGGAATCCTGCGCGCGCCGTGGCGGCGGGTGGTCGGTTGGTTCATCCTCTCCTGTGCCCTATGGACTCCGCTCCTGGTTGGGCTTGCGGCGGGGTTGGGGGAGCGGACTCTGGGCTGGGTCGGGACGTGGCAGAAGACGGTGCCGCTCCTTCTGGCCAGCGGACTCGCCGCGTGGATCGCAGTCCGTGGGTTGGTTCACTTGGGCACCTGGCGTGGACGCCGATTGGCTTTGTCCCGCTGGCGCCGGCTCACCCGCTGGGAGTTCTGGCCCTCCTGGGCGCTTTATCCTCCCGTGGTGGTGTACCTCGGGTGGCTGGGATGGCGTCACCGCGGCCTCCGCGTGGTCACCGCAGTGAACCCGGGCATGGGAGGCGGGGGTGGGTTGATCGGCGAGTCGAAGAGCGCGATCCTGCGTGGCCTGGAGGGTGGAGAGCTGCCCTCGAAGCCGATGGGGCCGCGCGTTGCCCGGTGGCGTTTGCTGTCGGAGGGTACCGTGGCACAACGGGCGGCCGAGGTGCGCGCATTCATGGAGGGCCCGGGTGGTGGATTTCCGGTTGTACTCAAGCCGGACGTGGGTGAGCGCGGGCAAGGGGTGATCATTGTGCGTCGGGATGAAGACCTCGAGCCCGCCCTGGTCCGTTCGCCCGAACGCCTGCTGGTGCAAGCGTATGTGCCAGGTGTGGAGTTCGGCGTGTTCTACCTCCGACGACCGTCGGAGCCAAACGGGCGCGTGTTCGCCGTCACCGAAAAGCGCCTGCCGGAAGTCGTCGGAGACGGACGGCGGACGCTGGAAACGCTGATCCTCGCGGACAGCCGGGCGATCTGCCAGGCTCCGCTCTTCCTCGAACGATTCGCCGATCGAGCCGATGAGGTGCCGGGACCCGGAGTGCGCGTGACGCTGGCGGAACTGGGCACCCATTGTCGCGGAGCCCTGTTCCTCGATGGTGCGGAGCACATCACCCCCGCCTTGGTGGAGGCAAC
>JAEUGZ010000155.1 GCA_016794725.1 Opitutaceae bacterium | reverse complement strand
GAGGCAGTAGTGACAGTACGACTGGACTTGGTCGACCGGGACCACGTCCATGACTTCGCGGAAGAGACGAAGGGGAAGGCCGGTGATGCCGACAAAGCGGACCTTGCCCGATGCCTGCACGCGTCGCAGCGCCGGGAGGGTCTCATGGATGATCTGCTGGAGGTCTCCGAACTCCATGTCGTGGACCTGGATGAAATCGATGTGCTCCACCCCGAGGCGCTGCAGGCTTTCGTCGACACTGCGGGTCACCCGTTCGGCCGTGAAGTCGAAATCGGCCAGTTTGTATCCATATCGTCCCACCTTGGTGGCGAGCAGGTAGCGGTCGCGCCGGATCTCGCGCAACGCCCGGCCCAGCACGACCTCGGCCCGCGTCAGGCCGTAGAAAGGGGCGGTATCAATCAAGTTGATGCCATGGTCCAGCGCGGTGTGGACCGCCCGCACGCCCGCGTCCTCGTCGATGGGTTTGAACACGGAGCCGAGCGACGATCCGCCAAAACCGAGCACGGACACGGAGAGGCCGGTCTGGCCGAGGGGACGATAGTGCATGGGAAAAAGGGGAAGGGGCGGGGGAGTGGGGCGTACGGGTCATCTTAACCGGTTCCCCCGTACACTTGGAATGGACATAGCAGCCCAGCTGATGGATATTCTTGGCCATGTTGCGATCCCCGCCCGCCTCGCTCCATCCCCTGCCGCCGTTTTCACTCCAGGTCTCTTCACCCCGCTACGCCTACTTTCGACGCCGCATCACGCCGCGACGGGATTTGTCACTGATTGCCGCCGGCCGGGAGGTCTGCAACCGGGACTACCGGATTGAACGCCGCGGCTTTCCCTGTTTGACCATGGAGTACGTCCTCGATGGTCGGGGCAGCCTGCAACTCAATAGACAATCTTACCCGCTGCATCCGGGCGTTCTTTTCTGCTACGGACCCTCGGTCGCTCATGTCATCACCAATCGGGAGGACCGGCCCATGAGCAAGTACTTCGTCAATTTCTTTGGTGACGAGGCGCGCGTTCTCCTGCGGGAGGGAGGCCTCCTGCCAGGAACCGCCGTGCAATCGCCCGACATTGAAACGGTGGGTCTCCTGTTTGATCAGATGATCGCCCACGGCGCGCAGGATCTCCGCCATGCGGAGTCCATTTGTGCCTCGTTTCTGCGCATTATCATCCTGAAGGCCTCCGAGGGATTGAAACCGTCGCGGCCGCGCGAGTCTCCCCTCACTGCTCATTTCACCCGTTGGAAGGATCACCTAGATCAGCACTTTGCCCGTCTGCACGATCTGGGTGAGGTGGCACGGGAGTTGAGAGTCCGACCGGCCTACTTGTGCCGGGTTTTTCGCCGCCACGGATACCCGAGCCCCTTCCAATACCTCACGAGAAGAAAGATGAACCGGGCGGCCCAACTTCTTGCCGGCGATGGACTGCCGGTCAAACACGTGGCGTCGGCGGTGGGCTATGCCGATCCCTATCACTTCTCGAGGGTGTTCAAGAATCACTTTGGACAGGCACCGCGTCACTTCCTGGAGCACTCCGCCCGTACGCCGCCCGCCCGCGAAGACTGAGACGGGTGCACGATCGCGGCTTGCCAACGGAGGCATTTTCGCGTTCCGGACTGGGGCGCCCGGGGGTTGCCCTGCGGCCAATTCGTACCGCTCCTGCTGCATGATTCATGTCGTCTTGTTTCAACCGGAAATACCCCAGAACACGGGCAACGTGGGGCGCATGTGCGCATTGACCGGGTCGCGGCTGCACCTGATCCACCCGCTCGGCTACCGGATCAACGATCGCAATCTCCGTCGGGCGGGCATGGACTACTGGTATTCACTGGATGTGCACGAGCATGCCACGTGGAGTGCGTTTCGGAGCAGTCCGGTGGCGCCCCGGCGACTTTGGCTTTTTACGACGAAGACGGATCGCAGTTTCTGGGACGTACGCTACGAAGACGGGGATGGTCTGCTCTTCGGGAGCGAGAGCGCCGGTGCTCCGACCTGGCTGCACGACGAAGTGGGCCCGGCTCACCGAGTCACCATCCCGCACGCGAATCCGAATCTCCGATCACTTAATCTTAGCACGGCGGCGGGTGTTGCCTGTTACGAAGCGATCCGTCAGGTAGGTTTTTTGCAGTAATTGAGCCGTTCCCGGCCGGGGGCGGGCTGGGAATGCCTTTTTCCTTTCAGCCGAATTCAGGTTCCTGGCATAAGTTACGATGATTGTCCCAAAGACGGAACATTTTCACGGCTAACCTCACCTAAAGCTTACCGACCACCTGCATGATGCTCCGTTCTTCACACCGCGGCTCGATTCATAGCCTCCTCGCTCAGGCAAGGGGCTTCATTGTTGCCTGTGGGTTCGGACTTCTGGGTGCGGGTTGTCAGATGGGCTCGCTCGCCTTGACACCGTTGACTACGACCAAGTTCACCCTCGAACAAACCGAGAAGCTCGTTTTGCAAGACCCTTGGGTGCAACGCACGGTGGCGAGCACTGGCATTCAGCATTCCATTCTGAATGATGGTAAATTGCAGGTAGTTGTCAATATTAAGAATAGGGACTCCGGTCTCAACCGGGTTGAGCTCAGCGTCAGTTTCAAAAGTGCCGATGGTTTGGTGGAAGTGGAGCAAACGCCGTGGCAAGTTCTTGAATTGGGTGGGTATGTGACCCAAGCCGTCGGCTTTGTTTCCGACACCGCGGCCGCTCGAAATTTCGCGGTCCGCGTCCGTCAGGCGATTCCGTAACTTCATTGGGAAAGGGGGACCGGCGGCGTCAGTGGTGCGCCCGGACTGACGTCGGAATTGCGTTTGCGGCTCTCAGCCCTTCGGCTAGCCGGTCCGTGTCCTCGCTGCCGTCAACGACCTTGTGGAAGGAGACCAGAATCACGCTGATTCTGGCGGGTCCCATCATCATCGGGCAGGTGAGTCAGATGCTGATGGGGCTGACCGACACGGTCATGATCGGCCGCGTGGGTCCAGTGCCGCTTGCCGCCTCGGCGTTCGCTGGGACCATCTACGGGCTTTTCTTTGTCGTGGGCATTGGGTTGTTGCTGCCCGTCGCGGTCATGGTGGCCCGGGCCCGTGGAGCGGGCGACCCCGGGTCCTGCGCGCAGTTCCTCCGCCATGGCGCGGCAATGGCGGTGGGGTTTGGCCTGCTGGAAACGGCCCTCATGCTGATCATCGGCCAACATCTGGAACGCTTTGGGCAGCCACCCGAGGTGGTGGCGGAGGCGGGGACCTATTTCACGCTCATTGCACCCTCGATCGTGCCCACCCTTTTGTTTCAGGTCTTCCGACAGTTTGCCGAGTCGCTCGGACATCCGCGCCTGCCGATGATGGTGTTGCTGGGTGGGGTGGCGGCCAATGCTGGATTGAACTGGCTGTTCATCTACGGAAACTGGGGATTGCCGGCGCTTGGACTCGCCGGCGCCGGGTGGGCCACCCTCATTTCGCGATGCCTGATTGTGGGGGTGATCATGGTGTGGTTGTCAGGTGATGTCCGGTTTCGCGACTACTGGCCCGAGGCCTGGGGCGTGTCGCTTTCCGGAGCACGCATGAAGAGCATGCTGCGGATAGGATTGCCCGCGGCGGGGCAACTCCTGTTTGAGAGCGGGGCCTTTTCGGCGGCGGCGGTGATGATGGGCTGGCTAGGGACGGTGCCGCTGGCGGCCCATCAGATCGCGATCACCTGCGCGGCGATCACGTTCATGTTTCTTCTCGGCCTGTCCATGGCCGTCAGCATGCGGGTAGCCCAGGCCGTGGGCGCGGGCGAAAGTCACCGCCTTCGTCCGATTGGATTCGGGGCTCTTGCTGCCGGGACCCTGCTGATGTCGGTGTTCGCCCTCCTGTTCTCCTTTGGAGCCCATCCCATTGCGTCCCTTTTTGTCGAGGATACCGCGGTGATCGAGGTGGCGGCCCGCCTCCTGATCGTGGCTGGGATCTTCCAGATTTTCGATGGTGGACAGGTGGTCGGTTCGGGAGCGCTGCGCGGACTCACGGATGTCTCGGTGCCGACCCTCATCACGTTCATCGCCTACTGGGTGGTGGCATTGCCGGGTGGATACGCGCTGGGAGTCTACGGCCCCTACGGCAGCGTGGGCATCTGGGTGGCACTGGCCTGCGGCCTGGCCTTTGCCGCGCTCTTTCTGGCGGCTCGGTTCGCGCGATTGACCCGCCCGGTCAGGCGACGTGCACCCGCGCCAGTTCCCGCAGCGGAGTGATATGCCCCGGAAGGGGCGGGGCGGCTTCCAACTTCTCCGACGTGTGCAGCGCGCCGGCCACGATCTGGTCCATGTTCAGGTAACGGTACTGCGCGAGCCGCCCGATGAAGGTCACACCGGTTTCGCGATCCGCCAGATCCCGGTAGCGTTCGATGAGCTGGGCGCTCTCCTGTCCTGGAACGGGGTAATAGGGATCATTCTTGCCGGCGCGGTACTCCTCGGAGAACTCACGCACCAGGTTGGAATAGGCGCTGACCTGACCCGTGATGTGCTTCAA
This sequence comes from Opitutaceae bacterium, assembly GCA_016794725.1. GTDB lineage: Bacteria > Verrucomicrobiota > Verrucomicrobiia > Opitutales > Opitutaceae > UBA6669. Next base: position 412 of record JAEUGZ010000155.1, on the reverse strand, counting down.
TTCGACGGTGCGCGTGAAGGGCTCCGAGCCGGGATAGTTGATCTGCAGGGCCGGTTGAAGGAAGCCGCTGGCCGTGTGCCGGGCTGAGCGTTCCTCCAGCTCGAACCGCACCGTGCGGTAAGGCAGGTGACCGTAACAATGACCGAAATACTCGTCGATCGGTCCGGTGTAGATCAGGTGCCGGAATCGCAAATACGGGAGAATCTCGCGATAGTCGGTTTCCAGCCGCAGGTCCGCGCCCGAGGCATCGAACAAGCGGTCGAAGAGCGTATGGTAGCCGTGTTTGGGCAGCGCCTGGAACTCGTCGAGAAAGTAGCGTTCATCCACGGTGCTTCGCCAGGGGATGCGGCGGCAGACCGAGGGATCGAGCGCCTCGGCGGGGCGACCCCACTGTTTCGAGGTGTAGCCTTTG